>JBKJNF010000038.1:0-4659 GCA_046596155.1 Flavobacteriales bacterium | reverse complement strand
GTTGCTTTCTCATAACTACGTCGCGTATTTGTCAGTGCAGCAGGTCACCACCCCATCGCCGGCCGGACCTGCCGGCGCTTGCCCCTCCTCAAGGAGGAGGGGGAAAACTTGGTTTTTCCCCTCCTACGCCGACGAAGGAGGCGAAAGGAGGGGTGGCCGCAGGCCGGGGTGGTCCCTCCGGTGGTTGCATAGGTTGCTTTCTCATAATCACGTCGCCTATGTGTCAGTGCCACAGGTCACCACCCCATCGCCGGCCGGACCTGCCGGCGCTCGCCCCTCCTCAGGGAGGAGGGGGAAAACCAAGTTGTCACCACCCCATCGCCGGCCGGACCTGCCGGCGCTTGCCCCTCCTGCTTGAGGAGGGGGAAACCTTGTGTGCGACCATTTCCGCATGACCTTTCACCCGCGATGACCGATCCAAAATGCGATCTTTGCGCCCGATACACTTCACCCCATGAACAAGAACATCCTGGTCCTTTTAGTGGCCGCTTCCGTGATCGCTTCGTGCAACAATGAACCTAATGGCAGCAGCGATAAGGCCGCTGTCACCGACTCCCCCGCTGCGGTGCCTGCCTACAAGTCTTACGGCGACACCATTAACGCCACTGGCGCCATCAATATGGCTAGGTTCGCCGAACTAGCCGCCACAGGGGATTCCATTCCCGTGAAGTTGGATTGCGAGATCATCACCAGCTGCGTGAAGAAAGGCTGCTGGATGGACGTGAAAATGGCCGGCGACCAGACCATGAAAGTGCACTTCCGCGACTACGGATTCTTTGTCCCCACGAGCGGCCTCGAGGGCAAGAACGCGGTGATCGCGGGCTACGCGCTGAAGGACGTGACCGATGTGGCAACGTTGCGCCATTATGCCGAGGATGCCGGACAGAGCAAAGAAGAGTGTGATAAGATCACCTCCGCCGACACCAGCTGGACCTTCATGGCCGACGGTGTGCTGATCCGCGAATGATCGCCGTAGCGGAACGAACTGCATCGCGGCCCGGGCTCTTGCGCCGGGCCGTTCTGCTTCCGATCTTTTTAAGCGTACTCTTCGCCCAGGCACAGCAAACGCTGGATCTACGGCTGGGCCGCGAACTGACATTGACCGGGATCGGGCTCGGCCTGAACGGCATCGGACTGCTGCAGTCCATGGGCTCGCATACGCGCCTGACGCTACCTGCGGATCCATCTACGGTGAACGCCTTCGACCGCATCGCCACGAGGCAATGGGACCTAGGTGCGCATCGCGCCAGCAATGTGCTGCTGATCACCAGCGCGTTAGGGGCCTTCTCCGCTGCCGTGGTCACGCGCGATGGCGATCGTCCGCTGATGCCGGTGGCGATCATGGCCGAGGCCAGCCTCATCACCAACGGGCTGACCGGCATCGTGAAGGAACTCGTGGGTCGACCGCGTCCGTTCGTTTACAACATCGATGTGCCCGATCAATACAAGAACAGTGACGAGGCTTATCTAAGCTTCTGGAGTGGCCATACGGCGAACACCGCTTCACTCACCTTCAGCTGTGCCACCCTCGTGCAGGGCAGCGACGCATCACGCGGTGTGAAAACCGCGACGTGGATCGGTGCTGCTGTCATACCGGCCACCATGGGCCTGCTGCGTGTGAAGGCCGGTCGGCACTTCCCCACGGATGTGATCGTGGGCTATGTGGTGGGTGCTGCGGTGGGCGTTGCTGTGCCGTTTCTGCATCGGACCACGAAACCTGGTGGACGATGAGCGAGTTGTTGGAACGCCGATCGTTGGTGATGATAGATGGGTGCTTGGTCCGTGGCTTCGGTTCTTGCCCCGCGCTACATTCGCCGCGCTTATTTTGATCCGATGAACAACTATGCTATTGCCGTGCACGGAGGCGCCGGTACCATTCCGCAGGCCGACTTGACCCCCGACCGGGAACAGGCGTATCGCCAGGGCTTGGAGGATGCCGTGAGGCGCGGTCATGCCATCCTGAAGGACGGTGGTTCCTCCTTGGACGCCGTGGAAGCGGCGGTGCGCGTGCTGGAGGATTGCCCGCATTTCAATGCCGGCCGTGGCAGCGTGTTCAATGCCGATGGACAGCATGAGATGGATGCGAGCATCATGGAAGGTCATCAGCTGCGTGCCGGTGCGGTCGCTGGCGTGAACAATGTGAAGAACCCCGTGGGCCTTGCGCGGTTGGTGATGGACAAAAGTCCGCATGTGCTGATCACTGGCATGGGCGCGTTCGAGTTCGCACATCAGCAGCATGTTCCGCTGGAGGATGATCAGTACTTCTTCGATCAGTTCCGCTACGACCAGTGGATGAAGACCAAGGGCACGGACATCTATCAACTGGACCATTCCAACGATCCCGCCGAAGGCAAGGAGCGGAAGTTCGGCACCGTTGGCGCGGTGGCGCTTGATCTGCATGGCCACCTCGCCGCGGCCACCAGTACAGGCGGCATGACGAACAAACGTTTCCAACGCATCGGTGATAGCCCGATCATCGGCGCTGGCACCTATGCGAACGACGGTACCTGTGCGGTAAGTTGCACAGGCCATGGCGAGAGTTTTCTGCGTGCGGTCGCAGCGTACGACGTCAGCGCGTTGCTCGAGTACAAGGGCCTTTCACTCGCGGATGCCGTGCGTGAAGTGGTGCACCGCAAGCTGCCGTTGCTGGACGGTGATGGCGGATTGATCGCCATCGATCGCAACGGCAACATTGTGCTCGACTTCAATTGCAGCGGAATGTACCGGGGGCATTGTGGCACCGATGGCGTGGTGCATTCGGCGATCTTCAGATAGCTGACGGCCGCAGCCGTCCGCTTTCTCATGGCTCAAGCGTATCGCTCAGCCTTGCCTGGCGTTCGACGAAGCGCGGTTGCTTCGGTGTTCCACGGCAGCTGTGGCGCAGGAGATATGCCCCAGGTTTCAGGCTGCTGACATCAATTGTTCCTTCTTCGTCCCGGAGAAGATAGCGATCGTGCGGATCGATCCTGTTGTGCATCTTTGGTGGACCGGATCAACCGGCCAACAGCGATCAACACCATGAAAAAGACCGCCCTTTTCACCCTCACCCTTTGCCTGCTGCTCCTCACCAGTTGTGCCAATGAGCCAGAAGGCAGCAGCGACATGAAAGGGAAGGACACTACGGCCACGATGTTACCTGCTATGGCACCTGACGCTATGGCCGCTGCGATCTACACCTGTTCCATGGATACGGATGTCGTGAGCAACGCACCCGGAAAATGCCCCAAATGCGGCATGGACCTGATCGAGAAGAAGTAACGTTCTCGCGGCCGGAAGTTCGGGGCGATCCGCCCGATCAAACATCCACGTGATACAGGTCGCGACGATTACGCGCGATGCTTGGTACGTGAAAGCCGCCAGGTTGGGGTATCACTTCCATCAGATCGAACACCACACAATCGCGCGGCAGGGGAGCGAACACGAGCGTGAACTCCATTGGCGAGTTCTGCGGAACGGGCATCCATTCTGGCGCGTAGGCGATCCCTTCAGCATGCACGAGCTCGCTGCGGTGGCCCGTGTGGTAGCACACCAGAAAGGTGCTGCGCCAGATGCGGATCAGGTCCCCTTGGTCACTGGTGAAACGGCAGCGCACGGTGACCTGCCCGCGCTCATCCAGTTCGGCGATCAGTTCGCTGAGCAAGGCGGGTTCAACGGGCTCAACGATCAGCGGAGCGGCCGGAGCTTCTATGCCTGAGGAGAGTAGGGGAAGGGAGGTCATCAGGTACCAAAGATACCAGAACCGCACCCGGCTTCAAGCGTTGCGCAGCGCGAACCAAAGCGTAGGCCGATCGTTCATTGTGCATCATGAAGGCCTTCGCGATCATCCTGCTTGTCGTACTTACCCTTATCATCGCCTTTCAGATCTTTACGAGCGTGAGCACCACACGGACCGAACAGCAGGCGTGCATTGAGATAGCGCGGCTCGGTGCATTAGAGATCCGCCATTATCCGAGTTCCATCTTGGCCATGGTGGAAATGAACGACACGACGTATCAAGCCGCTTCTTCGAACGGTTTCCGGCGTCTTGCTGGGTACATCTTTGGCAGGAACGAGGAGGGGGAGAAGATCGCCATGACCGCACCTGTGCGCATGGAAAAAGGAACAGCCGGCATGCGCATGAGCTTCGTTATGCCCAGCGACAGGGATACGTCCTCGCTTCCAGCGCCGAGCGATGCCAGTGTGCGCATTGCGGCACGCGCGGAGGAGTTTGCGGCCGTGCTTCGCTTTGGTGGTTTCCTTAGTGATGAGCTGATGGCGGAGAAGAAGCGCGAACTGTTGGATGCCGTGCAACGGCAAGGGCTGATCGTAACGGGCGAGGTGAACTACCTCGGGTACGATCCGCCCTGGCAACTGGTGGGCCGCCGAAATGAGGTGCTGGTGCCCGTGCGCTGGCCGAAGTGATCGCAACGGGCAGGAGCTGATCCCCTTTTTCTGATGGCCTTCGGCACACACGGCCATGAAGGGAACGAACAAGGGGCCCGAGGGCCCCTTGCACCGGTCAAATTAACTAGGGTCTTTAGCGTCGCATGCTGTTGCGCACCACATAGACCTCGTCGCGGTGGTAGGGATCTTCGAAGCTGCTCAGCTTCTTGAGGAAGGCCTTGCGATCGGCTTCGATAGGCCAAGAGGCCATTTCAAGCGCGTCCCTCTCCTCTGAAT
>JBKJNF010000060.1:0-5303 GCA_046596155.1 Flavobacteriales bacterium | reverse complement strand
GTGTTCTTCGCCGAGCGGATCAAATGCCCGCTGTTCGTGGCGCAGGGGAAGAATGACCCGCGTGTGAACATCCACGAGAGCGACCAGATGGTGGATGCGTTGAAGAAGCGCGGCATCGAAGTGGAGTACATGGTGAAGGACAACGAAGGACACGGCTTCCACAATGAGGAGAACCGCTTCGACTTCTACAACGCCATGGAGAAGTTCCTGGACAAGTACATCGGCAGCGGTTACAAGGCCGCCACAGCAGAGCAGAAGAAAGCAGCGTGATGTGTTCGTTCCGGCCCACGGGCCGGGGTGGTGAAAGCTCTATCATGCGTGAACGGCGGTCCTTTGGGGCCGCTGTTCTACTTTTCGGCATGCCCGAACTCCACGACCAACTCACCGCCGAATGCCTACGTCGCCTGCGCGAGGGGCAGGAACGCATACATGCCTGCGTGAAGCGGCTCACGAACGAGCAGCTCTGGCATCGGCCCAATGCCCACACCGTGAGCGTAGGGAACTTGGTGCTGCATCTCACGGGCAACGTGGGCCAGTGGATCAATAGCACATTGGGTGCGCGGCCCGACCAGCGCGACCGGAACAACGAATTCGCGGAGCAGGGTCCGATCGATACGCGCTTGTTACTGGAGCAATTGGACGCCACGCTGGCCCAAGCTTTCGAGGTGATCCAGGGGTTGGGTGAGCATGATCTGGAACGCACCTGGGGTGTACAGGGCTTCCGGGAGACAGGTACGGCCATCGTCATCCATGTGGTGGAGCACTTCAGCTACCACGTGGGCCAGATCACCCTGCACACCAAGCTATTGCTGGACATAGACACGGGTTGGTACGGTGGCCAGGACCTGAACGCCAAGGGATAAGGCGTTGGACCGGCCTCAGGCATCGGATCACACGCCGATCACGTCATGTTCACGTATGTCTCCAATAACGCACCGCGAATGGCGCGAACCATCACGCATTCAGGGTGTTCCCTTGGATAACGCTGCGTTAACTTGCCTGCCGTGAAGCTACCCCGAATGAACTTGTCCAAGTCGCTCGCCAGCGCGCTCTTGATGGCTGTGGTGGCGAACGCCACGGGCCAGGTGGTGCTGAACGAGGTGTGCGTGTCGAACATGAACGGCCTTACGGTAAGCCATCCGATCGACGGCAGCCCGCAGCAGGAGGACTGGGTGGAGCTCCTCAACACCACGGCCACCTCGGTGAACCTTGCGGGTTGGTACCTCAGTGATGATCCCGCGCAGAACACGAAGTGGGCCTTTCCGGCCGGCGCGAGCATTGCGGCCAACGGTCGCTTGGTGGTGTTGTGTTCCACCTGGAACGGCCTCTTCGGCGGCTACTACAGCACCAACTTTAAGTTGAATCAGACCTCGGGCGATCATGTGGTGCTGAGCAACCCCGGCGCCACGATCATCGACGACTACCAGATCACCCTGCGCACCAAGGAGGACCAGAGCCGCGGTCGCGTTCCCGATGGTTCCGGAGCATGGTCCTTGATGGCCACGCCAACACCCAACGCGGCCAACGGACCGGCCAGCCTCGAATACGTCGCGCGCCCCACCCTGAGCCCCGGCGCCGGCTTCTACGGTGCGGCGCAAGCCGTCGCTATCACAGGACCGGCGGGTGCCACCATTCGGTACACGCTGAACGGCAATAAACCCACGGCCACGTCCACCGCCTATGCCGGTCCGATCAACGTGGCCTCCACCACCGTGGTGCGCGCGGTCTGTTTCAGCAACACACCGGGCGTGCCGCCGAGCTTCATCGAGACCAATACGTACTTCATCAACAGTCCGCACACCGTGGCTGTGCTGAGCATTGCGGATGATGAACTGCCCAGTCTGTTGGGCGGCAACCAGATCCAACCGCTTGGTTCATTCGAGTATTTCGGACCGGACGGTCTGTTGCGCGATGAGGCAACCGGGACCTTCAACGAGCATGGGCAGGATAGCTGGGCGTATGATCAACGCGGCTTCGATTACATCACGCGTGACCAAACGGGGTACAACGATGCGATCCACTATCCCATCTTCCGCGGGAAGTCGCGCCAGAAGTACCAACGGCTCATCATCAAAGCGCTTGCCGGCGACAACTGTCCCTTCGGCCCCGGCCAGCCTGCGCACATCCGCGATCCGTATGTGCAAGCGCTCAGTCAGACCGGTGACCTGCACTTGGACGAACGGAGCTACGAGCCCTGTGTGCTGTACATGAACGGTCAGTACTGGGGCGTGTACGACATGCGCGAGAAGGTGGATGATGCCGACTTCACGAAGTACTACTACGGACAGGATGCGAACAACCTGTATTGCATCAAGACCTGGGGCGGTACGTGGAACGAGTTCGGTGGTGCTGCGGCCTCCAACGATTGGAACGCGTTGCTGGGATACATCAACGGGAACAATATGGGGGACCCCACGGCCTTCGCGTATGTGGACGCTCGCTACAACTGGAAGAGCCTCATCGACTACTTCTGCTTGAACAGCTATGTGGTGTGCGCCGATTGGCTGAACTGGAACACCATCTGGTGGAAGGGCCTCGACGCGACCGGTGATCACAAGAAGTGGGGCTATGCCTTGTGGGACGAGGACGCCACCTTCGGGCACTATGGCAACTTCACCGGCATCCCGGACCAAAGTGCGGGCGCGGACCCCTGTACGGTGGAGAACCTAGGCGACCCCGGCGGGCAGGGTCACACATTGATCCTGAACAAGCTGATCACGGAGAACCAGATGGTGCACGACTACTACGTGAACCGTTACATCGATCTGGGGAACACGACGTTCAGTTGTGCGAACATGAACCACCTGCTGGACAGCCTGCTGGCGATGACCACGCCGGAAATGCCCGCACAGTGTGCACGCTGGGGCACCAACATGGCCACATGGCAGGCCAACGTGCAGGTGCTGCGCAACTTCATCGATGCGCGTTGTATCACTACACAACTAGGTCTGGTGGATTGCTACCAGCTGGAAGGTCCGTACAACGTGGTGTTCAAAGTGGAGCCGCCATTAAGCGGTCGCATCCAGGTGAATTCCGCCGTGCTGCCGAGCTATCCATTCCAGGGCGTGTATTACGGGGCGATCAATACGGAACTGCAAGCGTTGAGCGAGAGCGGCTGGAGCTTCGATCACTGGGAGGCCTTACACCACACCTTCGTGCCCAGCATGACCGACTCGATGGTGAACTTCATGTTCACCAGTACGGACACCATCATCGCACACTTCACGCCGCCGATCCAGTATGAAGTGGTGCTGATGACCGACCCACAGAACAAGGCCGCCATCACGTTCGATGGCATCACCTATAACAGCTTCCCGGTATCCGTACCTGTGCCCGAGGGCGTTCCGCTACCGTTGCTGGTGGCACCGAACATGTTCTACGACTTCAAATACTGGGAGGTGAAGCACAACCTGCCCAACACCAACGACAGCACCCGTCGGGACATCCAAGTGACGTTCTACGAGTCCGATACGATCATTGCGCACCTGGCTGAGCAGGACTATGCCTACTGGGCGCCGAATGCCTTCAGCCCCAACGGCGATGGGATCAATGACGTGTGGCAGCCATGGGGCAACGTGATCGACCTCGAGACCTTCGAACTGGAGATCTACGACCGCTGGGGTCGCGTGATCTTCACGAGCAACGACCCGCACATGGCCTGGGATGGAGGAACCACGCCGCTGGGTGTGTATGCCTTCCGCGTGCGCCTGAACGAAGGCATCACGCACGAGCAGCATGAGCAGATGGGCTACGTCACGGTGATCCGCTGACCGTTCTTCCCATTTTCCGGCTCACCCTCGCGGCAAAGCGTGATGGCAGCCGACCTGGTCTGCGCTTACGGCCTCCCTGCTACATTCGTTGTCCCGATGAACCGGGATGGATCACATGAACAAGATCGTGGCGAACGCCGACGCGGCCATTGCAGGAATCCGCGATGGTATGACCTTGATGGTAGGAGGATTCGGCCTGTGCGGCATTCCGGAGAACAGCATCGCGGCCTTGGTGCGCAGTGGGGTGACGGGCCTCACCTGCATCAGCAACAACGCGGGCGTGGACGACTTCGGTCTGGGTCTTTTGCTGAGGACACGGCAGATCAAGAAGATGATCAGCAGCTACGTGGGCGAGAACGAGGAGTTCGAACGGCAGATGCTGAGCGGGGAACTGGATGTGGAATTGATCCCGCAGGGCACATTGGCCGAGCGCTGCCGCGCGGGGGGCTCAGGCATCCCGGCCTTCTTCACCCCAGCGGGCTACGGCACCGAAGTGGCGCAGGGCAAGGAAACCCGCGAGTTCCACGGCAAGATGTATGTGATGGAGCACTGGTTGCGCTCCGACTTCAGCGTGGTAAAAGCGTGGAAGGGGGACAGGCATGGCAACCTGGTGTACAAGACCACGGCGCGCAACTTCAATCCCGTTATGGCTATGGCCGGAGGCGTGACCATCGCCGAGGTGGAAGAGCTGGTCGAGCCGGGCGACTTGGATCCGGATATGATCCACACACCGGGCATTTTCGTGCACCGGATCTTCCAAGGCGTTCATTACGAAAAGCGTATCGAGCAGCGTACCGTGCGCAAGCGTTCCTGATCAGCCCATGACGGCAGACACGCGCAAGGACGGTCGCCTGTTCGCCGGTGTTGCGTTCCTTCTTTTCGTGTACCTTTTGTTGCGTGCCGCGCTGGTGCCTATGGTGCACGACGAAGCCCGGGCCTACCAGCTAATGGTGATCCCCGGCGAGCTGTTCTGGTTCACCGGGCCGTGGGATGTGGGCAACCACATGCTGCACACCGTGCTGATGTACATCGGTGCGCAGCTGCTGGGCGCAAGCCTTTTCGTATTGCGTATGTGGAGCCTGTTCGCCTTCGCGCTCTATGCTTGGTACGCTTGGCGATGCGGGGAGTGGTTCCTTACGCGCCTTGTGCGCTGGTGCTTCTGGGGCGCGTTGCTGGGCATGCCCTTTCTGCTGGACTTCTTTGCACTTGCACGTGGCTATGCGCTCGGCGTTGCGTTCGTAATGATGTCCGTGTACCACCTGGTCCGCTATGCGCGTGAGTATAGGCAGCGCGACCTGATCCTCTGCTTGGTGGCCATGGCGTTGGCCGTGTACGCGTTGTTGTCCGTGTTGATCGTCTGGTGCGCGCTGCTTGGCGTGCTGGCCTTGCTGGTGTTTGTAAGCCATCGGCGTGAACTGCGGTTGGAGCGCGTGCTTTGGTTGATCGTGCTGGGTGTGCTGCCCATGCTTCCACCGGTGTTGTTCGGCTTGGGACTTAGCACGCGCGGCATGCTCTATGCAGCCAGTCCGGAGG
>JBKJNF010000048.1:0-11136 GCA_046596155.1 Flavobacteriales bacterium | reverse complement strand
TGTTGTGGATCACCCCAGGGCCCAGCATCGCCAGGGCCTTGCGGATGTGCGTCAGCGACATCACTTCGCCGCCGGTGAGGATCGTGCGCAGGCCTTTCAGTTTCGGCAGTTGTTCATCCACCAGTAGGTTGAAGAGCGCCGTGGTGATGAACATGGTGTTCACACCGTGCTTTTCGATCGTAGAGGTGATCTCCGCCAGCGTGGGCTTTGCTTGTTCTTGGAGTACGAGCGTGCCACCGTTCAACAACGCGCCCCACAGTTCGAAGGTGGAGGCATCGAAGGAGACGTTGGACAATTGCGTGATCACCAGGTCCGGCCCAAAGTCCACATAGTTCTGGTCGCGCACCAAGCGCAGGATGCCCCGGTGCGGGATCACCACGCCTTTGGGCCTGCCGGTGGATCCGGAGGTGTACATGATGTACGCAGGAAGCTCCGGAGCATCCTGCGGTTCGAACGGAAGTGCGCCTGCGGCGGATGTCGCCAGCTCCAAAGGCACCACACGTGCGCCATGTTCCGGCAGGCCGGCGGAAATGGTCGGGGTTGAAAGCAATACCTGTATGCCGGTATCATCGAAGAGGAAACGTAGTCGTTCCGTCGGATAGGTGTGATCGATGGGTACAAAGGTTCCGCCGCATCGCATGATGGCCAGTTGTGCGATCACCATCGAGGGATCCCGCTCGCAACAAAGCCCTACCAGATCGCCGCGCTGTACACCATTGGCCGTTAACACATGGGCCAATTGCAGCACCCGCTGCTGAAGTTCGGCATAGGTCATATGCACGGACCCATGTATCAGCGCGGTCTTTGCAGGGAATGCCTGGACTGTTCCATCAAAGAGCTGCGATACGCTCTTCTCACGGGGATAGGGCACAGCCGTGCCGTACCAGTCAGCTGGCGGCAGTGTGTTCGTGCTCGCGCTCACATCCCCGAGGATGGTGGACACGCTGTCCGAGGGACGCGCGTTGATCCGAGCAATGATGCGCGCCAATTCCTCATGCCAGCCGCGAACAGTGCTCGCGTCGAACAGATCGGTGTTATAGCTCCACTCAAGCGTGAGATGTGGCACCGAGCCATGCTCCGAGGCCGTGCTTCCCGTGGCGTTCAGGAACAACTCGAAGTTCTCATACTTCCTCGGGTTGCTGATGAAGCGATGGCGCAGTCCCTCGAATTGTACGCCATCGTCCATGTTCATGTCGATGTTGAACACCACAGGTGCCAAGGGGATGCGTCCGGGTTCACGCGGTACCTTCAGCTCGCGCACCAACGTTCCGAACGTGATGCGCTGGTTCTCATAGGCGTCCAGCACCGCACCACGCCGTTCCTTCAGATGGTCGAGGAAGGGTCGTTCATCGTCGATCCGGCTATGCAAGGGAAGCAGGTTGACGCAATGCCCTACCAGGTCCTTCATGCCCATGTCGCTCTGGCCTGCGGCGGGAAGACCGACCACCACATCGGGGTCGCCAGTGAGCTTGTAGACCAGCAGTTCGAAGGCGGTGAGCAAGGTCGTTACGAAGCTGCTACCGCTGCGCGTGGCCACTTCCTTCAGCCCGCGGATCAGTGCAGGCTCCAGTTCCATGTCCACACGCGCGCCCTGATAGGTCTTCTGCTTGGGCCGTGGTCGGTCGGTGGGAAGATCCACCTGAGGAAGCGGCCCTTTGTATTGTGCGCGCCAATGGTCCAGGACGGCACGGTGTTCAGGTGTATGCGCGAAGTCGACCATGGCCAGCGCATAGGTGCTGAACGGGATCGCGGGAGGTAGATCGGGTTGTCTTCCATGGACCAGTGCCGAATAGTTGCGGCTGATGTCGCCCATGACAATGCCCAGGCTCCAGCCATCCACTACCACATGGTGACCGGTCAGGCGCAGGAGATGTTCTTCGGGCCCGGTGCGGATCAGATGCACACGGAAAAGCGGACCCTGTATCAGGTCGAAGGCCGTGGTCATGTCCTCGTCGGCGATCGCCTTGAGTGCGCGTTCCCGTTCATCCCGCAAACGATCGCTGATGTCCGTATACCGGAGCTCAACATCCATATGCTCCATCACGATCACGCGCAAGGCGTTGTCGCTCATCACGCTACGCAATCCTTCATGGCGGTCCACAACCAAGGCCATTGTGCGCTCCATCACCGCTCGGTCGAGCGGGCCTGTGAGCAGGAGGGAAACGGATTCGTTATAGGCGCAGGAGGCTTCGCGGCCCATGCGTGAGGCGATGAACACCTCGCGCTGCGGCTCGGTACTGGGCACCGTGCAGGCAATGGCAGGCCCCGCGAAGGGATCGTGCTCTACCGCTTGCAATTGTGTCTCCGGTGTGAAGGTCTCCATATCAGTTGATCGTCAAAAGCATGAACGGGAACGGGGAGGACGTGCGTTGGTACATTCGTCAGGAGTTCGCTTCGTCAAGGACCAGCATAACGTATTTTCCTTGTCTTTTCGGGTCGGGTATGAACCAAGCTGGATCGCCTTTAGTGGTACGGCCGAGGCGCGCGTGTGGCACAGGCGGCTCCAGTGCGCTGATCACGCGTTCGCTCAGCTTTCGCGACCGTCCGTTCAATACGCTGTTCACCGTGGCGATCGGGTAGGTACGCTCCGGCATGAAGCCGCTCGCACGCAGTTCAACGCAGGTCTTCTCCACCGCGTCGATGATCATCTCCACATCCGACGTGGTGTGCGCCGTGGTAAGGAAGTGTGGGAAATCCAGCACATGCACTCCGTAATAGCGCATGAGCAGGAAGAAGAGCTCGGTGTAGTTGACGCTCTCATCATACTTGGTCTTGAAGGCGCTGCCGAAGGTGACCCAGCGGTAGGGGAGCTGGTACTTGTCGAACAGGCCGTTCACGCGCTTGACCATGTCGCCGGTCATATCGTTCAGGCGTTCCTGAAGGCCTGGGCCCTGCTCCTTCATATGCAGTAGCGCGGCCTTCGCGGCGGCCATCGTCAGGGGGTGGCGGACGAAGGTGCCGGCGAAATAGGTGACACCCGCCGGGGGAACACTCTCATCCCCGAATTTCCAGTAGCCGCCATCCAAGGCATCCATCCATTCGCTCTTGCCGACCATGGCACCGATGGGCAGGCCACCGCCGATCACCTTGCCATAGGTGCCGATGTCCGCTTGGATACCGAACAGGCCTTGGGCTCCGTTCGGGTGCATGCGGAAGCCGGTGATCACCTCGTCGAAGATCAAGGCCGCACCGTGCTGCGTGGTGATCGCGCGCACCTCCCGCAGGAAGTCCACCGGTCGGAATTCCATACGGCGGCTTTGCACGGGTTCCACCAACACGGCCGCCGCTTCATGACAGCGCTGTTTGATGATCTCTACGCTTTCCGGTGTGCCGTAGTCGAGGATCAGCATGTTCTGCACCGCTTCGGGCATTATGCCGGGCGCACCGGGGTAGCTTTTTTTGCTCTTGCTACCACGAATGATCACCTCGTCGTTGATGCCATGGTAGCTGCCGCTGAAGGCGATGATCAAGCTGCGACCGGTCACCGTGCGCGCCATGCGCATGGCGCCGAGCACGGCTTCGGATCCGGTGTTGCACACCGCAGCACGTTCACCACCGGTAAGTTCGCACAACAGGTTCGATACGTCCGCCGCGAGCGGATGCATCGGGCCGATCTCCACGCTTGCTTCCAGTTGCTTGTGACAAGCCTCCTTGATGAAGTCCGGCATGTAGCCGAACATCGAGGAGCCGAAGCCACTGATGATGTCGATGTAGTCGTTGCCGTCGATGTCGGTGAGGTAGCAGCCCGAGCTCTTATCCACCACTACTTGGTAGATGAGTTCCTTGGTCTGTGGCTTGAATCCAGTGACGACACGAGGGTCCGCCATCTTTTGCCGGTTCACCTGCGTGAAGGCCTTGCTCTTGGAGGTCTTCGCTACATAGCGATCGGTGAAGGCGTCGAACCACGCGCGCTGTTGCGGAGTCATGTCGTCCACCCGCTCCTTGCTGATCCGTGCTTGTGCTCCGAAGACTTTTTTCAGTTCAGGGGCATCCTCGAAAGCGTTAGGAGCAGGTGCAAGGGCAGGGGCAACCGCACCGCCGCTTGATCCTGTAGCGACCTCTGCTCCTGCACTCGACCAATGCGGCAGGATATGCTCCGCCAGTTTGTCCAGGTTCGGTAATTCCTCGTTCAGTTGTCGGAAGCTTACCTTCACGCCGAACTTCTTCGTGAGCGAAGTGGCCACCTGTGTCAGGAACAGCGAGTCGAGGCCCATTTCCAGGAAGGTCTCCTCCGGGCTGACCTCAGCCAGTTCAAGCCCCGAGCTTTCCTCCAACAAGTGTTTGATCCTGGCGATCAGTGCATCCTTCGGAGTGATGTTCGCATCTACATGCTCCGGCACAGGAGCTTCAATGGATGTGCTGGCGATGGCGTGACCACCGGCCACCACCATGGGAACGGGATCCACCCAGTGGCGAACACGCTCGAAAGCGTAGGTCGGCAGAGAGATCCGATGGCGTTCTTCGTTCTCGTAGAACGTCGACCAGTCGATGACCAGGCCGCTCTGCCACAGGCCACCGACAGCTTTCAGTAAGTGGGTCAGTTCGTTGCCATTGCCCGCAGCATCGCCTAGCGAAGCAACAGCAGCCTGCTTCTTGGGATCGCTGCTCTGTTGACGTGCAAGGGTCGTCGCAGTGGTACGTGGTCCCACTTCAAGCATGACCCTATCCGCGCTTACCCCGGCCTCCGAGCCAGGGCTCCAGGCGAACTTCACGGATTGCGCAAAACGGACCGTGGCACGCAGGTGATCACTCCAATAGGTCGCTGAGGTCGCTTCCTCGTCCTTCAGCCATTGGGCCGTCACCGTGCTCACTATCGGAATGCGAGGCGCGTTCATCTTCACGCTTTCGACCACCTTCTTGAACGGCGCAACGATGGCGTCCATCATCGGGCTGTGGAAGGCGTGGCTCGTTACGAGCAATTTGCAGGTGATGCCTTCCTTCTCCAGCTCCACTTGCAGGTCCGCGACGGCCTCATGCGGGCCGCTGACCACGCACAAGAGCGGGCCATTGTTCGCAGCGATGCTGCATCCCGCGGGCAGGCGCTTCGCGACATCTTCTTCCGCAGCGCGCACACTGAGCATGCTGCCACGGGGCAGTTCCTGCATCATGCGGCCGCGGTTGGCCACGAGTTTCACGGCATCCTCCAAAGAGAACACACCAGCAAGACAAGCCGCAGCGAACTCGCCGATGCTGTGGCCGATCATCGCGTCCGGCGTGATGCCCCAATGCATCCACAGCTTCGCGAGGCTGTAGTGCATGGTGAAGAGCGACGCCTGCGTGTAGATGGTCTGCTTGAGTTGCTCAGCAGCCTTCTCTTCTTCACCGACCTTCGGGAAGATGATGTCTTTCAGATCCATGTCGAGCTCCTTGCTGAAGAGTGCGCAACAACGGTCGAAGTGTTGTTTGAAGACGGGCTCGCTCTCGCACAGGTCACGTCCCATGTTCACGTACTGCGAACCTTGTCCGGGGAACATGAACACCACGCCGGGCGCGGAGTTATGCAACTCGCGAGTACCGATCAGGTTGGTGTCCTTATTGGCGATGGCGTCGATCAGTTCCGCGTGATCGCCACCAACGATCAGCCGACGGTGCTTGAAGTGTCTACGACCCACCTGCAGTGTATGGGCTGCATCTGCGAGCGAGGCCTTCGGATGGGTCTCTAACCACGTGCGGAAGTTCTCCGTTAAGGCGTCGAGCGAGGTTTTGCTCTTCGCACTGAGCAGATACACTTGCTTCGAGCGAGATGTGCTGGAAGTCTTGGCTACCGGCGCTTCCGAGAGGATCACATGCGCATTCGTTCCACCCACGCCGAACGAGGACACGCCAGCCATGCGCGGTGTGGCCGCACGTGGCCATGCGATCGTGTCCTGTGCTACGCGGAACGGACTGTTCGCAAAGTCGATCGACGGATTCGGCTTCTCAAAGCCAATGCTCGCTGGAATGGTCTCCTCCTTCAGCGCGAGGGCGGTCTTGATCACACCTGCAGCACCAGCCGCGGCCGTCAAGTGTCCGATGTTCGACTTGATGGAGCCGATCGCGCAATGCTGCGCGGCAACTACGCTCGATATTACATTGCTTTTGAACGCGAGCGTTAGCGCCTCCACCTCGATGGGATCACCGAGCGGAGTAGCGGTACCGTGTGCTTCGACATACGTGATCTGATCAGGCGTCACACCGGCATCGGCTTGTGCCATGGCGATCACTTCGGCCTGCCCGCGCACACTGGGTGCGGTGAAGCTGGCCTTGTCGCTGCCGTCGTTGTTGAGCGCGGCACCGATGATCGTCGCGTAGATGTGGTCATGGTCGCGGATGGCATCGTCGAGGCGTTTCAACACAATGATGCCGACACCATCGCTGAAGCTCGTACCCTTGCCTTGTGCATCGAAGGTGCGAGTGCTGCCGTCAGGGCTGTACATGCCGCCCTCGTTGTACACGATGCCGCTGTTGAACGGCACGGTGAGTGCGATGCCACCGGCCAACGCCATGTCGCACTCACCTTCGCGCAGTGCTTTGTACGCTTGCGCGATCGCCACAAGCGACGTACTGCAGGCGGTATGGATGCTCAGCGCTGGACCGTGTAGGTCGAACTCGAACGCGAGACGTGTCGCGATGTAGTCCTTCTCGTTGGCGGTCATCACTGCGAAGTCACCGACCTGTTCGATGAGTTCGGGGTGACCGATGACGTTGCGGGTGAAGTAGGTGTTGTTGCCCATCCCGGCGTACACGCCAATAAGGCCATCGAACTGCGCTGGATCATAGGCAGCATCTTCCAGCGCGCCCCATGCTGTTTCGAGGAACACGCGTTGCTGCGGATCCATCAAAGCTGCTACGCGGAGGTTCACGCCGAAGAAGCCCGCATCGAACTTGTCGGCATCGGTGATCACACCGCGGGCCTTCACATAATCTGGGTCATTGCGCAGTTCGGAAGGAACGCTTGCGTCGATCTGATCGACCGACCAATTGGTGATGCTGTTCTTCTTCGCGAGCAGGTTCTTCCAGAGTTCTTCAACGTTCTCAGCGCCAGGGAAACGGCCGCTCATGCCGATGATGGCGATGTCCCGTAAGGGCGCATCACGACGACCCAGCAAACGGGCCTTCGCCATTTCCGCTGGTGACTTGGCGTTGGCATCACCTTCCAGAAAGGCCGCGCACGCGCGGATCGTCGGATGTTGGTAAAGCTTCACGATCGGCAGCTTCAAGCCATGACCTTCGAGCTGCGCGACGCATTGGATACTAAGCAGCGAGTTCCCACCGAGGTCGAAGAAGTTGTCGTCGATGCCTACGCGATCGATGCTGAGCAGATCCGCCCACACGTTGGCCAGCGTCTTCTGCACCTCGGTCCGTGGCGCTGCGAACGGGACATCGAGTTCGGGACGTTCCACATCCGGCGCGGGCAATGCCTTGCGGTCGATCTTGCCGCTGGGCGTTCGTGGCCATTCCTTCACCGCCACGAAGGCGGATGGCACCATGTAGGCGGGGAGGAGCGAAGCGAGGTGCTTGCGCAGATCGTTCACGCTGACATCCTTCTTCGCGACATAGTAGCCGACCAGACGCTTCAAACCGGGACGGTCTTCACGCACGCTGGCAACGGCTTGTTCAATGGACGCGTGTTTCTCCAGCGCCACTTCCACTTCGCCGAGTTCGATGCGATAGCCGCGCACCTTCACCTGTCCATCGATCCGGCCTTTGTAATCGATCTCCCCGTTCGGCAGTTCAACAGCGCGGTCACCCGTCCTATAAAGTCTTCCACCTGGTTCGAACGGATCCGCGAGGAATCTTTCTGCTGTGAGATCGTCACGACCGATGTAGCCGGTCGCAACACACGCACCCCCGAGGTAGAGGTCGCCTTCTTCGCCCTTCCTCACCGACATCATCTCCTCATCGAGCACCAAGAGCGTCACGTTGTCGATGGCCTTGCCGATGTTGGGCAGTGCGGGCCAGGCGGAAGGATCGCCCTTCAACTCCAGCTCGCTGACGACGTGACCTTCCGTAGGTCCGTATTGGTTGCAGAAGCGGCACCCCGGAAGTTGTTTGAAGAAGTTCGCGACGGCGGGTGTGATCTTCAATTGCTCGCCGCTGGTGAAGACCTCCTTCAACGAAGAGGGCACTTCGCCCGTGCGTTCCACTGCCTCGGCCAAGTATTGCAATGCAACGAAAGGCACAATGATGCGGTTGATCTTCTGCGCGATGATCTTGCGTAAGAGCTGCGTGCTGTTCAGTCGGTCCTCATCGGTGATGAGCGCGAGCGTGCCGCCTTGTGCGAACGTGGTGAAGAGCTCCTGAAAGCTGACGTCGAAGCTGATCGGCGCGAACTGCAGGGTGCGGTCGCCCTCCTTCAACACAGAGGTACGTACCTGCCACTTGATCAGGTTGATCAGCGGTGCGTGGTGCATGGCCACCCCTTTCGGGCGTCCGGTGCTGCCGCTGGTAAAGAGCACGTAGCATAGGTCATCCGATGTAGCGGGGCACGGACCTTCGAATAGCGGACCGTTTTCCAGATCGATGTCCTCGATCAACAGCACGTGGGCAGCGGATCCTATAAAAAGGTGTTGGCGCGCCTTGTCGGTGATCACGACAGGTGGAGCGGCATCCTCCAGCATAAGGGCAATGCGATCAGCGGGGTAGGTGGGGTCGATGGGTACATACGCTGCACCAGTTCGCAGGATGCCCAAGACGCATATGATAAGCGCCGGAGATCGCTCCAAGCAAATGCCAACTGTACGACCCGGTCCGGCACTGGCTTCTGCAAGCTTTAGCGCAATGCGCAATTGACGCTGTGCAAGGGCCGAGTAGCTCCAGTTCAGCTTTCCATGCTGAAGCGCGACCGCTTCAGGTCGGGTAGTGATGTTCTGTTCAAAGAAAGCGAGGACGTTTGTGGGAGAGCGGTTATCCATACGGCGGTCAGCTATCAAGCTGGTGCGGGTCTATTGAATGTGAACAGCAAATGTTCCCGCCCCGATAGGATGAAGGGGGAGAAGTATTTTCCATCGGAAGCGAAGGTCTGAAAGTTCACAGGGTATTAGTGATCGAAGTTACCAACGCGCCCAACATCGAGCTGTTCACATTGCAAGGAACGGCGGGAATAGTAATGTTTGGAAAACAGGCAATTGAGGCAGAAGGACGACCGACCAGGCCCGTAGGTGTGAAAACCCATTACCTCCTAACTTGGGCGCCTCTTTCCAAGATGCTTCACACGCGTACGGTTCTTGTCCGATGGTTCCTTTTGGTGGTCCTGGCTTTCTTGGGCCACGGCAAGATGCTTGGACAGAGCTATGACCGTAGTGTGTTGGCCACGGCCACCGTTCAGCCCAGCCCACCGCAGATCACCTTCAATTGGCCGGGCTGGACCAACGTTTCGGGCTACCAGATCTGGCGGAAGTTGAAAGGTGGCACCAGTTGGGGAAATCCGTTGGCCACATTGCCCGCCACCGCCTTATCCTGGGTCGATAATACCGTAACCGTCGGTGTCAATTATGAATACCGCATTCTCCGGTACACACTGAACCTCGGCACCGGTTATTGCTATATCAATTCAGGCATTCAGGTGCCTATGACAGAAAGCAGGGGCAAACTGATCCTCCTCGTTGATAATACGCTGAGCGCGTCGTTGGCTCCGCAGCTGGCTTTGCTGATGACCGATCTGGAGGCGGATGGTTGGTCGATGATCCGGCACGATGTGCCTCGCACGGGTCCTCCTCAGGCCGTGCGCAGTGTGATCCAGGCGGATTACAACGCCGACCCCACCAACGTAAAAGCGGTTTTCATTGTGGGTCATGTGGTGGTGCCTTACTCCGGGCAGTTGGCGCCCGATGGCCACGGAGATCACGTGGGGGCTTGGCCGGCGGACACGTACTACGCGGAGATGAACGGGACCTGGACGGACAACACCGTGAACTCCACGCAAAGCCAGGACAGCCGCAACTACAATCAACCCGGGGACAACAAGTTCGACCAGTCCAACATACCAGGCGCGGTAGAACTGCAGGTCGGCCGCATCGACTTCGCCAATATGCCGGCAATGGGCCAAAGTGAGCTCGCACTCTTGGTGAACTACTTCAACAAGCTCCATGATTGGAAGGTGAAGAACTACACCGCTCAGGCCCGGGGTCTGGTGGATGACAACTTCCAGGGCATGGTGGATGCCTTCGCACAGAACGGCTATCGCGGCTTTTCGCCATTGGTGGGCAATACGAACATCTCCGATGTCGACTACTTCACGTCAATGAGCGCGGGCAGTTACATGTGGAGCTATGGGTGCGGTGGAGGATGGTGGGACAATTGCAATGGCATCGGTACGTCTGCGGCGTTCGCGTCGAGCAACTTGCAGGGCGTGTTCAGTATGCTCATCGGCAGCTACTTCGGCGACTTCGACCGCCCCGACGACTTCATGCGCGCATCATTGGCCACCGGCCGTATCCTCACGACGGCATGGGCCGGCAGGCCGAATTGGGTGCTTCACCACATGGGGCTGGGCGAGAACATCGGCTATGGTGCATGGATGACGATGAACAACACGGGGCACTACGACCCCACCGGTGAAAGCCCTGCCCGCGTGCACATTGCTTTGCTGGGCGATCCATCGCTACGCATGTCGATCATTCGCCCGCCTGCCGGCATCAGTTGCACGCAGGTGAACAGCACCACGGTGAACGTGGCCTGGGGTGCGAGCACTGATCCGGTCATCGGGTACCATGTGTACCGCTACGACAATGGTACACAGGCCTGGCAGCGACGTACCACAAATGCGGTAACGGGGCTCTCCTTCCAAGATGACGTCACTGGCCAGTCCGGCACAATCCGATACATGGTGCGCGCGTTAAAACTCGAGGTCACCCCGAGCGGTTCCTACTACAACCTGAGTCTCGGTGTCATCGGACAGGTGACGCTCAGCGGAAGTGCGCCCGACTGCTTAGGAAATGTGGGGGGAAGCGCGCTGCCGGGCACACCGTGCAACGATGGCAATGCAGCCACAGGCAACGACACCTGGAACACGTCGTGTGTTTGTGTGGGGCAGCAACTCGACTGCCTAGGCATTGTGGGCGGAAGCGCACTGCCAGGGTCCGCGTGCAATGACGGCAACGCCACCACATGCGCACGACGCACTCCACGTATCGTTGGCCGTGCTGGCGTTGCCGT
>JBKJNF010000358.1:0-10584 GCA_046596155.1 Flavobacteriales bacterium | reverse complement strand
ATTCACCGGCGCTCGATAGCGTCATGTGGTATGTGAGCGATCTACGCCTCTGGCTCCCGACCTATGTGCTTTTTCTGCTGCTGATCAAGGTGCGATGGGGCTGGCGTGGTCTGTGGTGGTCGCTCCCGGTGGGCGCGTTGATGATCCTCTGTACGGACACCGGTTCGGTGATCCTGTTCAAGAACACCGTGCAACGCCTTCGGCCCAGCCATGCGCAGGATCTGGTGGGCTTGGTGCACCTGCTGAACGGACCTGATGGGAAACCGTACATGGGTGGCCAGTTCGGCTTCGTCTCCTCACATGCCACCAATCACTTCGCCATTGCCGCGTTCATGATCGGCGTGCTACAGTGGCGGCCGGTCTGGTCAGCCGTACTGCTTCTCATGTGGGCCTCGCTCATCGCCTATAGCCGCGTGTACATCGGTGTGCATTATCCTGGCGACGTGATCGTGGGCGCGCTGTACGGTGCGCTTGTGGGGTTGATCGCATTCCGCCTCTTCCTTCTCCTTCATCAGCGCCTCCACCGGACATGATCATCTGGCTCGCGGTCTTCCTAGGCGGAGGTATTGGCAGCCTCATGCGCTTCGGCATCACCCGGCTGCTTGTGGCCCTCGACATCCGCAGTGCCTTCCCCTGGGCCACGCTGCTGGCCAACGTTCTCAGCGCCTTCATCCTGGCCTGGCTGATCCTGCGCTGGCAGGCCCACTTCCAGGACCGGCCCGCGTTGCGCGCGTTCATCGCGGTGGGCATCTGCGGTGGCTTCAGCACCTTCTCCACCTTCAGCTACGAGAACTTTCTGCTCATCCGCGAGGGCTCACAATGGGTCGCGTTGCTCAATATCGGTATCAACGTCGTACTATGTCTGTCCATCTTCTTCTTCGTTGCCCGAAACACATGAACCGCGCTTCAGTTCACCTCCTGCTGACCTCGCTCGCGTTCTGCGGAGGTCAGTCACTTGTTGCGCAGCCGACCACCGTGCCAGTGGCCATTCCCAAGCCTGTGGCGAGGACTGTTGCTTCTAATTCACCGGCCTGGCAGAACCCGCCGAAACTGGTGGTGGGCATCGTGGTGGACCAGATGCGACCCGACTACATCTATCGCTACTGGAGCAACTTCGGCGAAGGTGGGTTCAAGCGGTTGATCGGCGAAGGGAACTTTTTGCGCGATGCGCATTACACCTACATGCCCACGGTCACAGGTCCCGGCCATGCCAGTATTTACACCGGCAGTGTGCCCGCGCATCACGGCATTGTGGCGAATGAACGCTTCGACCGCGAGACGCGCAAGATGATCTACTGCGTTAAGGACTCCACGGTGCAGGGCGTTGGTTCCGCCAACGCACAGAGTTCGCCCTCACAACTGCTTGCTACCACATTGGCCGATGAGATCGAGCGGCGCACGGAGCGCCAAGGCAAGACCATCGGCATCGCGCTGAAGGACCGCAGTAGCATCCTACCCATCGGCCGCACAGGCGATGGTGCCTACTGGTTCAGCGGGAACGGCGCGTTCGTCACGAGCACCTGGTACATGAGGCAATTGCCGAAGTGGCTGGACGCGTTCAACGCGCGAAAGCTCGCCGAGAAGTACCTCATCAACACCTGGACGCCCTTGCTTCCCATTGAAAAATATCATCAGGTAATGCCCGATGATAATCCCTATGAGCAGCCGCTGGCAGCAGGGTCCGGTTCGGCCTTTCCCTATGACCTGGCCACTCTTTCCAAAGGTCCTGCCGGGCTTTCCTTGATCGCCTCCACGCCATGGGGCAACACGCTGACCACCGACATGGCGCTAGCAGCACTGGCAGGTGAGGGAATGGGGCTGGATAATAGCACCGACCTGCTCGCCATCAGCTACAGCAGCACCGACATCCTTGGGCACAAAATGGGTCCGCGGGCGTTGGAGGTGGAGGACATGTACATCCGCCTCGACCAAGAGATCGCACGCCTTCTCACCGAACTCGACAGGTCAGTGGGAGCTGGGAAGTACACGTTGTTTCTTACTGCGGACCACGGCGCGATCGATGTACCCGCCTACCTGAAGGACCTCCGGGGAAGTGCTGGCTATGCGGACCTTGCGCCCGTGATGAAGGAGTTGAATGCAACGTTTCGTTCAACCTCGGATTCTATCGCCTACTTGGGCGACGGCCAGGTGTTCATGGTACAACGATCAGAAATGAAAGAGGAACACATGGGAGGCGCTTTCATTTCGCCTGAATGGGAGGTGATCAAGCGATTGCGCCAGCTCCCCTACGTGGAAAACGCCTGGAAGGCGGATACCGACGATGTCCTCGGAGGTGATCCCGCTGATCAACGAACGCTGATGCTCAACGGCTACATGCCCCAGCGCTGTGGTGATATCCTCTACACACTGAGGCCTGGGTACTTCGAAGCGGAAGGGGCGTTCATCGGCAAGGGCACAACGCATGGCACCGGCTGGAACTATGACACGCAAGTGCCCGTTATCTTCTTCGGGCAAGGCATTGCACACGGTGAAGTTGTTCGACGGACCGCCGTGGCGGACATCGTGTCCACCATCTGCATGATCATTGGCTGTGCGGTGCCTGATGCAGCCGTGGGAGAGCCAGTGCCCGAAGCATTGGTCCGCTGAGGGCTGTTCACCGCGACCTGTTCACACATCGTGTTGGCTTCAAACGGAAACGGATATCCGACCCCGGTACATTTCGGTATGCTTACACCCGCTGCGGATCCCGTTAAACAACCGTTCGACATGTGGGAGGATCACGGGGCCGTCCGGCTCGTGCTGCGGTCCACAGCGTTGATCGACGCGTGCGTGATGAAGGACATCATGCGCGCCCTCCGCCGTACGGACCCCCTGGGTGGCGCGCCCGTGGTGGTGCAACAGGAACAGTTTGTGCGCATGACGCCCGATGCCAAGTTCTTCCTGGCCCGCGTTTGCACCAACGACAAGCGTCCGGTGGCCTACCTGGCCGAGGACCTGCCGGAGCGTATCCAAGGCGAATTCTTCTTGCGTTTCCATAAGCCTGTGTTCCCGTTCCGGCTGTTCAACACGTTGGAAGAGGCCCAGGATTGGTGCTCTTCCAACTGCGGTTTGGCGCGGATGCTGTCGTAGCTTGTTGAAAAGGGAGTTCGCAACGTCTCCTATTTTCCACTGGCGCGGCGTGTGTGCACCCGGTAAGTTCGTGGCATGATCCGCGTGCTCCTGTTCCTGTCCGGCTTTATTATCGGGCGGCACATCCTGGCCCAGCAGGCCCTGGAGCTGCGGGCGGAGAGTGATGCCGCCTTGGTGCTGGTCCGTGCCTTCGAAAGCCCCGAAGCAACGGAGCCCGCGCTACAGGCCACCTGGCGCTTTGCTGCCGACACGCCCGTCACCTTTTCGGTGCAACGACTTTCCGCCGCAGCCGGTGATCTGATGTTGCGCAGGTTGGTGATCGCGGGGATCGAACAATACCTCGACCAGCATGTGCACTTCGCCAAACAGGGTGTGCATACGGACCTCAGCGACGAACGCATGATGGCCGACATGAGGGCCATGACCGAGGCCGCCGCTACCGAGTTCGACGCCAGTGAGGGCTTCGGCGGATTCTCCGAACCCGCCATGGAACAATTGGAGCGCGTTACGCACATCGATTGGAGCAAGGCCAGCTTCGGTGTGGATGCCGGCAACGACCAGGACAAGTACCTCGCCATCTATTACTATGTGCGCAGCCAGCGACAGGAACTGGAACGTCAACTGCGGGCCGACCTGCTACCGCTGGCCAGTGTGGAGGTGATGGCCGCTGAGCCTGTAGCCGATGCATTCAGCACCGGGCGTGAGGTGACCGTGCCCACCGTGTGCAGCACGGTTTATGACGATCAGAACTTCCTTTGCGCGCTGGACCTTACCACGTTCGATACACTGAACACAGCCTCCGACCCCGGGCTAACGGACGAGCTGTTGGCCAGCATCGCGCGCCAGGCCCGCCGAACGGTCGAACAGGCTTCCCCGCAACAGGAATGGGTGCCACCTCCTGCCCATATCCGCAAGCGCGATCGCTGGCTCAAGGCCGAATTGGACGCCATCAATGAACGTATCGATGACCTCGATCAGCGCAAGGAACTGTGGGCACTGCGTGATCGTATGGATGATATCGAGGGCCGCATGGATGACATGGGCATGGAACTCCGCGAAATGAAGGAAAAGGGCGTTGCGGAGGCCACTGACAATCCATTGGCCATGTTGAGCGAGCTCACGGGGCAGGATCTAGTAGTACGCTTCACCCGTGGAAGTTTTGACCTGGGTGCATCGCATCGCGTGATCCTGAACGAGGTGTTCGAGCAGTTGGCCCGTTCACCGAAAGATCGGATCCTGATCACAGGCTATACCGATCGCAGTGGTGTCCCGGCCGTGAACATGGCCCTGAGCGAACTGCGTGCAAAGGCCGTCCGCAATTACTTGCTTCAACGCGGCATCGGCCCCGAGCGCCTGTTGGTGAACTATTACGGTGATAGTCGCAGCCAAGGCTACGATCCTGAGGAAAGACGCGTGGAGCTGGAGTGGCTGAAGTGAGCCTCAACGCGCAGGAAGCGCGCCGATCCCCTGCATCCGGAACGTGATCTCCACGCGTGTGCCTTTGTCGCTGAACAACTCCAATTTGCCGTCGATCTGATCAGCCAACGCCTCTGCGATCTCTAGACCCAAGGCATCCTCACGCCGAGGTGCACCCAGATCCAAGCCCAGACCATTGTCGCGGATCGATAACTTGTACATCCCGCCGCCGACCTCGTCCACCGTGATGTCGACATGCCCACCGGTCACATAGGGAAAGGCGTGTTGAAAGCTGTTGGCGAGCAACTCACAAGTGATCATGCCCAATTGGATCGCAGTGTCGGCATCGGCTTTGAGGTCATGCGTTTCCACCGCATGGCTTATGGTGCGGCTCGCGGGTTCGTGCATGGCGCTGACCGCGGCGGCCAATTGGGAAAGGAAGGCGCGAAGGTCTAGAGCTGACAGGTCTCGTTGCGTGTAGAGCTTGTGATGGACCAGTGCCATGCTGTCGATCCGGCGTTTACCACGTAGGAATTCCTGCTGCGCTCCGGGATCGTGAATGCGTTTCGCCTGCAGGTTCAGCAGGCTGCTCACCACCTGCAGATTGTTCTTCACGCGGTGATGCACCTCGCGATCTAATACCTCACGTTCGCCCAAGGCCCGCACTAGTTTTCGCTGCTGTGTCCGACTGAGTTTCTCCTGTCTTTTGACCTGCTCCACTGATCGCCGACCGCGCAGGATGGTCCACGCCAGTAAGGCTCCTAGGACCGCGAGGAAGACCGCCGCTATCCATAGGCCTCGGCGCTCACTCATGGTCCAGGATCGGATCGAACGCATATCAATGACCGCGCCCATGTATCCGCTGGCGCCACCCAGCTGATACGGCACTACGCGGGCCATGAATGACGATCCATCCAGGTTGAATCTGAAGGGGATCCCTTTTCGTTCCTTCGACCACTGCACCTGGGCTTGGAACGAAGCCTGTCGTGCTTGGCCCGTATCGGGCATCATCCAGCGAACCCCTTCTCCGGTGAGCATGAACAGGTCCACTATGGATCTTGGTGCACTGATGGAACGCATCGCGCGTTGCAGACTGATCCCACACCGGATCACATGGAATGATCGCCCTTCCTTTCGTGGCCGGATGAGCTTGCTCGCATAAAGTGTCAGGTCCACGGGTGACTTGCCTACGACGCTCCAGCTGATCTCATGGTCCAGCTGGTCCAAGGTTCGGCCGAACCAAGCAGTAGAGCGTGGGTCGACCTGTTTTTCGCTGATGGTCGTGCGTGCGTTCCTGGGTAGATCCATCACAGGCCAGGTGCTAACCAGCGGCGGACTTTCCTCTGAGCCGCGCGCCACCGAGGTAAGGCGCAGTTCACTGTCCGTGCGTTCAAGTACCACATCATCCCCGCCTTCGCTTGCCAGACCGATGGATGTTAAGGCCCAATCACCTTTTATGGCCGCCGCCCAGCGAGCCACCAACTCGGCCTCCACCAAACTGTCCTGATCGTTAGCGAACGCAGCTTCCGTCAGCAGGTCCTTTTCCACCCCCCGGAACAAGAGGTCCAGCTGCATGCGTTGCACATCCATGATGCGTTCGAGGCCAAGTCCGCCCAGCTCTTCGTTGCGCTCATTGCCTTTCAACAGGCCATAGGTCACCAAGGAGGCCAAGGTCAACCACGTCAGTGCGATGCCCATCACCAGCCCGAGGCTTGTTAGGCTCGCCCGGTTCATGTCGCGAGCGTATTGAGCACAGCGAGGACACGATCAACGGCCTCATCGTCCACATCCAGATGTAGCACCATGCGCACCTGGTCAGGGCTGATCGCCATGGCCAGCACGCCCTGTTCCTTTAATTGAGCGGAAAGCGCTGGCGCATCCCGACCTTCCCGAAGGGAGAAGATGACGATGTTCGTTTCCACCGGCATCACTTCCCGCACGCCAGGCCGCGCTGTGAGGGCTTCGCCGATACGTTGGGCACGCGCATGATCATCCGTCAAGCGTGTCACATGATGATCCAGCGCATACATCCCTGCGGCTGCAAGCATGCCGGCCTGGCGCATGCCACCACCCAGGCGCTTGCGCACACGCCGGGCTCGGGCCATCAGCCCGTGGCTGCCCACGAGTACGGACCCCGCAGGCGCGCCAAGTCCTTTGCTCAAACAGATCGAGATCGTATCGAACCGATGACCCCATTCCAACGGTGATCCACCACGGGCCTCGAGGGCATTGAAGATCCGTGCACCATCCATGTGCAAGGCCAATCCGTTGGCGAGGCAAACAGTGCGGATCCGGTCCACTTCGGCCAGGTCCCACACCGCACCACCGCCCCGGTTGCATGTATTCTCGATGTTCACCAAGCTCGTGTTCGCCAGCCATTGCGCGGTTCGGTCATTGATCGCCGTTTCCACTTGGGATGCCGTGAACCGGCCGCGGTCACTTGTGAGCAATTTTACACTGCATCCGCTTGTGGCCATCACACCGCCGCCTTCATATCGATAAATGTGCGCTCCTTCATCACAGATCACCTCGTCACCTGGACGGGTGTGGATGTTCACGGCGATCTGGTTCGTCATGGTGCCGCTAGGGCAGAACAGCCCGGCCTCATGGCCAAAGAGCGCCGCTAGTCGCGCCTCAAGTGCGTTCACCGTGGGGTCCTCCCCGAATACATCATCGCCTACCTCCGCACTGGCCATCGCAGCCCGCATGGCGCGGTCGGGCTTGGTGACCGTATCGCTGCGTAGGTCGATAAAGGTTGACATCGACGCCAATATAACGGGACTAAGGCAGGCAGCGGTAGGGCGCCCCCATCAAGGCATGCTCATGACCCCGAGGCGTCCAGCATGGTCGCTCGGCCCAGATGGTGGTGGAGGTCCATCAACAAGGGGAATTCCTGAGCGGATGCCGTGTGCCACATGTGCCACATCGTGAGCGGAACGGCAGATCAAGGACTTGCGCTCTACCGATAGCTCGTTCGTGTCCTGCGAAATGCAGGCGATCAATGAGGTGAAGGTCTCTTGGCTTGTGGCATCGCGATCGACCAGTACCTCGAACTCGAATTCGGCGACATAGGCCTGATCCGTGCCGTGGTGGTCCATTCCCGCTTCCACAGGCATTATGGGTTCCTGCACGATCCGCTGGACGGTCTCCGAACCCTTGGCGGAGAACCCGCCATCAACACGCCCCAGCGAAGAGAACGGGAGACCGAGTTCGTTGTAGAAAAGCTGCGCTTTCATGTTGAAACGTGGTGAGACGTAGCCCCGGATCATGACGAACGTCAAATGCGCCGGGCCACCAGCACACCATCGCGCAGCGGAACCATGATGCGTTCCACACGGGGATCAGAACTTACCCTGCGAGCATAGGCCACCAGTGCTTTGGTCTGGTCGTCCTGCTGCTCTTCGGGCTTCAGCACCTTGGCGCTCCACAACACATTGTCCGCGATGATCAGGCCTCCCGGGCGTACACGATCGATCACGGCATCGAAGTAGTTGGGATAGTTGTTCTTGTCGGCGTCAATGAAGACCAGGTCGAACGGCGCGGGCAGGGTAGGGATCACCTCCAATGCCGGCGCGTGGTGCATGGTGATGCGGTCCAGCATTGCCGCCTTTTCGATGTAGCGATGCACCATTTCAGGCAGGTACGGGTCGATGTCGATGGTGTGCAACATCCCGCCCTGCGCCAAACCTTCCGCGAGGCACAATGCACTGTAACCAGTGTACGTGCCGATCTCAACGATCATCTTCGGTTGCACAAGGTGGCTCAGCATCGCGAGGAAACGCCCCTGCAGATGCCCGCTGATCATCTGGGGCATTTGCACGTTGTCGTAGGTCTCTGCTGTCAGCTCTTTCAGATACCAGGGCTCTTCGCCGCTGTGCTGTTCGCAATACACATCAAGAGCAGGGTCAATGAAGTTCATGCGTTGTCCGTCGGGTCGGGATAGTGAAGCGGTGCGGCGAAGTTGGTGGATCGCGGATCCGCTTAGCTGGTTCTGTGGTCAGTGCATCAACACGAAGCGCAATGTGTGCGTAGTGTCATCCGAACGAACGCGCAGAAAGTAAGATCCTTCGTGCAGCGCGCCTGTGTTGAATTCTGTGGATCGACTTGTGCATGCGAACGATGAGCACACGCGACCGCTCGCGTCGAAAACGTCCGCGCGAACGTCTAGCCAATAATTCGGAAGTAATACGGTTACCCGATCATCAACAACAGACGATAACAGGCTTGGGGCGTTCGGTGCAGCATGGTTCTCGATCCCGAGTGGACCAGTGAACATGTACCAATCCGTGTATCGCTGTATGAGATCACTTCCGATCCCAAGAAAGATACCCGTGCCCTGAACGAAACCTCCGCTTGCACCTTTTCTCGAACCGCCCGGAAAAGCAGCTATTGTCGACCAGAAGTCTCCGAGTGGTTCATATATCCATACATCATCAAGATAGGGCGAGCTGTATGTCTGAGTTCCACACGCTACTATTCCAAGATTCCCTTCCGCCGAGAGACCGGTCGCCCCGAAACGCGGAGTGCCAGGGAACGACGAAGTAGCAGACCATGAATCACCTACCGGATCGTATCGCCACGATTCGCTCATGCCTTGTGCGAGTGAATCTTGACCGGTCTCCACGTAGCCGAACCCGCCAATAGCGAAGGCTGCTCCAAGAAGTCTGCGTCTTCCTGGGAGCGAAGCGTGCTGCGCCCATTCGTCAAGCACTGCATCATAGGACCAGAGCTCGTTTGTGATCGCCGTATCAGGGCCATAGCGTCCTGTAGCGATATATCCGATGTTGTTGATACTAAAGCCGACGCAACTCATTCGTCCGACATCCGGCAGCGACGCGCGTTGTGTCCATTGATCCATAGCCGGCTCATAAGACCACAATTGGTTGAGGTACCCATTGCCATCGACACCACCGAACAAATAGCCATTGCCATTAATCACGAAAGTTGAGCAATGTTGACGAGGTGTTGAAGGAAGCAGGGCGACCGGCGCCCACGTCATGGTTGCGGAACTGAACCCCCACCAATCGTTCGTCAAAGCGAAGCTGACTTCCATTCCAGTGCCCACGTAGATGTTGTCACCGAGAACAAAGGAGGCCGCATCATCGCGGGCGATGCCCGGAAAGTCCGGGAGTTGCGTCCACGTCTGGGCGATCACTGAAATGGGTAACTGAAGCAGGAGAAAGGTGAAACGACGCATGGATCGGTCGCCTAAGGAGCAGGTGAAGGCGATCGGACTAAGCTACGAAGGTGATCGAAGCCCATCGACACGATAACGGAACGCACGCGTAACGTTGCGTCTGATCCGTTGCGGCGGCGCCGCGTTATGGACGGAACTCAGTAGCAGTGCTTACCCTCCCCGATCATCTTCTTCGCGATCAGCTTCCGCAGCTCTGCCGTGTTCAAGTTCGTGTTCTTGGTGAAGCGCTTTGCGCCCATCAGCATCGCCTGGCGCTCATCGCCTTCGGCGAAGTTGTTCACGGCTTCCTTGGCGTACTTGTGGATGCGATCAGCCGCGTCGTGGATGTACAGCTGGCACATCGCGATCTGCTCGGGCACGTTCGCTGCGCCTTTCATTTCCGCCAACTTCAGTGTGCGCAGCAGCGTGCTTTCCGCCAGGTAGGTGTCGATCACCATGTCGGCGATGTGCATCAAGGTCTCTTGGTGCTTGCCTAGTTCCAGGCCGAGCTTCTGTGCGGCACCACCGGCCACCATCAGTGCAGCCTTCTTGAAGGTCGCCACCATGCGCTTCTCGTCACCGAGCAAGCTATCGTCCTGCTCGGGCATGTTGGGGATGCCCATCAGCTCCGCAGCCACGGCCTGCGCCGGTCCCATTAGGTCCAGCTGCCCTTTCATCGCGCGCTTCAGTAGCATGTCCACGGTAAGCATGCGGTTGATCTCGTTCGTACCCTCGAATATCCGGTTGATCCGGCTGTCGCGGTACGCGCGCTCCACAGGACTTTCGGCGCTGTAGCCCATGCCGCCATAGATCTGCACGCCCTCGTCGCATACGTAGTCCAGGCATTCGCTGCCGGCCACTTTCAGGATCGCGGCTTCGGCGGCGTACTGTTCCACGCCTTT
>JBKJNF010000247.1:0-10752 GCA_046596155.1 Flavobacteriales bacterium | reverse complement strand
ATTGAAGCTTTGGCAGGGCTTGGGCTACTACAGCCGTGCACGGAATCTCCTCACCGCCGCCCGGCAGGTGATGAGCGAACATGGCGGATCCTTCCCTACCACCCATGGTGAACTACTGACGCTCAAGGGTGTGGGGGACTACACGGCTGCGGCCATCGCCTCCATCTGCTTCGGCCAACCCGATGCGGTGGTGGACGGCAATGTGTACCGGGTGCTCGCCCGCGTCTTCGGCATCGATACCCCGATCGATTCCGGCGCAGGGCGCAAACAATTCCGCGCACTCGCTCAAGATCTGCTCGATATGAACCATCCCGGCGACCACAATCAAGCTGTGATGGAACTTGGAGCCACAGTGTGCACACCAAAGAACTATGCCTGCATGCTCTGCCCGCTGCAGCCCAGATGCATCGCCTTTTCAAGCCGTCGCATTGATGTGCTGCCCTTGAAGCAAGGGGTAACGAAGATCCGCGATCGCTTCTTCAACTACCTGCACATTCGGCATCCGAATGCGTCAGCGCCCCGATCCGTTGGGGGTGTGTACATGCAACAACGCGGACCGAAGGACATCTGGCAGGGGCTCTTCGAACTGCCCTTGATCGAGAGCGCGAAGTCCGTGAGCAAGCGTCAGTTCCAAGGTGAATTGGAGGGTGCGCATGGCCCGGGATGGAAGGTGCAAGCGAAAAGTGAGGAGGTTAAACACGTGCTCAGCCACCAGATCATCCGCGCCGTGTTCTGGGAAGTGGAAACGCCAACGGACTTCATACCGCCGCGGAGTTGGAAACGCGTGAAGCACAACGAGCTAAGCGCATTGGCCGTGCCGCGGTTGATCGAGCGGTGGGTGGAAGGTAAAGGTGGCTGAATCCGGTGGCGCTATCTTCGTACTTACATTCTATCGAACATGAGCGGCGTCAACAAAGTGATCCTGATCGGCAACCTCGGTGCCGATCCTGAAATTCGGCACCTGCAGAACGATGTCAGTGTGGCCAATTTCCGTATCGCAACCACCGAGACGTACAAGGACAAGAACACCGGCGAGAAACGTGAGCAGACCGAGTGGCACAGCATCGTAGCGTGGCGCGGGCTCGCCACCATCACCGAGAAGTACCTGAAGAAGGGCAGCAAAGTGTACATCGAAGGGAAGCTTCGTACTCGCAAGTGGGAGAAAGATGGGATCGATCGGTACACCACCGAGATCATGGCCGATGAGATGAACTTGCTCGACCGCCCAAGCGGGGACAAGCAAGAGCAGGGCGCAGGACCCGGCGAAGTAGGTAAGCAGCAACCAGTACAAGCCCGACCCGCTAGCGCACCGACATCCGCCAGCGCAGGTGAGGACCTGGACGATCTGCCCTTCTGATCACACACGCTCCTTCCTATTTCGCACCACACGATCACGCGATCGCGCACTGATGCATTCCACCCCACTGCTCGCTTTCACCGTACCTGACCCAATGGCCATCGGCGCCATCGCGGTGATCGTGCTCCTTATTGTGATCAGCGCCTGCATGAGCGCCAGCGAGGTGGCCCTCTTCTCGCTGACGCCAACCCAACTGCGCGATCTGAAGGAACGCGGTGGAACCAGTGGCACGCGCGTGTTGGAGTTGCTCTCCAAACCCCGCCGCTTGCTGGCGACCATTCTCGTGCTGAACAACTTCGCCAACGTGGGTATCACGGTGCTCTCTACAGTGGCCATGTTGGGCCTGTTCGACTTCAGGACGATGCCCGACTACCTCGTGTTCATCGTTCAAGTGCTCGCCGTCACCTTTATCATGTTGCTCTTTGGCGAGGTGATACCTAAGGTCTACGCCACCAGCCATGCCATGAGCGTGGCCCAGATCATGAGCCGGCCCTTGGTCACCTTGCGCACCCTGGTCTCGCCCATCAACGAAGCCCTGATCCGCAGCACCTCCTTCATCGAAAAACGCTACCGGAAGCGTGGGCCACAAAGCATTGGCGCGGATGCGCTCGGTCATGCGCTGGAGCTGACGAAGGATGCGAGCACCACGGCGGAGGAGCAACGCATCCTGCGCGGCATCGTGAAGTTCGGTGGCATTGAAGTGCGCCAGGTGATGCGGCCGCGCACCGAGGTAGTGGCCTTCAAACGGGAGCTCACCTTTCCGCAATTGCTCCTCGCCATCGTGGAAAGCGGCTTTTCACGCGTACCTATTTATGAAGACACCATGGACCGCGTTGTAGGTGTGCTCAACATCAAGGATGTACTTCCGCACTTGGACAAGACCGATCTCGACTGGCTGACGCTCCTGAGGGAACCCTACTTCATCCCGGAGAACAAAAAGCTCGGCGGCCTGCTCAAGGAGTTCCAAAGCAAAAAGGTGCACATGGCCGTGGTGGTGGATGAATACGGCGGTACCAGCGGCATCGTGACGCTCGAGGATGTGATCGAGGAGATCGTGGGTGACATCACTGACGAATTCGACGAGGAGGACCTGGTATACAGCAAGCTCGACGATCGCACTTGGGTGTTCGAAGGCAAGACATCATTGAACGATCTGTACCGTGTAATAGGTATAGACGGCAAGCTCTTCGAGGAGAACAAGGGCGACAGCGGCACGGTAGGCGGCTTCATCCTGGAGCTCACCGGGCGGATCCCGCAAAAAGGGGAACAGGTGGCGCTCCATAACTTCCTCTTCACCATCGAGAGTGCGGATAACAAGCGCGTGCGCCGGGTGAAGGTGCTGATGCGCGAAGCGCCTCCAAAGGGATGAGTTGGCTCCGAGGCATGAACAGTGGCCGGATGCACATCCTCCGGCAGTTGAAAGGCCTCGGTGCGCTGGCGCTCCTGCTGTTACTCACCTCCTGCAGTGATGATGCTGTGCCCAAGCCGCGCGGCTATTTGCGACTGGACCTGCCGGATACGTTGTACATCGAATGGCATGGTGAGTGTCCGTTCAGGGCGGAGATACCAGGCTATGCCATGATGGTGGACAAGCCCCGCAGCGCATCGGCGGCAATGGACACCGCCTGCTGGACCACCATGCGCTTCGGCGGACAACATGCCGATGTGTTCATGACGTATCGCCACATCAATGGTGACCTGGCGCAGCTTATCGATGACGCGCACACCTTCAAGGACAAACACGAGGCGAAGGCCGCGCGTATCCGGTCCGAACGCATCATGCGCAGCGGGGACCGCGTGTTCGGCACCTACTTCGATGTGGAGGGTGATGTGGCAAGTCCGGTGGTGTTCTACCTAACGGACAGCACCACGCACTTCCTCTATGCCTCGCTGTACTTCGACGCACGACCGAACGCGGATTCACTTTCGCCGGTGACCGAACGGATACGCGAGGATCTGCGGCATTTCGCGCGCACACTCACCTGGCACTGATCCGCCCAGTGCGGTGCAACACCGCCAGCAGGGTGCTCAGCAACAAAAGCGCGCCGAACTGGTGCAACACACCGAGCACGATATTCACCTGCGTGATGACCGTGAGCACGCCCAATGCGAACTGGAACACCACAGCGATCAGCAGCCATGGCCACGCGCCATCCAGCGAGGCTTCGCGCCGGAAGTGCACCGCGAACCCAACGAACGCCGCTGCCACCAGCCATGCCAGGTTGCGATGGATGAATTGCACACCTTCCTTGTGCGCGATGAGATCCATGGCGGTGCCGGTGTACGCCATGGCCTGATCAGGGAAAAAGCGTCCGTTCATCAGCGGCCAGGTGTTCGCCACATGACCCGCATCCAACCCTGCGGTGAAGGCGCCATAGATCACCTGTACGATCAATACGATCAACAAGGCGCGCGCCCATTTTGCGGGAGTGGTTCCATCCCCCGCATAACCACGCCGGCCGCGTTGGATGTCGAATACCGTCCACAACACCAGCGAGAACACGCTGAAGGCAGCACACAGGTGAATGGCCAAGCGATAGTGGCTCACATCCACGTTCTGCTCCAATCCGCTGGCCACCATGAACCAGCCGAGCGCCCCAACCAAGCCACCACCGATGAGGATGGCGATGGTGCGCTTCATCAACCATCCCTTCAACAGCCCGCGCCACCAGAAGAAGATGAAGGGCACGATGAACACCAGGCTCATCAGTCGGCCCCAATTGCGATGCATCCACTCCCAGAAGAAGATCCGCTTGAAACCCGCGAGGTCCATCTGCTGATTGATCAGCTTGTACTCGGGGATCTGCTGGTATTTCTCGAATTCCACCTGCCAGTCGGCCTCGTTCATGGGCGGCAGTGCGCCCTTGATCGGTTTCCATTCGGTGATGCTCAGCCCGCTTTCGGTGAGGCGCGTGATGCCACCGATGGCCACCATGCACGCGATCAGCACACAGCCCGTAAGCAACCAGATGATCACCGGACGGAGGGTGGATGCACTGTTCATGGCCGCACGAATGTACCCGAGTGAACGCTCCGGAGCGCGTGATGTTCGTGCGGTGGCTAACGGAAAATGAGAAGCCCCCAGATCAACGTGACCAGGGGCTTCACTCCCACTAACCTACCAGCATTGGTGTGCCGTGCGAACGACACACCGGTCGAACCAGTGTTCGGACGGTGCATACGCGCAATGTCGCTGAACACGAAAAAGGGGCCGCAGTCCCTTCCTCGTAATGGGCCATGATGATCAGATGCGAACGAGACGCGAAAGCAAGGCGATCAAGCTGGGCAGCACTACATCGGGCAATGTTGATGCGCTCACGTCGCCTTCGGCCTTGTGTTCCGCCGGGGCATCGGCCTTGCCCTTGTGCACCACTTGTTTGGTAACGTTCACGCTGGACACCTTGTACTGGCCCTCGTGCAACGCTTGGATCGCTTTCACCATGTCAGTGTCGCTCACCTTGGCCGGATCATAGCTGACCACGGCGTGGTTCACTTGGTCGGCATCGGTGAACTGGATCTCTGTGTTGTTCACGCCGGGTAGCTTGGCCATGGCATCCTTGATGGCACCACCGCACATCATGGAGCAGGTCATCCCGCTCACGCTAAGATCGGCCGTTGCCATGGGCTCACCTGAGCTGATGGCCACCTCATTTTCCGTTCGGGCGATGGATGCTGGTGCATCGACCGTGGTGGGTTTCGGTGCCTGCCCGCAGGCGAATACGAACACGAGCAGCGAAAGTGCGAGCGGGTTCTTCATGGTGGTCCTTCGTGGGTTGACGAACATAGGACGCCCGTCATTCCTTATTTGTTACAAAGCTATGTGCTCGGCTGGTCGGATATCTTCGCCGACCGTCAAAGAACGCAGGACACCCAGACATGGTTCATCGCCGGGACGAATGGTTAAAATGGGTGCTGCTGGTCGTCCTAGCGCTCATCTGGGGCAGTTCCTTCATCCTGATGAAGCGCGGACTGTACCACGAAGGAGTTCCGGTGCTCACCCCTTGGCAACTGGCCTCGGCCCGGTTGGCCATCGCCTGGCTGGCGCTCTCGCCCTTACTGATCGTGCATTTCCCCTTGTTCCGCAAGCATTGGCTGCCGTTGTTGTTGACCGGCGTGCTGGGCAATGGCATCCCGGCCTTCCTCTTCGCTACGGCGCAATCGCGCATCGACAGTTCGCTGAGCGGCGCGCTCAATAGCCTTACGCCGCTGTTCACCTTGCTGGTCGGCGTGCTGTTCTTCGCCCGTCGCCTGCGCGGTTTTCACATTGTGGGCACCATGATCGGACTCATTGGAGCCCTAGGGCTGATCTTGTGGAAACAGGCGGACGGGTTGCCTACTTGGTCCATTTATGCCTTCCTGCCCATCCTGGGTACGGTGTGCTATGGCGCCAGCGCGAACATCGTGAAGCACTACCTGTACGGTCTTCCAGCTGCGGCCACGGCCGCGCTCGCCCTCTCCTTTGTGGGGCCATTGGGCATCGTCGGCGTCATTGCTTCCGGTCTGCCCAACGCCTTGAGCACTGTGCCACATGCCTGGTCCGCGCTGGGCTATGTAGCTGTCCTCGCCGTTTTTAGTTCCGCGCTTTCACTGGTGCTGTGGAACGCGCTGCTCAAACGCACCAGCGCGGTCTGGGCCAGCAGCGTTACGTACCTAATGCCTGTGGTGGCCTTAGGATGGGGCTTCGCCGATGGTGAACACATGACCATGGGCCAGGGGGGCATGATCGCCCTCATCCTATGTGGCGTTTACCTTGTGAGCCTCGCGGAGCGCAAAACCGATCCTTGAACCATGTACAACGGCCAAAAGGTGGTGGTGGTCCTGCCCGCCTATCGCGCTGCGCTGACGCTGCAAAAAACCTACGCGGAGATCCCCTTCGACCTTGTGGATGAGGTGGTGCTCGTGGATGACAAAAGTCCGGACAACACGGTGGAAGTGGCCCGTCAGTTGGGCATCCTCCACATCGTGATCCACGAAGTGAACAAGGGCTATGGCGGCAACCAGAAGAGCTGTTACGACAAGGCCCGTGAGCTGGGTGCCGATATCGTGGTGATGCTGCACCCTGATTACCAATACACACCGAAGCTCCTCGCCAGCATGATCACGGTGATCGGCAATGACGTTTATCCTGTGGTGTTTGGATCGCGCATCCTCGGCGGTGGCGCCCTGAAGGGTGGCATGCCGCTTTACAAGTACATCTTCAACCGCATGCTCACCCTCGGGCAGAACCTGTTGATGGGCGAGAAGTTGAGCGAGTATCACACCGGCTACCGCGCCTTCCACCGCAAGGTGCTCGAGGCCTGCCCGTACCACAACTGTTCGGACGACTTCGTCTTCGACAACCAGATGATCGCCCAGATCTTCTGGCACAAGTTCGAGATCGCCGAGATCACCTGCCCCACCAAGTACTTCGACGATGCCAGCTCTATCAACTTCAGCCGCAGCATGACCTACGGCCTGGGCGTGGTGGCAGTGAGCGTTCGGTATTTCCTTGCGCGTACGGGGCTGATGCCGTGGCCACTCCTCGGCACCAGGAAATAAACGGCTCATGCGATCGATCCCCGCATCGCGCATCAGTCTCCTCATCTTCATAGGCGCGTTGTGCCTGTTCACGCCGGGCCTGGGTGCTGTGCACCTCTTCGACTGGGACGAGATCAACTTCGCCGAGATCGCGCGCGAGATGCTTGTGGGTGGCGACTGGTCCCGCCCACAGATCGACTTCCAGCCGTTCCATGAGAAGCCGCCGTTGTTCATGTGGATGCAGGCCATCAGCATGAGCATGTTCGGCGTGGGTGAATTCGCGGCGCGCTTTCCAAATGCCCTATGCGGAGCCATTACCCTTTTGCTCTTGTTCCGCATCGGCGCCCGCGAGCGCGGGTACACTTTTGGACTGCTCTGGGTGCTGGCCTATATGGGTTCCATCCTGCCGAACCTCTACTTCCGCAGCGGCATCATCGACCCATGGTTCAACCTCTTCATCTTCCTCGGACTGTATGCATTCATCCGCTCCGTGCGCGAACACGCGTGGACGTGGTCCGTCCTCAGCGGCGCACTCCTCGGTCTGGCCGTGATGACGAAAGGACCAGCGGCGATCATCATCCTTGGCATCACGGGCGTAGTCTATTGGACGTCCCGCCGCTTCGCCATGTTCTTCGAGCTGAAGCATCTGGGCATTCTTCTCCTTTCCCTGCTCTGCGTTGTATCCCTCTGGTTCGGAATGGACTTCTTGCGGAACGGGCCTGCCTTCAGTGTGGCCTTCTTTGAACGGCAGGTGGCCTTGTTCACCGAGGAGGATGCGGGGCACGGTGGCTTCGCGGGATATCATTTCGTTGTGCTGCTGATCGGCTGCTTCCCGTCATCGCTCTTCGCTGTGCAGGAGTTGATGAGGCCCACACGCGGAACTGAATTGCAGAACGACCTGCGACGCTGGTTGCTGATCCTGTTCTGGGTGGTGCTGATCCTCTTCAGCATCGTGAACACCAAGATCGTGCACTACAGCAGCCTGTGCTACTTCCCACTGACCTACCTGGCCGCCTTGCAAATGGAGCGTATCTGGCAGCAGCGGGAAACCTTCATTGGGACGCGTTCTGCCTTGGACATCCTCGGCAGTGGCATTGCCGTTGTGTTCATGGCAGCGCCTTACATCGGCATGCATCCTGAACTGTTGAGACCCTTGCTAGCATCGGACCCCTTCGCGCAGGCGAACCTGGATGCTCCGGTCAACTGGTCTGGTCTTGAAGCGTTGGCCGGTGTATGGCTGTTGGGCACCCTGCTCGCCGCTCACTTCCTGCACGCATCGGGTCGCGTGCGGGCAAGCTTGGTGGCATCGTTCGGTGGGACAGCGATCTTCATCTCGCTGACACTGGCGCTGTTCATTAACCGGATCGAGAACTACTCGCAGCGTGCAGCGGTGAACTTCTTCTCTTCTCATGTCGGCGAACGATGCTGGCTGATGACGAAGGGGTACAAAAGCTATGTGCCACCCTTCTACGGACGCACTACGGAAGCAAGGCCCGACGAGACCATCCTGCTCTCCGGACCCATCGACCGACCCGTATTCCTGGCCTGCAAGCTGACCGATGTGGGTGAAGTGTTGTCCGTCGGGACCTTCATCGAGACCGGTCGCGCCAATGGGTTCGTGTTTTTCCGGCGCGATCCGTAAGCCGGTCAGCGGGTACGATTAACTTTCCACGATAACCCCTCCGTCCCATGTCCAAACAGTACGCGTGTACACTTGTCTTGATCGTAGCAACCTCTAGGCTCTTCGCCCAAGGCGATACGTGCACGAACGCACTACCGATCCTTTCCGGCTTCCATCATGCCGACGGCCCGACCACCGGCGATGGTGGAGGGTCATTCGGGTGTGGCGGTAGTGGGCAGAACGGCGACTGGTACGTTTATACTGCCACGTTCACCGGCACCATCAACATCACTTCATGCAATGACCTGAACGAATCGAACGACGATACCTATTTAAAGGTATTAACGGGGTCCTGCGATTCTCTTTCCTGCGTGGCCTTTAATGATGACATGGGCTCAAACAGCTGCCCAGGCTATCCCTTTGCCACCTACCTCGATATTCCCGTTACCGCAGGAGAAACGTACTTTCTTGTTTGGACCAGCCTCTTCAACAGTGACGATTTCTGGTGGACCTTGACGGAATGCTACGGCACCGTATCGGGCGCCACCTACCGTGATGCGAACAACAATGGTGTTCGGGATGCAGGCGAACAGCACATCTCCACCATGCTCGAAGTGAACCCGGGAGGCTCTTTGCACTATGCCGGCACGGAAACCTATTCCTTCTGCACGGACTCCGGCTCCTACACCATCACGGTCCCCAACCCACCCTTGTACCACACGGCCGTACCCATGTCGCGCACATACAGCGTTACCGCCCAAGGCCAGCTGGTGACCGACAAGGATTTCGGCTTCCAGAGCATTCCCGGCATTTATGACGGCCGCGCCGACATCTGGGGCTGGAACCCTTGGATCGGCAACAACACCAGCTACCACATCAACTACCGCAATGTTGGTACGGAGGACATCAACGGCAGCATCATCCTGACCCTAGACACCCTGACCGCCTTCGTTAGCAGTACACCAGCACCCACCACCGTGAGCGGCCAGACCGTCACCTGGACCGTGGCCACCTTGGCTCCGGGCGAAATGAACTACATCAATGTGACCTATCACACGGACAGCACGGCACTGACCACCGACTCGGTGACCGCTTTGGTCGTATTCGACCTTACCCAGCTCGAACTTACCCCGAACGACAACACGGACGCCATCAGCGCTCACCCTACCACCTCCTTCGATCCGAATGAGAAGTTGGTGGACGTGAACTCGATCACCCCGGATGAAGTGGCCAGTGGAAAGGCGTTGGAATACACGATCCACTTCCAGAACACCGGCACACAGCCTGCGGTGAACATTGTGCTACGCGATATGATCGACATCGACCTGGACCTGAGCTCCTTCGAAATGATCGGTGCGACACATGACAATCAGATCAGCATTAGCGGCAACGAGATCGCTTGGACCTTTGCGAACATCCTGCTCCCTGATAGCGGAACGGATATGGAGGCCAGTCAGGGCGCCGTTCACTTCAGCCTGCGTCCGAAGGCCAGCGTGATCCCAGGAACACTCATGCTCAATACCGGCGCCATCTACTTCGACTACAACGAGCCTGTGATCACCAACACGGTCGAAACCGAAGTGGTCACAACAACCGCCGTTGCTGCCCTTGTGAACACGACGGGCTTGCTGATCCATCCGAGCCCTGGAAATGGCAACTTCCAGCTGCGTTGGAATGATGCCACTGTGACCATTGCCGGCCTAGAGGTGCTGGACATCACCGGACGCGTTCTATACAGCCAACAGGGTTTCAAACTAGTACAAGGCCAGGTGCTCCCGCTCGACCTTACGGATCTGGCGGATGGACAATACGTTGTGCGCACCATCACAGGCACCGGCCTCCGCACGGCTACGCTTACCCTCCGTCACTGACCTGTCCACAAGCGATATTGAAGAGGGCGCCCATCTGGCGCCCTTTTCTTTGTCATTCTCAATCATCGATCCCGCTGAACGCATACCACATGGAACACCACGATCTCTCCAACATCCTTACGCACCTCGGCGAGGAACGCGAACGCGGCTACGATGCCGTGGTGCCTCCGATCGTGCAAAGCGGCAACTTCTGCTATCCCACGGTGGCCGCCATGCGCGATGTGGTACAACACGAGTTCGAGAAGCCGCTCTATTCCCGTGGTTTCAATCCAACGGTGGCCATGGCACGCCAGAAGCTGGCCGCGCTGGAACATGCCGAGGATGCGCTACTCTTCAGCAGCGGCAGTGCGGCCATTGCAGCGGCCGTGATCTCCTTCGTGAAGGCT
>JBKJNF010000130.1:0-9471 GCA_046596155.1 Flavobacteriales bacterium | reverse complement strand
AAGAAGATCGCCAGGCGCGATGGGTTCGACAAGGTGCATGCGAACATCCTGCTGGCCCTGCAACACGGCATGCGCGTGAAAGTGAACATGGTGGTGATGCGCGGAGTGAACGACGATGAACTACTGCGCTTCGTGGAATTCACCCGGGACCATGACGTGCACGTCCGTTTCATCGAGTTCATGCCCTTCGCGGGGAACCACTGGGGAAGAGAACGCGTGTACACCTTCAGCGAAATGCTGGGACACATCGGAAGTGTGTATTCGTACGAGAAATTGAGCGACGATCCCCATAGCACGGCCAAAGCCTACCGCGTGCCGGGTTGGAAAGGAACGTTCGCGGTGATCAGCACCGTAACGGAACCGTTCTGCGGAGATTGCGATCGCTTGCGGCTTACCGCTGAAGGAAAGATGCGCAACTGCCTGTTCTCACGTGAGGAATCTGACCTGTTATCGGCGCTGAGACGCGGGGAGGACATCGCACCGTTGATCGAAGCGAATGTCCATGCAAAGCATGCGATGCTCGGCGGCTTGCCACTCTTCAAACCGGAGAAGCAGGAAGAAGTGCTGCACGACCTGAGCGCACGGCCCATGGTCTCGATCGGGGGTTAGCTCTTGATCGTTGCAGCGATGCCCTCGCGATAAGGGGTAGCCGCATTGCCGAGCGCCCGCTCCGCCTTGGTGCTATCAAAGCGGTAGTCGTGTTCGAACTGGTACATCATCTCCATGTTCTCCCGCAACGGCGGAACGAACAGACCCAATATCGAGATCATCCAGCGTGGTGCCACCTGTATCTTGAACGGTTTGCCTGCCAGTTCACATGCCATTCGAGCAAAGTGCTCGCCGCTCATCGATTCCTTGCTGGTGAGGGCATGCCAGACCTGTCCGTACGCGATATCCATATTGCCCAGCATGGCAAGGCTCCGGCCCGCATCCGGTGTGTAGGTGAACGTGTGCGCAGCTTTTGCATCACCGATCCATTGCGGCGTTTTCCCGGCCTTCATTCGTTCGGTCACGGTGGAGTGGGTCATGCTCAGCAAGGCTCCCGGGCCATAGAAGTCCGCAGCACGGACGATCATGCCCTGCAACTCGCGACGCTTCACTTCGTCCATGAGCATGGTAGCGATGCGCGCCCGCACCTCGCCCTTCCTGCTACAGGGGTTGTATGGCGTGTCCTCGGTCATTGGCCCGTCCACCTTGCCATAAGCGTAAACGTTGTCGAAGAAGACGAGCTTGGAGTTGTGGCGTTTGCAGGCATCGATGCTGTTGCGCATAACCTTGGGCCACTGCTCCTCCCACGCCTTGACGTCGTACTTGAGCCCGGCCACGAGGTACGCCACCTCGCTTCCCGCCACTGCGTCACTTACGGCCTTAGGGTCGAGCAGGTCCCCAGCAAACGTCTCGTCATTGCTGTTTACTTTCTTAGGGTGACGGCTTACTTGGCGAATTTTATCGGTGTGCTTTTGAAGAACTTTCGAGAGTTCGTTGCCGATGACGCCATTGGCGCCGAGGATGGTCTGCATGGTGGAGAGTTCTGGATCTAGTTCAACGATAACTCACTGCCCATGCCTGAACGCATGCTCCTGCACCTTGATCACATGAAGAACGAATGGAAATAGCGCATTCATGGTTTCTTGCGCGCCGCGTGTGGACCCGGGCAGGGTGATCACCAACGTTCGTCCGATCATGCCAGCGATACCGCGCGACATGATCGCCAGCGGCATGCGCTCTTGACCGTAAGCACGTGCGGCCTCCATGATGCCGGGCACTTCCCTATCGAGGATAGGCGTGATGGCCTCCGGCGTCCGATCGCGCGGTGAAAGTCCCGTACCGCCGGTGGTCAGGATCAGGTCGAACTTCTCCCCTGCCCACGCTTTCACCTGTGCAGCGATCAACTCCGGCTCATCGGCGACAACGGTTTGCGCTTCTACTTCCACACCGAGCTTCTTCAAACGCTCGATGATAGCAGCCCCCGCCTTGTCCTCCTTTTTGCCACCCGCCACACCATCACTGATCACTAGTACGGCTGCGCGTGGAGCCTTGTCGAAGGCATCCTTCCAATCACTCTTGCCGCCTTTCTTCTCCACCAACCGTATGCGTTCGATGGTGATGCCCTTGTCGATCGGCTTTAGCATATCGTAGATCGTAAGCGCAGCGACACTGGCGCCGTGCATGGCTTCCACTTCAACGCCCGTGCGATAGATGGTGCGCACCTTCACCTTCACCACGATGCTCATTGCTCGAACATCGAAGGAAAGCTCTGCATGTTCGATCGGCAACGGATGGCAGTCGGGGATCATATCGGCCGTGCGCTTGATCCCGAACAAGCCTGCGATGCGGGCCGCTTCGAGGACATCGCCCTTCGGCACGCGCTTCTCCTTCACGGTAGCGATGGTCTCGGCGAGGCTCACGGACACGGTGGCTTCCGCGGTGGCTTCGCGGAGCGTGGTAGACTTGTGGGTGATATCGATCATTGGTTGGGGCGGGAATTTTCCCGCCCTTACATCAGGCATTGGTCTTCCAGACATGTCCTCCTTCAGCGAAGATCTCCTTCCCGAAAATGGGGAGCCGTTTCTTCACTTCATCGGTGACAAAAGCCACCGCCTCCCGCGCAGGTTGTCGGTGCGGCGCACTTGCGAACACGAAGAAGCACAGTTCACCGGCTTTGATCACACCCTGGCTGTGGTGCACATGCAGGCAGGTCATCTGTGGCCAGCGACTGAAGGCCTCCTCACGCATGATGGTCATCTGTTCGTTGGCCATGTCCCGATATGCGGTGTACTCGATCGCCTGTACGGAGCGTCCGTCGATCACATCCGCGCGCACTTGTCCGAGGAAGATCTCGTGACCACCGATGTCAGTGCGTGAGGCGTGCTTCGCAATGCGTTCCGCGATGAAGGATGGCGTAATGCCACCATCAATGAAGATGTCGCGGACCTTGGGCGTTCGTGGATCCGTATTTTCTGCGCTCATCCTGTTCTTCCGCGTCATCTGCGTTCACTCACAAAGCTCATCCTCCGGCGAATGGTGGTAGCAGAGCGATCTCTTCACTGCCGGTGAGAATGACATCGTCATGCACGATCATACGGTCCACGGCCAAGGCGAAGCTCATGCGATCGAGACCTTCGATCTGTTGCTGGAGCAGCTGCCGGAGCGCATATGTTCCCGGTGCCGTGAGGTCCAGCTCACCGGCTCCGGCCTTTTCCGCGATCATGCCGAACAGTAGGATGCGCATGGCTCAAAGGTCGGCAGGCGCGTTCAAGTTTCGGAAAAGGTCGGCAGGCCACCCCAGGTCGCCAGGTGTCACCCGCAGATAGGTGGTGCGCACCTGACCCAGTGCATCACTCATCTTCAAACGATCGCTGGCCACGTTACGCTCGAAGGCATCAATGGCATGGCGATGGTAAGCAGCGGCTAACGGTTCGATCAGTTCGCCATGTCGCGGAACAACGGCATCCACTTCGCCCTTCAGTCCGTTCTTCAGGTGAACCAGGAGGCGATCGTCGATGTTGGGCAGGTCGCAGGCGACCACCAGCAACCGCACATACCGCGCATGGCGCAACGCTGTGATCAATCCACCGAGCGGGCCCTTTCCGGGAACGTCATCCGGAAGTACGGTGCCGTATTTCGGGGCGTACTTGTGGGGGTCCCCCATGACCAAGATCTCGCGAACGTGAGGACGTAGCAATTCAATGGCACGGTCGAGTTGCGTAATGCCATCGCGTTCGATCAGCGCCTTATCGCGGCCCATGCGGCTGCTCTGACCTCCGGCCAGCACCACACCGGTCCATTGTCTGTCCGTCATCGCGGCAGGTGATGGACTTCGATGAATTCGCCTTCCCTCCATTCGCGCTGTTGGGCAGGGATGTAGACCAGCGCCTCGGCGTCCACGAGCGATCGCAGCATGTGCGACCCTTCATCCGTCAACAACTGCACGCGGCCGGCCGTCATTTTTGCGGCGCGGAACTCGGCACGTTCGCCCCTCACCATCAGCGCTTGTGCCAACGGGACATTATCCGATCGCAACCATGGCTCGCGCGCCCCCTGCGAAGCGCGCAGGTAGGGCAACACATACTCCCAGAACAGCACCATCACCGCGCGCGGATTCCCCGGCAGGCCGAACACCACCTTCTCCTTGAACGTGGCGAAGAGCATCGGTTTGCCTGGTTTCTGGGCCACGCCGTGAAAATGGATCGTGGCGCCAAGATCTGTGAGCACCGCCGCCACGCGGTCATGATCACCTACCGAGACACCACCGGTAGTGATGATGATATCGGCCTCGCTGGCTTCTTGCAGCACGTTCGCCAATTCAGCATCGTCATCCTCGGCGATGTAGGCACCTTCCTCATCCACTTCACAGCCTTCGGCGAGCAGGGCCGCCATGAGCATGGCGTCGTTGCTGCTGAATATGCGCCCGTTCCGCTCAAGTCCGTCCTGGATGAACTCACCTCCCGTACGAACAATGGACACCCAGGGCTTGAAGGCAACTTCCACCTCCTCCACACCGGCCGAGGCGATGAGACCGATGGCCGGCGCATTCATGCGGTCACCAAGACGCAAAAGCCTATCGCCCTTGTCGAACTGCTCGCCACGGCGGCGGATGTTCGCTCCGACCGGAGGTGCCTCGGTCGTCAGCTTCATGCGGTCACCTTCGTTGGTACAGCGTTCCTGCATCACAACGGCGTATGTTCCATCCGGGACCTGAGCGCCGGTGAAGATCCGTATACACTCGCCCGAGAGCAGCTCACCATCGTGTACCTGACCCGCGGCGAGCGATCCAACAATAAGCCATTTCGGGCCGTTACCTGATACCGCGTATCCATCCACGGCACTCATGTCGAACATCGGATGCGGCTCGGTGGCGACGATATCCTGAACGAGAACGCATCCCTCTGACTCGTGCAACGGCACGGGCATAAAGGGCATGGGCCTCACATGTTCGAGCAGGATGCGCTTCGCCTCTTCCACACTGATCATGGCCAGCAAAGTTTGATGCTCGCGAGCAAAAGGACTACGCCCAAGGCCTGGCGTAAGCGGGGCTCTGGGGCTTTACGCGCACCGATGTAACTTCCGAGCAGACCGCCACCGATGGCCGTTCCTGACCAAATGAGCATGTGTTGATCAAGCTGTAGCGCTTGAATTGACATGCCAGCAAGTCCCGCGATGCTGTTCACCAGGATGAACGGCGCAGCGATCGCGGCGGCCTCCTTGGCATCGGCCCAAGCGCAGATCAGGAGCACCGGGCTCAGCAGGATACCCCCGCCGATACCGAGCATACCCGATAGCCCACCGATCGATCCGCCGACCCCGAGCGCAATGCCCAAGGGCACCTCGCGCAGCGCACGCTGACCCTGACCGAACACACCGAACAAACGCAATGCGGCCACAATGATGCAAAGGGCGAGTACGCGCTTGTACCATAACGGATCGAGCCCGACGCGACCTCCGATGAAGGCGAACGGCACACTGGCCAATGCAAAGGGCCAGAACAGCTTCCAACGGAAATGCCCTGCGGCACTGAATTGCAAAAAGGCGATCAGGCTGACACAGATGTTCAACACGAGCGCGGTGGGCCGCATCACCTCGGGTGCGAAGCCCAGCACGCCCATCAGCGCGAGATAACCGCTGGCTCCGCCATGCCCCACCATGGCGTATGCAACGGCCACGGTGGCCACCAGTAACAGGATCGCCGCTTCGCTCATGTCCTCCGTGGTGGTTCGATCTGCGACCAGGCGCGCCCCTTGTCCTCATAAAGGTCGATGCGCCCGTTCACCGGCGCGCCCCCGTTTAGGAGCTCGCGGATGTACATGGCCATGCGCGCCGCCACCTGGTCGAGCACGGCCAGGGGCACCTGCCGCATGTCGCAGCCATCCTGTTCGGCGGCAGCGTTTCCGGGGAAAAGATCCCCCAGGCGAAGCTCCTCCCCAGCACCGGGTCCGTGCAGCGTGATCACTTGCCCCTGGCGGCCGTGCACAGCACCACTCACCAGCGGCACGCCATGGTCGCGGCAGGTCCGGTCAATAAGCCGTCGCACATGCAGGTCGTCGGTGCAGTCCGCCACGATGTCCTGCATGGCGATCAGTTCCTCCACATTTTTTGGATCCACGAAGGCATCCATGGGCACAATGCGGGCCTTTACAGGCGCAATGCGGATCCAAGCCGCGGCCACATCCGCCTTGGGCCTGCCGATGTCGACCTCGGCATACAGTTCCTGTTTTTCGAGGTTGGCTGCTTCCACACGATCGCCGTCCACCAGCGTGATCTGTTCAAAGGGCATGCGAGCGATACGCACCACTAACGCACAGCCAATGCCACCCAGGCCTATGACGGCCAGGCGCACTGCTGGCTTTTGCTCGTTCTCCATCATGAGTTACGCTGCCAAGATAGACCGGGGCCGGAACCCGGAAAGCCTGGAAAGCGAACGCCCCGGAGATCGACGATCCCCGGGGCGTTGCGTGTAGATACCAATATCCTACTGCACGACCACACGACGGACGGCTAGGCCGTTGGCGTGCGTTATGCGTAGCGTGTATTCACCCAATGCGAGGGTTGCCAGATCGATGGTGCTGTTGATGGCGGAATTGAGCTGACGTGAGATCACGACGCGGCCGGTCAGGTCCATGAGCTCCACATGCACAACACCGGTGATCTTACCCCAGATGATGTTCAACGAACCCTGCGCAGGCACTGGGAAGATGCTCATGCCCGTGTCATCATTGTCGTTGATACCCAGAGGACCAACGCTTACCAACACTTCCGTGCGGGGACCTTCGCAGATCACCAACGGACGCTGCACCTCCCAATCGTAGAAGAAGTAGTAGTACTCCAGCGTGTTGTTACCGGTGACGTTCGTTGTCGTGATCGAACCCAGCGTGCCCAGTGCATAGGGGAAGCTCGGGTTGCTGCCATTGCCATCACGCCACAGCTGCGGATTGTTGCTGGTAACGCGCAGGCCATAACCGGTTCCTGCAGGAACGTCGAAGTTCAGGTTCACGCGACTTTCGCCGTCGGGTACTGAGAAGACACCGCTGACAACGGTGTTGCCATTTCCATCAACTACAGCGATCGTGCGATCGGCGGCACCGCTGGCATACACCTTCACGCTCTTGATCACCAGGTCCTCGTTCGCATCGAAGATGAGGAAGTAGGCATTGTTCGACAGATACTGCCCAGGCATGGCCGTATTGATGCGGTCCGTCTGACCGCCGTAGCTGATGTCCCCACCATACTGGGCCTGATCGGCGCACCAGAAGGACGTGCTGTTGTTCAGCGTGGGCGTGGTCCATGTGCTACCTGTTCCCACTTGTGTGCCACCACTAGCGGCATCGTACCACACCACGTTCGTGCCCGTAGCGCTGAGGTCGGCCGTTCCGGGGTTAAGGATATTCACATCGCTGCTCGTGGGCGCGTCAGGGGCGTCCAGCACCTCGACAGTTATCGGGGCACTGGTAAATGCACCGCAGAGGCCTTGCACAGAGACGCTATAAGCGCCAGCTGTATTCACGGTGATGCTCTGGGTGTTGGCGTTGTTGCTCCAGAGGTAGCCGTTAGCTGCGCTGGAAGTGAGCACCACATTGTCCAGTTCACAGATCGTGGTCACTCCGGAAACCGACACAGTGGGTGTCTCATCCGGGTTCTCGGTGATAAACACGCTGGCCTGACCGGTACATCCTGTTCCGTCATCCACGATCACTGAGTAGGTGCCCCCGGCATTGACCGTGATCGAAGGGGATGTCGCGTTGTTGCTCCAGTTGTACCCCGTGATACCAGTGGTGGAGGCGTCGAGGGTAAGACCCGCACCACCCGAGCACACGACCGGCGCACCGCTCAACGCGATGGTCACGTTCGGTGAGATGCAGGTGCCTTCAACAACGGTGATGGATTGGTCGGCGGTGAGGTCGTTATAGGTGTCCACTTGGCCACTGGGCCATTGGATGGTCATTGAGGTAACGTTGGTGGATCCACCCAGACCGAAGTGGCACGTGAAGGTGTTGGTAATGCCGTAGCTCTCGCCAGCATGTACTTCGCGCATCTGCGTACCCCAAGGGCCGGTAATGAACACCTTGGCGCCCACAGCGTCACGGTTGCTCACCACGCCACGCAGGTTCACGTTCAACCAGTGGTTGCCGTTCGGCGTGTTCAACCACAAACGATCCGGGAAGGAAGGGTCGCCGTCCACGTACCCATCACCATAGCTGGCGTATACATCCTCAAAACCATCGTTGTTGAAGTCGCCGTAGGCAAAACTGTGCATCGTCTTGGCCGAAGGGAACACATTGTTCACTTGGGTGAAGGTGCCGTCGCCATTACCCTTCATGTAATACTCGGCGCTGGCGGTCATGATATCCAGATGGGTATCGTTGTCGAGGTCGCGGAACAGGCCCTGCAGGAAGAAGCCGGATACTTCGATGCCGCTACCTGCTGTACGGTTCGTGTAATGGCCGGTGCCATCGTTCTCGAACAGCATCATGGTGCTGCTATGTGTGGTCTGGAAGATGTCGAGGTCACCGTCATTGTCGTAATCACCGAAGTCGGTGGTCCAAACCTGCTCATGGTTCTCCAGACCATAGGCTGCGGCTTGGTCAGAATAGTTGCCGTTCCCATCGTTCACGAAGAGGCGGTCCCACCGGCGGCAGTCGTTCGGGTCGTTCACCCCTTGGCGGCAGTGGCTGATGTGGAGGTCGATATCGCCGTCGTTATCAAAGTCGGTCGCGGTGCTTCCGTAGTTGCCGCTCATATCGCCCGCAGTACCGCTGCAAGGCGTTGCCCAAGGCATTACGTTGGCATCATATACAGGTATGCCGGATGCGTTGGTGAGCCAAATGTTACTTGGGCCCACATCGTTGCAAGCGAATACATCCACCCGACCATCATTGTTGTAGTCAGCCATGGTCATGCACTGCGTGAAGATGGTCGGACCGTCAAGGTTCGTCAGTGTGTAAACGCCGCGGGCCGTGATGTGCAGGAAACGCGTTGTGGAGACACCGCTAAAAATGTCCTTGTGCCCGTCGTTGTCAACATCAGCGATGGCCCAACCCCATTGTACGCTGTTGTCCACCACTCCGTAGTCATAGGTCACGAAGCTGTGGTCCGGGTTCTGGTACAGAACATATACGTGCGTGCTCATGTCGAGCTGCACAATATCATCGAGGCCGTCGCCGTCCATATCGGTAACGGCCACACAAGCACCACTGCTGGCGTTGTGTGAGAGCAGGGAGCTCTGATTGGTGAAGACGGGTTGGGCCATGACCGCGGCTGCGAAAAGCACCGCTGACAAGGAGGAAAGACTTCGCATGTGTTGTGGATTAGCGGTTCGTTGATCGAGGATGATAATGGAACACCTTGCAGTGACCGTATGTTTTCCGGCGCCCGAAAGTAGGCGGTGCCCTCTGTCGGTCAACCATTGAAAGCGCCCACTCGGGTGATCCTAACGACGAGCCTGGCGATCCGGGCGAACTGGTGTCGTTCCGGGAG
>JBKJNF010000025.1:0-11580 GCA_046596155.1 Flavobacteriales bacterium | reverse complement strand
CCGAAATGCTCACGCCCGGCACGGGCTGCTGCCCGTCATCGCGGACAATGCCGAAGACCGTGCCGTCCTGCGCATACAGGATCCGGCTCAATAGGAACAATAGAACGATGAAGGGAGCGCGCATATTCAAGGAGCGCGAAGATAACGGGGGCTTTCCCCGGTTATTGGGTGACCTCCCAATGTCCCACGGATACATCAGCTCCAGCTCCTCCGCTTATGCCCGGCCAATGCGTACCAACCGATGAACAGGTAGCAGGGAATGAAGATCAGCAAGGCCAAGCGGCTGCCTACGGCCGGTGATTCGGTGAGCAATCCGAACAAAGGGGTAAGCACGGCACCGCCTACAATGCCCATGATCAGGATAGCGGACCCCGTCTTGGTGTACTTGCCTAATCCTTCAATGGCCAGCGGCCAGATCGCGGGCCACATCAATGCGTTGGCCAGGCCGAGAAGCGCGATGCACAGCACACTGGTGTAGCCGGAGGTGAGCATGGCAGCCGTGGCGAGCAAAAGGCCGGCCATTGCCGAAAGCGTGAGGGCGCGTTCCTGTGAGATGAACTTGGGGATCGTGGCGATGCCGATGACGTAGCCCACCAACATGGCGCCGAGTGTCCAAGCCGTGAAATTCTTCGTTTCGCTCAAGGGAATACCTTGACTTTGGCCGTAGAGCCCGATGGCATCGCCCGCGATCACCTCAGCTCCCACATAAAAGAACAGGGCCAACGCACCAAGCACGAGCTGTGGATAGGCGAGCACACCTCCACGGTCCTCGCCTGTGGCCGCATGGGTGGCCTCCTCCTCGCTCACATTATCTGGCAAGGGGCTGAAACGCACGAACATGGCGAGCACGACCAGCGCCGCGGCCATGATGGCGTATGGGTTGATGACGCGGAGCGCCAGGTCGTTCAATGCGGCTGTGCGCTCTGGGCCGGTCATGGCAGCCAGCGAGGCTTCCAGGGTGTCCGAATCGTGCAGGATCACGGCGCCGAGGATAACCGGCGCCAACATGCCGGCCAGCTTGTTGCAGATGCCCATAATGCTGATCCGACGCGCGGCGCTTTCGATAGGTCCAACGATGGTGATGTACGGATTGCTCGCGGTCTGCAAGAGGGTGAGTCCGGTGCCGATCACGAAGAGCCCGAGCAGGAAGAGCGTATAGGTGCGGGTGGTGGCCGCCGGAATGAAGATCAGCGCGCCCGCGGCCATCACCAGCAGGCCCACCATCATGCCGTTCTTGAAGCCCGTTGCCTTCAACACGCGCGCCATGGGCAGGGCCATCACGAAGTAGCTGATGTAGAAGGCGGAGGCCACCAGCAGCGCCTCCGTGCGGCTCAGTTCACACGCGATCTTCAGGTAAGGGATCAGCGTACCGTTCAGCCAGGTGACGAAGCCGAAAATGAAGAAGAGCGCGCCGAGGATGACGATGGCGACAGTGGTGTTGCTGCGTTGCATGCCGTGCACCGCAGCACTTGTGCGCCGCGATGATCACGGGTGAAAGTACCGGAGCAGCCTTCGCCATGCCGGCCATGGTCCACTACTTTTCCCCGATCGCCTGTTGGGGTACCGCAGCAGCCTTGCGGCGTTGGGATCCCCGGCGCAGCAACCAGAACGCCCCGCCGAGCAACGCCAGCACGGGCCAGATGGTCGCTACCCCGGCCACGGTGAGCTCCACCAGCTCCCACCCGTCCTTCAGCCCGCGCACTACGCGTCTCCAAAGCGATGGACGGTAGGCATCGATGTTGCGCTCGTTCGCGATCATCTCCTTCCGCGTGAGGTCGCGCTGGTACAGGTCGAGTGTTACGGTGCTGTAGGCCACGCGGTCGGCCAGTTCCAGATTGTTCAGGAGTCCCTCGTCGCGCCGCTCATCGCTGGCCTCTAGCGCCTCTTCGGCAGCGAGCGTTTCGCGCAACTTGCGACCCTGGTCTTCGATCGCTTGCGCCACACGTAGGGAATGTGCCTTGGCGCGACGCACGGCCATGGCATTGGCCATCATCTGAAGGCGGATGTCATCCGCCATGATGGTACGGTGATCAAAGGCATCCACCAAGCGCCCGATCTGCCGCAGTGTGCTATCAAGTTCCGCGTTCGGCACCCGCAAGGTGATCTGGTTCAATAGCCTGAAACGGGAGATCTCCAACGCGCTGTCCGCGCTCACGGCGATCACCTCATGGCCGTGGGCCTCGCTGCGCAGTGTGGTCCTTGTGACCCAGCCGCGGTGCGCCCCCACGATGTCCTCCACGGCCAACGTGGCCTGCACCACATCCTTCACGCGGAAACGGAGGTCGGCCGTGCGGATGAACCGGTGCACCGTGTCCGAGGTCTGGACGGCTGCGCTGCTGCTGATGGCTTCACCCACGTTGGGCACTGGCTTCATGTTCGAGGTCGATGGGCTGCCTGCGCCACCAGTGACCGAGGCACTTGCCAATGCGTTGGACCGGTCGATCGACGCGTATCCACTGAAAGGCGCCTCACCATTCGCCGTCTTGGGTGCGTTGAGGTCCCCTATCGGTTCATCAGCCGGAGCGGCCGTGGCATCCGCGATCTCCATGGTCGTTGGGGCCTTTTCCTGCTGCGCGTTCTGTCCGCAGGCCATGGTGAGCAGCAGGAGTGCTGCCGCGATCATCCGTTCGTTCATCGTTGAGTGGTTGTTAGGCTTCCGTACACTGAAGGATGCCCGAGGTTCACCAACGCAACAGGCAGGGCTCGTTGTATCCACACACGGTGAACGCCTGATCGATGCAACTTCGCGCCATGGATCCCCGACTTGCCGCTTTCGATCGCCTTCTCACGATCATGGACGACCTGCGTGCAAAGTGCCCATGGGACATGAAGCAGACCATGGAGACGCTGCGGCCCCTCACCATCGAGGAGACCTACGAACTGGGCGATGCCATTCTGGAGAACGACCTCGATGGTGTGAAGAATGAACTCGGCGACATCCTCCTGCATATCGTGTTCTACGCCAAGATCGGTAAGGAGCAGAACGCCTTCGATATTGCGGACGTATGCAACGCCATCTGCGAGAAGCTCATCCACCGCCATCCCCACATCTATGGCGATGTAAAGGTGAAGGATGACCAAGAGGTGAAGGCCAATTGGGAAAAGATCAAGCTGGCGGAAAAAGCAAGGACCGGCGCTTCGCAAAAGAGCGTGCTCGAAGGTGTGCCGCGCGGACTGCCATCATTGGTGAAAGCGATCCGGATCCAGGACAAGGCGCGGGGCGTTGGGTTCGACTGGGATCACCGCGACCAGGTATTGAGCAAGGTGCATGAGGAACTCGATGAACTCAACGTGGAGGTGGCCGCGAATTCGCCCAAGCAGGCCGATGAGCTCGGCGATGTGCTGTTCAGCCTGGTGAACTACGCCCGCTTCCTCCAGATCGATCCCGATGAAGCGCTGGAGCGTACCAACCGCAAGTTCATCCAGCGGTTCCAATTTCTAGAACGCGAGAGCGCCAAGGATGGCAAGAAGATGGGGGAGATGACCCTTGCGGAAATGGACGTCTATTGGGAACGGGCGAAGGGGATGTGAGGTGATCACGAGGTCGTTGGTTTTTCGAGCAGGGACCCTTACCTTGGTCTAAGACCATCGCGACCGCATCGGCCAGGAGCACCATGGAAAAGGATCTATCAATGATCGACACACCGCTGGCAACAGTAGGATACACAACCCCCCAGTTGATCGAGGTGCGCTTCAAGGCGGGAATGGTTTTTACACTCGATGGCGTTAACAGGATGATGGAGGCCAGACAGCAACTTAGCCAGCTGGGCAAGCACAGGATCTTGATGATACTTCCACAAGAGGTGGTCCGTTTTGATCTTCAGAGCATCAGCACGGACCACAACCAGAATCACCCGCAGCCAAATACCGAAGCCGTTGCTTGGGCTACGTGGAACGCCGAGAACCAACATATCATTCGGCTATATGAAGCATACTGGCCAACACTGTTTCCGGTCGAGGTTTTTTTGACCGAGGCGGAGGCTCGCCACTGGCTTGTCTCCAACTTGCCGGCCGCACGCTGATACGGCCGGTTCAAGCATACGACCAGTGAAACTCAAGGTGAATTCCGGGTCAGCGGTGGCGGTTACATTTACCCGCACCGGTCTGGTGCATTTCTGCCTCCACCATGAACACAACGCTCCCCGAGATCGACACCCCTTTGGCCTTGGTGCGATATACCGCACCTGATCGCGTTGAGGTGCGATTCAAGGAAGGTCTGACCTTCACCATCGAAGGCATTGCCGCGATGATGAAGGCCCGGCAGGCTTTGGGCACTACAGGCTCGCATAGGGCGCTAATGGTATTACCTGAGGACGTGGATTTCGAGTTGTCGATGATCAGCACGGATCATTACAAAGCGGTTCCTCAGCCCAATACCGAAGCGGTGGCCTGGGTGGTGCAGAACGAGCGTAATGCCCATTTCACCCGTCTGTATCTTGCCTATTGGCCACCACCTTTTCCTTCGCAGGTGTTCCTTACCGAGGCAGAAGGCCGCGCCTGGTTGGAGTCGGTTGAACCAGCCCATTGAACGAATAGGACCCATACTACCTGCATTCTAAGCGCGCCTGGTGCGGGCGGTGGTCAGTACACGAACCCGGGCTCCATCTCGGTCTTGCACACCGCATCTAAGCCAGCAATAGCTGGAACAGTTCAGGACAAGGACGTGCCACCGAACCTTCGTGATCGTCCTGCCTCGGTTTATCGCCCACAAGCTTAGCGAGCTGAGGCTCCGGAGATGGTCGGTGGCGCGAACTCGTGGCCTTCCATCGCATAACGCACAAGACCGAATAGACCAAGGGTAAATATCAACAGGACCAGAATATCCCGAACGACACGGTCCTGGAACTTTCTTCCGCGAAGTGAATTGGATCGGTTGCGTAGGCGGGTGATCATGAGGTTGGCAGTTCTTCAATTTGAACAGTGCCAGACCCATGCCACCTTGTATCTGCCTTGCTCAACGTTAGCATACGATGGAAATGAGGCGGATCTTCCCCGAGATGCAGGGAAATCCTTCAGCATGATGTGACTTCCGTGGTGGTCATGCCTCTTTGTTTTGGCGGCCAGAGACACCGGGAACACCGAACTTTACGTCCTCGTTTGTGGAAATGCCGCGCTCGCTTCTGTTAATCCTGTTCCTGGCCATCGCGAGCTTCGTTGTCGATGGGCAGTGCATCACAGCTTATCCTCATCTTGAGGATTTCGAGACCGCCCCGGTATGGACCAGCGGTGGTGCAGGGAACGATTGGGCTTGGGGTGCTCCTGGACACCCGGTGATCAATAGCGCTGGGAGCGGAAACAAAGCTTGGTGCGTGGGAGGTCTCACCGGACAGTTCTACAACTTCGGAGCACAATCGTGGATCGAGAGCCCGTGCTATGACCTGTCCACTGTGCCTACACCCGTGGTGGCTTTCCAGATCTACTGGGAAGTGGAACGCCAGTACGATGGCATGGTGATGCAGGCCAGTACCGATGGCGGCAATTCGTGGGATAATGTGGGCGCCTTCGGCGATCCGCTCAACTGCAACACGGCCAATTGGTTCAACGAGGATTATGTGAACAACCTGAGCACGGCCAACCCACGGAACGGATGGAGCGGTCGCCAAGGCGCCACGCAGGGATCATGCTCGGGTGGGCAGGGCAGTGCTGGTTGGCGCACCGCACAACATTGCTTGGATGGACTCGGGGGGGTCTCCGATGTGCGGCTGCGCTTTCTGTTCGGCGCAGGCACAACATGCAACGATTACGACGGGATCGCCATCGATAGCCTTGTGGTATTTGACGGAACACCGAACGTGGTGGCCGGTCATTCCTGCGCGAATGGCGTTGCACAATTCAGTTCGGATATAACCGGATGTACTGATGGACTGTTATGGAACTTTGGTGATCCAGCATCCGGTGCGTTGAACACCTCAGCGGACGCCGCACCCTCACACTCTTACACAGCTGCGGGCACGTACACGGTAACGCTGACCGCCACCGGCGGGTGCGGGCAGCAGGTAGTGGCGCTGCAGCAAGTGAACATCATCACCGTGGAACTCCAGGCCACCTCGGCTTCATGCGGTGGCGCGAATGGATCCGTAGAGGCCGTGGTCACCGGCAATGGATCGCCCTTCTCCTATGAGTGGACCCCCGGAGGTGCCGCAGGCGCAGTGCTCAACGCAATTCCGCCGGGTGATTATTCCGTTGTGGTCAGTGGCGCGGGTGTTTGCTCCGCGGACCAGACCGTCACTGTTGGAGATCAACCTTCGGACCTTACGTTCCAGGTGAACGTGACCGAGGTGCTCTGTGCAGGAGCAGCAACCGGTGCCGCTACCGTGCAAGTGACGGCCGGCACTGCAACGACGTTTCTGTGGGCGCCTGTTGGTGGCACGCAGGCCACGGCCAGCGGGCTTCCTGCAGGTCCGTACGCCGTCACTGTCACCGATCCCAATGGGTGCCAGGTGAACGCCGATCTCACCGTGAACGAACCTGCACCCCTGAACGCGATACCCCCTGTCGATGCCACCATCTGTTCTGGTTCGAGCATCACGCTTCAGGCAGGTGCAGAGGGTGGTGCCGCGCCATATCAGTTCACATGGACTCCCGATGGACCCGTGGTGTCCCCGGTCGACGATACGGTGTATGAGGTATTCGTCACCGATGGCAACGGTTGCAGCTCGGCACCACAAGAGGTCACCGTGCTGGTGAACGCGCTGCCTGCTGCCTCGCTGAACGCTATGGATAGCGTGGGCTGTACACCGCATTGCACGGCGTTCCTCGCGGGCCCGGCAGGTATGACCACGTATGCGTTCGTCTACGGTGATGGTTCCTCCGGAGCGGAAGCATCACATTGCTACGAGCAGCCAGGATCATTCACCGTAGCACTTACGGTGACCGATGCGGCCGGTTGCAGCGCGATGGTGGAAGCACCCGGTCTGGTAACCGCCTGGCCTATGCCCATTGCAGGCATCGATGCGCCTGAGGTGGCCATCATCACCGAACTCCCTTTGACGCTGTCCAATGCTTCCGAAGGCGCAACGCAATGGGAGTGGACACTGCCCTTCGCGGATAGCACAGTGAACACGCCTTCTGTTCTTTTCACGGCACCAGCCTTGGGCTGCTTCCCCGTGGACCTGGTCATTATCAATGGTCAGGGCTGCTCCGACTCCACCAGCGTGCAGATCTGCGTGGAGGATGAATTCTCCATCTACGTGCCGAACGCATTTACCCCCAACGGCGATGGCATCAACGATGGATTCAATGTCATTACGAGCGTGACCGATCCCAAAGTGTACGAACTGAACATCTTCGATCGCTGGGGACAAGTACTGTTCACTGGAACTTCGCCCACGGATACCTGGAAGGCGGAGGGTATCATGAACGGTGTGTATGCCTGGAACCTGACACTGCGCGATTCACAGAACAAGCTGCGCAAGGCCATGGGCCACGTGGTGGTGTTGCGTTAGGTTTGAAACGCGCGCAGTTCTTCATACACCCGATGCATGGGCAGACCCATCACCGTGTAGAAGCTGCCTTCGATACGCGCTACGGCCGTGTAGCCGATCCAATCCTGCACGCCGTATGCACCCGCCTTGTCGAAGGGTTTGTGCTGGTCCACGTAGTAGGCGATCTCCTCTGCGCTAAGTGTGCGGAAGGTCACGAGCGCTACATCGGCGAAGCTGCGCAGCCCTGAAGAGGTCCGCAAGCACACACCCGTGATCACGCGGTGTGTTCGGCCGCTGAGGAGGGCGAGCATGCGCATTGCATCTGCCGCGTCCACAGGTTTGTTCAGCAGGTGATGATCGATCAGCACCGTAGTGTCCGCGGTGATGAGCACCTGACGCGCACCGAGCGTTCCGTTCCAGGCCGATGCCTTCAAGCGTGCAAGGTGTTCGGCCACCTCCTCTGCCGGCAACCCTTCCGGTGGCGTCTCATCCACATCGGCCTGCGTGATGGTGACGGGCAGGTCGAGCCCTTGCAACAATTGCCGCCTGCGTGGGCTGGCGCTGCACAGGATCAGTTCGTAACGGGGAAGAGGAGGGTGGGGTCCCATAGGGTGCGACTCAGCAGGAAGGCGTAAAGTATGGCCACCACCATGGCCACCTTCATCAGGTTGCCTGCCGTGGTGTATTCGCGGCGTGTGCTGGCATTGTAGGTGAAGCCGGCCGAAAGCAACATCGGCGCCAGCAAGGCGACCCCTATGTACCAATAGCTCAACGGATCGTGTAATACACGCATGCGAACGAACAATACACCGGCCAATGCTAGCAAGAGGTAGAACAAGGCGATGGCCTTCGCCCAGCCAACTCCCCAGACGATGGGCAAAGTGCGGCAACCATCGGCCTCATCGCCTTTCACATCCGCAAGGTCCTTCTGGATCTCGCGCACTAACGTGGTCAGGAAGGCGAAGGCGGCATAGCCCAGGATCCAGAACCACGGCGTGTTGAAGTCGAAGGCCAAGGTCTGCTCATCGCCCGTGAGCGTGGTCAATGTGACCACGGAGGGGTACGCCTTGGACAGCGCGGTGACCTCATAGAGGCCAACGGTCAGTGGCACCAGGGCGGTGAGCACAGAAACGAGGCCGTTCCCCATAAGGAACATGCGCTTCAACCGGGTGCTGTAGATCCATAATGCGCCGATCGCGAATGCGGGGATCACCACCCAGCGGAACTGGTCGCTGCGCCATGCTACGAAGGCGCCGAGCAGGAGCCCCATGCTGCTCATGATCAAGTGTCCGGCCATGGCCACCCTACGCTTCACGCTGCGACCCACGATCAGTTCATCGGGCTTGTTCACACGGTCGATCCGCGTGTCGAAGTAATCGTTGATCACATTACCGGCCGCGGCGATAAGCACTGTGCTCGCCACCAATAGCCAGAACAGAACACCGCTGAATGCGTGCTTCAGCTCGTTATGCGGGATCGCCGCCACCAGCGTGCCGTTCGGATCGTCGCTCACGCTCTTCATGGCGGCGCTCATGTAACTGAGCCAGGAGCCTACTACGCCGTATCGCATCGCCGCCATCGTTAGTACGATGATCACTAGGTTGAAGGGGCGCGTGAGCCGCATAAAGGCCAGCATGCTACCAGGTATGTGCGTTCTCGGTCATCCAACGCCCCTGCACCTTCATGGCCTGTTCCAGCAGGTCGCGTACGCAGCCCCAACCACCGTTGAATCGACTTACATAATGGCTGATGGCCTTGATCTCCTCGGTGGCATCTGCAGGGCAGCAACGGAGCGCCACGCGCTCCATGATCCGGATGTCCGGGATGTCATCACCCATATAGGCGGCCCGCGCCGGGTCCACTCCAGCGGCGATGAGTTCGTCCAATTTTGCGCTCTTGTTCACCACGGCATCGTGGAAGTCCTTCACGCCAAGCCGCGCGAAGCTCTCGGCCACCCCCGGGCTCTTGCCGCCCGTGATGATGATGATGCGCAAGCCTTCCTTCAGCGCATGTTGCACCGAATAGGCATCGCGGGTATGGAAGGTGCGGACCGGTGGCATACCGGGGATCAGCAGCGTACGATTGTCCGTGAACACACCGTCCACATCGAACATGAACGTATCGATACCTGCGAGGCGCTCTTTATAGGTCATTCAGTTCGTCCGTTGGGTGACCGTGGGCCGCGAGGATCATCCTGCTCAAGTGCACATACACGCGTCGAAGATCGGGGTCGGAGGTTAAGCGATCGATATGGTGGCGCAAGGTCACGATATCGCCGCGACGCGCCGGACCGGTCAGGGCGTCCATGGCACCGATGGCCGCGGCCTTCGCCGCCATGGCCTGGAAGGATGGCATGAGCAGCGATGGGTCGATCGCCTCCGCTTTCAACAGCGCTTCGGCGCGTGCCAGCAGGAATAAGGGGAAGTTCGTGCTGATGGCCGCCGCCGCGTGCAGCACCTCGCGTTTGGTATGCAGGAGCTCCACCACCTGCTGGCTGATCGCGGTGGCCAAGGACTGCACCACGCGCCGGGCTTCTTCCGAGTTCGCGTCCGTTACCAACGGAATGCCTGAAAAGTCCATCGGCGCGCCCGGGCTCAGGGTCATGATGGGCCAAAGGGCCGCGCGATGTTCGTGTGGGAGCAGGAGATCCAAAGAACTGGCGCCGCTCGTATGGATCAGTACCGATGAGCGGGCATCAAGGCCTCGGGCCACGTCCGCGATGGCCGAATCGCTGACGGCCAGGATGCTCGCGTCGGCCACAGGAAGGGATGCATTCACGGCAAGCGATGCACAGCCTAGCTCGCTCGCCAAGCGTTGGGCACTTCCGGAGCTGCGTCCCACCACCGCCAACACGTCGATGCCCGCGCGTTTGAACGCATGTCCTAGATGGAATGCGACCCGACCCGTGCCGATCACAATGACCTTCATGTTCACGCGCGTTTGATCCGCTGCCACACGGCCATGCCGCTGCCCAGGGCCATCAACACACAGCCGATCCACAGGATGTTTATCCCCGGGAATTCGATGGCCTGCAACACCACGAATTCGCGTTCGAAGATGTTCACGCCGATCATGCTTCCCTTCACGCTGGCAAGGTCCAGCTTCACTTTCAGAGGCACTACATCAAAGCCTTTGCTGCCTACTGGCTGGTCGAAGCGGTATACGATAACCGGCTTCGCCTCGAACCAGCGGCTGCCATCGTTGATGTCGCGGATGCGCATCTTGGCCACGTAAGCGGTGTATTCGGGCCCGAGCCGGGTGGTGATCACACTGTCGCGCACCGCTCGCACACTGTCGATCACCACAATGCACGTGGGGGTGATGATGGTGTCACCGATGGCTTTCTCCACCAAGCGTGGTGGCATGTAGTCCGTGCTATCCTTGGGATCGAGCTTCGCGAAACGGATGTGGGTGTAAAGGTCCTTCCGGAGCCACTTCTTGGTGCTGGGCTCGGCCACGTTGCCGAAGCGCGGGTTCAGCTGGACCAAGGGCTCCAGCGCAAAGTCCTTGACCCCGGGCCTGGTGGCGCTCCAGATCGGCGCATGCCAGAAGACGCGCCGGGCCGCGCTATCCAATGGATACCAATGCTGCGGCTGGTCCAGCAGGAAGCTGCTGCCCGCCACGTGATCGTCCTTCGCTACGAAGATGGAACTACGCACGCGCACCGTATCCCCTTGTTTCCATGAACGTGGCTCTGCACGCAGGTAGTCCATGTCGAAGTAGAGGTTCACACCTTCCTTCCGTTTGCCATGGAAGGTCACGTAATGATCGCCCACCGGCAGCGTGTCATGCAGGAAGAGCAGCATGTCCTTGCTGTCGCTGAAGTCCTTGCTCATGCCTTGCAGGCTCGGCCCTTTCAGGTAGTGGCTGATCTCTTGCTTACGGCTGGTGCTGATCAACGCGCCCAATAGTACAAGGCCGAAGCCCATGTGCGCCACGCTCGGCCCGCCCACTTTGATGGATCCCTTCAACACCTTCAGGAAGTACACGGCATTGGCCAGCACCGCGAACACGGTTGCGAAGAGCAGGGCGACGAGCGTGCCTTCCTCGGGACGGTATCGCAGCCACCAGACGCCCAGCGCCGTGATCACCACAGCGCCGATGAGCGCCAACGAGATGTCGCGCATGAATTTGCGGCGGTCGGTGTCCTTGTAGC
>JBKJNF010000337.1:0-18917 GCA_046596155.1 Flavobacteriales bacterium | reverse complement strand
GCCGCGTGATCGTGGCTTTCGCCGACACCCTCTTCCGCGCCCATCTGAAACTGGACAAAGACTGCGACGGCGTGATCTGGGTGAACAAGGTGGAGGATCCCAAGCCCTTCGGCGTGGTGAAACTGGACGAAAAGGGCATAATCACGGAGTTCGTGGAGAAGCCGCAGACTTTTGTGAGCGATCTCGCGATCATTGGCATCTACTACTTCGCCGACGGCGAGTACCTGCGCAAGGAAATGCAGTTCCTCATCGACAATGACATCCGCGACAAGGGTGAGTACCAGCTGACCAACGCCATGGAGAACATGAAGCGCAAAGGCGCGCGCTTCAAGGCCGGCAGCGTGGAGGTATGGATGGACTGCGGAAACAAGAACGCTATGGTGGACACCAACACCAAGGTGCTCGGCTTCCTGAAAGGCGACAAGTCCTTGGTAAGTGCCACCGTGAAGAGCGACAATAGCGTGATCATCCAGCCCTGTTTCATCGGCGAGGATGTTACCATCGCCAACAGCATCGTTGGCCCGAATGTGAGCGTGGAGAAGGGCGCCATCATCACCGGAAGTGTTGTGCGGAATTCGATCCTGCGTGGGGGCACCCGAGTGCAGGACTGCGTGATGGACAACAGCATGGTGGGTGAGCGGGCGATCGTCACCGGGCGGGCGTTGGACCTGAGCGTAAGCGACGACAGCACGATCGGCTGACCTTTGTACACATGAAGCGTCTCCTCCTGCCTTTGCTCCTGCTCTTTGCTGCCTGCGGCGGAAGCAAGCCCGTGGCGGACAAACCCCGCGACCACGAAGGGGGTCAGGCGACATCGCAGGCTGGGGAAAAGGGCAAGCGTGCTCTAGTGATGGACCTCTTCATGCAGGCCACACAGGCCCGCTTGAAGGGCGAACTGCCAAAGGCCGTGCAGTTGTACCAGGCCACCCTGAAGGAGGACCCCGCGAATGCGGCCAGCATGTTCGAACTGAGCAAGCTCTACAACCAGGCCCATCAGCCTGAATCTGCACTGGCCCTGGCCAAGAAGGCCGTGGAGACCGACAAGGGCAACATCTGGTACCGCTTCCTGCTGGCCGACCTCAGCACCCAGAACCAGGACATGGAAGGGGCCGCGAAGGCTTACCGCGGTATTCTGCAACAATGGCCGGACCGCGTGGAGGTGTACTACGGATTGGCGAATGTGCTGGCCCAGCAGAAGAAGGTGACGGAGGCACGCCAGGTATTCCGCGACTTGGAAAAACGGGCTGGCAGCAATGAAGAGCTGGTGATGCGCGAGTACGATATGTTGGCCGGTGCCGGGCGCATGGAGGAGGCCCGCGACCTGTTGACCAAGGCCTTGCAGGAGCACCCCGAGCAGACCCGCTACTACGGCATGCTTGCCGAGGTGTACGATACCATGGGCGACAGCACCCAAGCGCTGGTGAACTACGAAAAGGCACTGGTCCTGGACCCGGACGACAGCATGGCGCGTATCGCTCTGGCCCAGTTCCACTACAACCGGGGCGATCGCGTGAAAGGCTTTGCGCTATTGCGCCAAGCCTTTGCCGATCCCGATCTGGACATCGATCCGAAGATGCAGCTGTTGCTGGGACTCTATGAAATGACCGGCGATCGCAACGACAAGGAAAGCCAAGAGTTAGCAGAACAGAGCCACGCCCTCGTGCAGGAATTGAAAAAGGCGCATCCGCAGAACGGCAAACCCTTCAGCATCGAGGGCGATCTGTACATGCGTGAAGGCAAGTCGCTCGAGGCGCGCGATGCCTTTGCCCAAGCGGTGCTCTACGAACCCGATCGCTTCCCTATCTGGGCCGCCCTGTTGCAACTGGATGCCCAGCTGAACGACTATCCTGCACTGAGCGAACATTCCACCAAAGCGACGGAGCTCTTCCCCACGCAAGCCGAATTCTACTTGTACAAAGGCATCGCCCTAGATCAGCAGAAGAAGTACGACGATGCGATCGAAGCCTTGGTGACCGGGCGAGACCTGGTGGTGGACAACAAGCCCTTGGAAGGCCAATTCTGGAGCACGTTGGGCGATGCGTACAATGAACTAAAGGACTATCCACGTAGCGACGATGCCTATGACCGCGCGCTGGCCATCAAGGCGGACGACGCCACCGTACTGAACAACTATGCCTACTACCTGAGCGAGCGTGGCGAAAAGCTGGACCAGGCCGAAGCCATGAGCCGGAAGGCCAATGACCTGTCGCCCAATACGGCCACCTATATCGATACCTACGCATGGGTGCTCTTCAAAAAGGGCAAGTATGCCGAGGCCCGCATATGGCAGGAAAAGGCGATCGCCCAGAGCGGTCCGGGGGAAGGCGTTCTGATGGAACACCTCGGCGATATCCTCTTCAAGCTTGGTGACAATGCTGGAGCCGTTGAACAATGGCGAAAGGCGAAAGATGCGGGTGGTGCAAGCGCGTTGATAGACCGCAAGATCACGGAAGGCCGCCTAGTGGAATGAACACCACCGCGCGCATCGCCACGTTGGGCTGCATCGTGCTTGCTGCGAGTTGCAAACCGGTTCGCGAAGTCGTGCGCGCCAACCGCGAGCTGACACCGCGTGGACCGGAAAAACTCATAGAGCGGCTGCAGGCCAACACCTTCAGCGATGTGCGTTACTATAGCGCCAAGGCCAGCGTGGGGCTGGTAGATTCCTCGGGGTCGAAAAGCTTCAAGGCCCACATCCGTTGTGCCGTGGACAGCGCAGCGTGGATAAGCGTGGTGCCGGCGTTAGGGATCGAGGTGGCCCGTGCGCTGTTGACGCCGGACTCCGTGAAGGTGATGGACAAGATCGGCGACCATTACTGGGTGGGCGACACCGCGCAGGCGCGAAACCGCTTCGGGTTGGCACCCAGCCTCGACTTCTTTCAAGAAGCTTTGCTCGGACTGCCCATCGCCTTCGACCCGGAGGACAAGTACAAGAGCGATCGCGAGGATGGACAGTACACGCTCACCAGCAAGGAGCGCCGCCGCTTCCGTCGCGCGGCCGAGGACCTGACGCCGGGTGATACGCTCGCCGATGACCGCGATATGAAGGAGCGCCGATTGGAGCGCACCCTGCGCAAAGCCGAAAAGAAGGATGCCGTGGTGATCAAGTACTGGATCGAGCCCGATGGCTTCCAGGTGACCCGCGTTTTGATCGTGGACCTCGCGCATGATCAACAAGCGGACGTGCGTTATTCACAACGAATACCCGTGAATGGACACCTGCTGCCCGCCCGCCTCGTCCTTTCTTTGTCCGACCCGAAGAAACGCGCCGAGGCCACCCTCGAGTTCGACCGAATTACACTCGATGGACCGCTCCAGATCAGCTTCCGTATTCCGGAGAAGTTCACGCCGATGGAATGAGCTGCGGGCGTTGCTTCTGCTCCTGTTCCTGCCCCTGCTCCTGGCAGCCCACGCTCAAAGTCGCAAAGAGCTCGAGAAGAAGCGCGACGCCTTGGACAAGCAGATCAAGGCTACCAGCACGCTGATCGCTGCAGGCGAAAAGGAGCAGAAGAACACTCAGCGCCAACTCGAATTGCTGCAGGCCCAGATCCAGCAACGGCAGGAACTGATCAGCACCATGAACAGCGAGGTGTTCCGGGTGGATAAGGAGATCGCTGAGAACGAGGACCTCGTAAATTCCATGGAGGGCGACCTATTGAAGTTGAAGGACGAGTACGCCCGAATGGCACAATACGCCTACGTGAACCGCAGCTCCTATGACCGCCTCAGCTACATCTTTGCCGCCGAAAGCTTTCAGCAAGCCTTCCGCAGAAGCCGGTACTTGGAACAACTCGCGGAACAGAGACGCCAGCAGGCCGTATTGATCCGCGATACCCAGATCAGCCTCAGCGGAAAAGTGAGCGAATTGAAAGGCCGACGAACGGAAAAGGTCTCTTTGTTGAACGAGCAACTGCAGGAGAAGAAGAAGCTTTCAACAGACAAGAACTCCCAGGAAAGTACGCTGGAGTCGCTGCGCAAGGAGGAGAACAAGCTGCGCGAAACCATGCGCAAGCAGGAGAAGAAGCGAACCGACCTGGCCGCCCAGATCCGCAAGGCCATTGAGGACGAAGTGCGCAAGTCCAGCAAACCGGCGAAGACCGGGACGGCCAGCAAACCGACGAAGACCGGTGGCAAGCTGGAGCTGGAAATGACACCCGAGGCGCGCGACCTCAACGCGGACTTCGAGAAGAACAAGGGCAAGCTGCCGTGGCCTGTTGCGAAAGGCACGATCACGGGGCAATTTGGCCGACACCCACATCCGGTGCTCAAGGGTATTGAGATCGATCTCGCTGGCATCGATATCACGTGTGAAAAGGGTGCCAGCGTGCGTGCCGTATTCCGCGGCGAGGTAAGCAGTGTGATCGTGATTCCCGGCGCAGGCAAGGCCGTAGTGGTGAGCCACGGCGCATATCGGACAGTGTACACGAACCTGCGCGAGGTGACAGTGAGCAAAGGCCAGAAAGTGGACACCAAGGCCACTGTGGGCGTAGTGATGACGGACGAGGATGGCTCCACTGCACACTTGGAGATCTGGAAGATCACGGCCGGCGGCGACTTGGTCAAGGTGGACCCATCCGCCTGGATCTACCGCGAGTGACGGCAAGGTGGAGCCCAAGCCCTACCTTCGACGCGCGGATCAGGGCGTTACTTCAACCCTACCGTTGGAACCATGGGCAAACTCGGCACAACAGAGATCATCCTCATCGTGGTGGTCATCCTGCTCCTATTCGGTGGTAAAAAGATCCCTGAGCTGATGCGCGGCCTGGGCCGTGGCATGAAGGAGTTCAAGGATGCCAAGGACGGCAACGAACCGAAGGACGACAAGTAGCCCGACGGCACCACCATGTCCACCCCTTCGCCTACGCCTAACGGGTCCGGGCTGAGCAAGGCGCGCACATTGCGCGAAGCACAGAACGCGCTGTCCGCGGGGACCACCTCCGTTGTAGAGTTGACCCGCGCAGCGCTGGCACAAGCCCGTGAAAAGTCCGATCTCAATATCTTTTTGGAGCTCTTTGATGAAAGTGCCTTGGCCAAAGCAGCCGAGGTGGATGCCAAGCGTGCCGCCGGGACCGCAAGGGAACTGGCCGGGGCCATTGTGAGCATCAAGGACAACATCTGTTACGCCGACCACAAGGTCAGTGCCTCCTCGCATATCCTCGAAGGCTACACCAGTCCCTACAGCGCCACGGTGGTGGAGCGCCTGCTCGCCGCCGATGCCGTGATCCTCGGCCGCACCAATTGCGACGAGTTCGCCATGGGCAGCAGCAACGAGAACAGCGCTTTTGGCCCTGTGCTCAATCCGCTGGACCCGACCATGGTGCCCGGAGGAAGTAGCGGCGGAGCGGCCGCCAGCGTGGCCGCGGGCATCTGCAACATCGCACTGGGCACTGATACCGGTGGAAGTATCCGCCAACCGGCCTCCTTCTGTGGTGTGGTCGGCTTCAAACCCACATACGGGCGGGTTTCGCGCTATGGCCTTATCGCTTTTGCCAGCAGCTTCGACCAGATCGGCCCCTTCGCACACACCGCCGAGGATGCGCTCGCCTTGCACCGCGTGATCGCCGGACATGATCCGCTGGACAATACAAGCAGTCAGCGAGCAGTCAGCAGCGGCCGTCCGCAGGCCGCAGGTCCGCTGAGGATCGCTTACTACCGCGAGTGCGTTGAGCGCGCCGGACTGGACCCGGAGATCAAGGCGCATATGCTCGGGCAGATCGAACGATTGAAGGCCGCCGGGCATACTGTGGAGCCGATCGAACTCCCCATGCTGGATCATCTAGTGGCCACGTACTACATTCTCGCCACGGCCGAGGCCAGCAGCAACTTGGCCCGGTTCGATGGCATTCGCTATGGCCACCGCAGTAAGGAGGCTAAGGGTGTGGATGACACGTACCGCAAGAGCCGCTCAGAAGGCTTCGGCCCCGAGGTGAAGCGCCGGATACTCCTCGGCACCTTCGTGCTCAGCGCCGGGTATTACGATGCCTACTATGCTCAAGGCATGCGTGTGCGGCGACTTATCCGGGACAATACGCTGAAGGCCTTCGAGACCTACGACCTGGTGCTGACCCCCACCTGTCCGGGAACAGCCTTCGGACATGGCGAGATCAACGATCCGGTGACCATGTACCTGCAGGACATCTTTACGGTGCAGGCGAACCTGGCCGGTGTGCCTGCCCTCTCCATGCCTACTGGCAGCCATACGAACGGGCTGCCCTTCGGTACCCAGCTGATGGCCAAGCCCTTCGACGACGAAGTACTCCTCGCCCGCGCACACGAACTGTTCGGCTGAACACGTTCTTGTCCTGGCTGACCGACAGGATAACCTGTTCCGTCGACCGGCCTACCCCCCCATCGCTGGGCCGTTCACATCCGATCGTTGACCGCTCCCTAGAACCATGCAGCCCAGCGAACGTATGACTGCTACATTTCGCCTCATGATGGCACGGAACCGAGCCTTATTACTTGCCTTTGCCCTGCCGATCCTGTCAGTGGCCCAGAACCCCGTTCCAACGGATGATGCCGTGCTGGAGCGGCTGGATGCCCTCAGCACACTGCCTTGGCTGAAGAACGACCCCTTCACCACCGACCGCGAGGTGCTGAACGTGCATCACTTCGCCCTGACAGACACGCCGAGCTATTCCCCTGAAGTGGTGCGTCAACGGTTGGCCGTGCTGGACGAACGCACCCCTTTCAAGCTCACCTATAATGTTCCTGTACAGTCCTACATCGACCTGTACGCCAACCGCCGCCGCGAGCAGACCGCCCGTATGCTCGGCCTTGCCCAGTTGTATTTCCCTGTTTTCGAAGAAGCCTTGGACCGCCATGGTCTACCCCAGGAACTGAAATACCTGGCCGTGGTGGAAAGCGCCCTCTACCCCGGAGCACGCAGCCGGGCAGCAGCTGTTGGCCTCTGGCAGTTCATGGTAGGCACTGGTAAGATGTACGGGCTAGCGGTGGATAGCTATCTGGATGAGCGATGTGATGTGTACCAAAGCACCGAAGCGGCCTGCTTATACCTGAAGGACCTCTATCGCATCTTCGGCAATTGGGAACTGGCCTTGGCCGCGTACAACTGTGGTCCTGGCAACGTGAACAAAGCCGTGCGCCGAGCAGGGGGTCGGATGGATTATTGGGCCGTGTACGCCAACCTGCCCCGCGAAACCCGTGGCTATGTGCCGGCCTTCATCGCCGTGAACTACATCTTCGCTCATGCAGGGGAATACAACATCTACCCCGTGATCCCGAACTATTGTGCGTATGAGGTGGATACCGTCCAAGTGTGTTATCCGTTGACGTTGGACAAGCTGGCGGAGATCACCGGCGGGAGTGCTCTGGAATTGCGCGAACTGAATCCGATGTACAAACAAGGCATCGTGCCCGACCTGGAGGGTTCATCCACGATCTACCTGCCGCGGACCATGGTGTCCGAGTTCATTGAACGCGAGGACTTCATCCGGTACAGCTACTCGCCCGATATGAGCTCTCCCGCCCCCGCAGCACAGGCCGAGCCAGCCAAACGCTCCGCTCTTTCTTCTGCGGAAAATCGTGTTCATGTGGTTCGCCAGGGAGAATCCCTTGGTCTGATCGCCAACAAGAACCACGTGAGCCTGCGTGAGCTGCGCGCGTGGAACAACTTGCGGAGCGATCGCGTCCATCCAGGACAGAGGCTCGTCATCCGTAAGGGTGGTGTTGAAGCGCGGACCGCCGATGCTTCCTCGGCATCAGGTCAAGTAGAAAAGCAGCATTCGACCACAGTAGATTACATCTATCATACAGTGCAGCCAGGGGATACGCTTTGGGGCATCGCCCAGCGCTACCCCGGCACAAGTATCGAGGATCTCAAGCGCCTGAACTCGGACATGAATCTGCGCAAGCTTGCCGTGGGCAAGAAGCTGAAGGTCGGCGTTCAGAAGAGCTGATCCGCGCGCGTCACACTTTTTCCCGACTTGTGCGATCCCGAGAGATCGCCATGGGTGTCTCGCATCCAGCAACGCGGTGATCAGTTATTTTTTCAAGCGCCCGATGCTTTGTGTTTCCGTTGAGGGTCAGGCAATAGCCTTTCACTGTGCGTCGTTCACAGAGTGGAGGATCGACGCGTGTTCATAATTCGACCTTCAAAAAAATGCGATCATCGACTACTTTGCGGTAGTCGACGATGACGGTTCTTTCGTCACCGTGTAATACGCTCAACTATGGACCTCTCCCGCATCCGCCCGTATGCCCACAAGCATTGTCGCTTCAAATTGCGCAACGGTAAGGAGGTGTACGGTGTGATCTGGGAGGTGGAACTGGCCGAGAGCCGTCGACTCTTTTTCGCCAGCGTGCGCGATTACGAGCGCCTTCAACATGATCCGCAGCGGCCTATCGGCGTGATCGACATGCAGCCCGAGGAGATCATTCAGGTGGAGAGCATAGCGTCGTAAAAGCGCGTTCGCTTCTTTACCGCAACGGCACAACGATCTTCCCGCAAAGGAGGCGATGATATTCGTTGGCTTTAAGCGGTGGCGTGGAGGGCGCAGGGAAATGCGAAGGAGGTCAACCGACACTACGCCACATGCGCACCGACGGTCCTTCGACGAGTAGCGCGGATCACGTTCATCCGCGGTTCATTTCTGCAGAACCTCACCGGAGCTTTGCGCCAGTCCCGCCTGCTGAAGCAGGAACGCGTAAATGAGCGCCACTTCCTTCAGTCGCTCGAAGCGGCCGCTGGCGCCGCCGTGACCGGCCTCCATGTTGGTCTTCAGAATGATCCGTCCCGGGCCTTGCTGGTGTTCACGCAACCGCTGAACCCATTTCGCCGGCTCCCAGTATTGCACTTGACTATCGTGGAGTCCCGTGATCACTAGCATCGGCGGGTAGCTCGCGTCGTGCACGTTGTCATAAGGTGAATACCGCAGCATCCGCTCGTAGGCGTCCTTCTCTGCCGGATCGCCCCACTCATCGAATTCACCCGTGGTGAGCGGAATGGTATCGTCGAGCATGGTGGTGACCACGTCCACAAAAGGCACTTCGGCCACAACGGCGCTCCAGAGGTCCGGCCGCATGTTGGCCACCGCACCCACGAGCAATCCACCCGCACTTCCACCCATGCAGTACAAGCGCTTGGGCTCGGCGTATCCGTTCTTCAACAGGAACTCAGCACAGTCGATAAAGTCCGTGAAGGTGTTCATCTTATGTTCCATCCGGCCTTGCTCGTACCACTCACGCCCCAGCTCCTCACCTCCACGGATGTGTGCAAGCACGAACACGAAGCCACGATCGAGCAGCGACAGTCGCGAACTGCTGAACGTGGGCTCCATGCTGATGCCATAGGATCCATACCCGTACAGCACCAGCGGCGCAGATCCATTCATGCGTGTGCTCTTCCGGTAAACGATGCTCAGCGGCACACGCTGACCGTCGCGTGCCGTGGCCCATTGACGCTCGCTCACATAGTCCTCAGCGTTAAATGAACCCAGCACCTCCTGTTGCTTCAACAATACGTTTTTTCGGGTATTGAGGTCGTGCTCGTACACGCCGTTCGGGGTGGTGAGGCTGGTGTATCCGTAACGCAACTTGTCACTATCGTACTCCGGATTGGTGCCACTGTAGGCTACGTAGGCCGGATCATGGAACAGGATCGGATGCTCCTCCCCCGTGCTGAGTTTCCGCACACGCAAGTGTGTAAGGCCTTCCATCCGCTCGCTGAATACCAAGTGGTCGCGAAAGAGGTCAACATCCTCGAGCAACACGTCCTCCCGGTGAGGTACCACTTCGGTCCATGCACTGCGTGCAGAGTTGGTCGCCGGGCACTTCATCAATCGGAAGTTCTTCGCGTTCCAGTTGGTCAGGATGTAGAACTCGCCATTGGCGTGTTGGATACTGTATTCGTGTTCCGCTTCGCGGGTCAGGAAGACCTTGAAGGTGCCATTCGGCTCGTTCGCTGGCAGGATCCATTCCTCGGTGCTCATCGTACTGTCCGTGGTGATCACCACAAAGGCATCACTTCGGTCGCGATACACATCACAACTGAAGCTCTTGTCCTTCTCGTGGTACACTTCCAGATCATCGCTCTCAGGTGTGCCCAACGTATGGCGGAATATCTTGTAGCTGCGCAGGGTCTTGTCCTTGCGCGCATAGAAGAAGGTCCTGTTGTCGGCCCAGGCCCCGCCGCCGCTGGTGCGCGTGATCTCGTCCTCCAGGTCCACACCGGTGCGTAGGTCCTTGAAGCGCACCACGTATTGCCGACGGCTCACCGTGTCCACGCTATACGCGCACAACGTGTTATCCGGACTGATCTCGAAGTCGCCGAGGTCGAAGTAGTCGTGGCCCTCGGCCATGCGGTTCTCATCAAGGATGTCCTCGAAGACCGCGGGCATGCTGCCCTCCGCCATGGCCCTAGCGCGCATGTGCACGGCGTATTCCTTGCCCTGCTCGAAGCGGTGGTTGTACCAATATCCGTTCTCGCGATAGGGCACGCTAAGATCCTCCTCCTTGATCCGCGCCTTCATCTCTAAAAAAATGTCCTCGCGCAGTTGCTTCACCGGTGCCAACAGTGCATCGGCGTATGCGTTCTCTTTGTTCAGGTGGTCGATCACTTGTTGTGTATGCGCATCGGGGGTCTTCGCTTCGCGTTGATCCTCGCTGAGGCGCATCCAGAAGTATTCGTCGGTCCGGGTATGGCCGTGCGCCGTGATCCCATGAGGGACCTTATCGGCTTGGGGAGGCTGGAGGCTCTGGGATGGCATGGGCTGAATGCAGGTCTGGCGGTAGCTCACTGCAAAGGGGGCGGAAGATAGAAGCCACGGCGGGGATGTTTTCTGAAGCGACAAGGGGACCGGTCAGCCACCGAGCACGGCCCGCAACACCTCCAGCGACCTCAACTCACCGAAGCCTTCGACATGAAGGCGGTAATACGTGAGCAAGCCGTCGAGTAGCGCACGCCGCACCGCTGCCGTTATACGTGCGGAAGGGTGGCCAAAGTCCGCAGTCAACAGCTGTGCGAACGCTGCGGATACGTCGGCGCTGAGGCACAGGTCATGCGGTGCATCACCGGCGAAGAAGTAGCCTTCCCGCAGGTCGAAGCGCTCCTCTCCTTGAACTGGTGGTGCCGGACAGATACCCAAGTGGCGGCTCAATTCAACGAGGAGGACCAGCGGGTAATTGGCGAGGTCCTCGCCACTGTCCATGGCCTCCAATACCTGCATCACGAAGGCGAACAATGCGGGATCCTGTGCCTCTTCGCGCAGTGTGCGGTAGAACACCTCCTGCGTGAAAAGCGCCAGCAAGCCGCGCTCGTGGTCCACATGCAGGCGCAGGTAGGGCATGGATACGCGGATCTCGCGCACCGCATGCATTTCGCGATCACCGGTCTCCGTCACCACCAGTTCTACGCGTGAAAGTGGTTGAAGCGCCGCCTCACGCCGGTCCTTGCGCGATCCTATGCGCACCATGTACGAGCGGATGCCGAAAGCTTCGGTGTAGGCCTTCAGCACAGTGCCCTTGTCGCTGTGCTTGACCGTGCGCAGCACGACCGCGCGCGTGGTGTGGAGCATGTGCGAATATTGGGTCTCAGCGCAGCACCAGCACCCGCGTGTTGCACGTGGCAGAGCCCGTGGGGTCGGTGGCGAGCACCAGGTACACTCCCGTGCTCACCCGTTGCCCGCTCAGGTCCGTGCCCGGCCAGATGGCTTGGCCTCCTAACGAATTCGTCTTGTATACCAGGTTGCCCGCAACATCGGTAATGCGCACATCGCTGTTGGCTACCAGGCCAGTGATCGCCACGGGGCCGGTATATGTCTCACGGACCGGGTTCGGAAAGACCGTTGCGCACGAGGCCGACAGACCTCCTTCGATGGCTTCGCCGCGGAAGCTGATTATGCCCTGGTCGGTGCCGAAGAATACTTCGCCCGTAAGGCCGTCGACCGCGATGCTCAGGATCGCATTGCTCGGCAATGGGCTGTTCGCCGCGGTGAAGTGGGCGAGCTGCTGCGTGCCATCGGAACTCACCAGGTACGCGCCGCTGGTCTGCGTGCCCAGCCATTTACGGTTGGCGCCATCCACCTCGATCGCGCTCACTACTTCGGTCTCCAGCAGGATCTGCACGTTGCCATCCTGTTCGATCAGGATCTGCTGGCAGTCAAAGTTCTCACCGCTGAAAATGGCGTCCGGGTTGTAGAACACCGCCACCCCTTTGCCAGTGCCCACCCATACTTCACCATCGAGGTCCTCGGCCACGGAGGCCACTTCCAGCGAGGGCAGCTTGCCCTGGTTCTCGGAGGTGGTCATCACCTTGAACTGATCATCGCCCACATCATCGATGGTGCCACCGTCGTCGAACACAAGCAGCCCGTTCCCGCGCGGCCGCACCAGCCACTTCAGGTTGTTCTCGCGCGCCGCCATGATGTCGCTCACCAGGTTGTTGCCTGCTGTGACGCCGCCGGGGTCGAAGGATCGCCAAGCACCGCCTGCAGTAAGCACGCTGATGGGCTTGGTCGTGCTGGCATTGGACACCCACAGGTTCCCATCCTGATCAAAGTCGAGGCCCGCCACATCCACCACGCCGAAGTTCTCGTTGTTACGTTGGCCCAGTGTGCTGTTGGTGGCGTTCCAGATGGTCTGGATCACCCCATTGCGCCATTCGAGCACACCTTCCTCATAGCTTCCGGTGAAGCCATGGCCGGGATCATCCGGGTCCATCGCCACGGCCATTTGATCCACAGCGCCGCCGCCCAATCCGTTCACCCCGTTCATCAGCGGGTCGTCCACTTCGGTAATGGTCCGCCAAGTCTGGTCGGCGAAGTAATGCACACCCTGGTGGCTGTAGGTGTTGGTCCAGTTGCCGCCCACTGAACCACTGGCGGCCATCAAATAGCCAGCCTTGGTATCCATCCGCAGACATCCTGTATTTCGCGGTCCGCTGGGCGCATGGAACGTGTAGGTGCCTTGTGACGTGCATCGCACGAGACCCAGGTTCTCCGAGGCCACCCATATGCCACCATTGGCCTCGCCGCAGGCGCCGTCCAGTATGAATCCGCTGCTGGCCTGGAAGACCCGGTTGAGCGTGTTGTCATACTGCCTCGCTTCGTAGGCCATTCCCACCACCAACCGATCGCCGTTGGTATTCACGCTAAGCGATCGCGTGTCCCGCCCGAAGGCATCGGCTAGGCGCTGCCAACCATTCTCCCAATAGTAGATGGTGTCCTGTTCAAGTCCGGGTGTGCCCACATCCCAATTGAGGAACAGGCGGCCACCGACCGTTTCCACATCGCTGAAGGGACCATTGGGGCGCGGAACGTCGGTGCGCTTGTGCCAGTTTGTGAAGGCCGCCAGATTGGGTGAGTTCCGCCAGGCGCTGTATAGACCCGTTTCCGTGGCCGCATAAATGGAATCCTGATAGAAGGTGAGTGCATTCACCTGCAACTGCGCAGCGTTCGGGCCGATGAGCCAGGTGTCCTTCACCTCCAATCGCTCCAGGTCAAGCACCACAATGCCGAACCCGCACGTAGCATAGAGGAGGGCGCCTTGCGACACAAGCGAATAGATCCGCTTGTCACCGATGATGCTGCTGCGCTTTATGTCGCCCAGATTCACCGACCGCTCGCCCATCACCAGGTCGATGTTGCCGTTGGAGTAGCCGACCACCAAGGCGTTCATCGTTAGGTTCCAACCAAGGGCCGAAATGTCCACGTCGCTCAATGCATTCACCTTCGTATAGCGCTCCATCTCATTCGTGCCCGGATCCAAGCTGAACACCGCGTTCCGCGAAGCGCAGTAGGCTACGCCATTGCCCTCCACCACGGTGCGGGTCTGCAGGTAGGGGAAATGATCACGCCATTGTCCAACGGCCACTTGGGCCTTTCCGGTGGAAGCGATCAGCAGAGTGGCGCAAAGCGCAGGAACGGTTCGGATCAACTGCATGTGGGGGACGAAAGCAAGGCGAATAACGCCGCAAAGTCATGATCGGTATGGCAAGGTAATGGCACGGTGCGCAAGTTCCGTGCAAGGGTGGGGACAACTGGCAAACGGCACGTGCGGATGGTCCGGTATCCTGTGCTGGGGGGCGTTCGATCATCAGCTACCCCGTTCTTCGGCCTTGCTGGGGCATTCCAAGCGGCTTTTCACCCTCAAGCAAGCTCGGCCGAGCAACCTCTTGAAATGACCGATGCCCCGGAGACCGGGGCATCAGCTGATCGAGGTCGCGTGCGGATTCGAACCGCAGTAGCAGCTTTTGCAGAGCTGTGCCTAGCCACTCGGCCACGCGACCGTTGAGTGGGCCGCGAAGATAGCTGGATCGGCCTTGTCCGCAGAATGTGGTTGATGGTGGTGCCTGAGCCGCGATGACTACCCCTCCAAGACATACACCACGCGATCCACAGCTCCGGGCACCGGCGGATGTTCTTTGGTGAGGCGCAACGTCCACGCTAGGTCGCCCGGCCATTCGGCTTTCAAGGCATTCAGCATGCGCAGGGCCACATGCTCGATAAGCCGACTGCGCTCGGCCATCTGATGGCGAACGATCGTGGTCACCCGCCCATAATCGATCGTGTCGGCGAGGTCATCGGAACGTTCGGCGGCCGAGAAGTCGCCGCGTACGGATATGTCCACTTGATAATGTCCTCCGATGCGTGCCTCTTCCGGCAGGCAGCCGTGATAGGCATACACGCGGATGCCATTGACCTCGATCGCGCTCATGGACGGCAGAGTTGCAGCCCAGCCCTCATACGCGCCACCACTTCATCCCTGCCCAGCAAGGTGCTTACGTCGAACATGCCGGGCCCTTGGATGCGACCGGCCACGAAGAGCCGATAGATGGGCATCACCTGACCGATCTTCATTCCTTTTTCGGCGAGCATTTCGTTGAACGCCGCCTCGATCCCGACCGGTGTCCAGTCGCGGATGCGCTCCAGCTTCAACAAAAAATCCTCGATGGCCGGGGCCGCTTCGGGCTTCCAGCGCTTCTTCAGCTCCTCGCTGGCAACCGCGTTGTCGATCAAGGGCGAGCCCGTGGTGAACAGGTAGGTGCCCTCGAGCATGTCGTCCACGAAGGTGGCGCGTTCCTTCAACAATGCGGCGGCCTGCGTGGCTCGTGCGAGGGTGGACTCGATGCCCAGTGCCATGAGTTTGGGCAGGAGCTGCGCGCCCAGTTCGGCATCGGGACGCATGCGCAGGTATTGCTGGTTGAACCACTTGGTCTTCTCCGGATCGAACTTGGCGCCACCCTTGTGCACGCGCTCCAGCTCGAACAGGTCGGTGAGTTCCGCGATGCTCATGATCTCCTGGTCGGTGCCGGGGTTCCAACCCAGCAGGGCCAGCATGTTGATGAAGGCCTCGGGGAAGTAGCCACGCTCTCGGTAGCCACTGCTTTTTTCGCCGGTTGCGGGATCGGTCCAGTTCAAGGAGAAGACCGGGAAGCCCAGCCGGTCACCATCGCGCTTGCTCAGCTTGCCGTTGCCATCGGGTTTCAAGATCAGGGGCAGGTGGGCGAACTGCGGGCGCTCCCAACCGAAGGCCTCATAGATGAGCACGTGGATGGGCGCGCTGGGCAGCCACTCCTCCCCGCGGATCACGTGCGTGATGCGCATGAGGTGATCATCCACGATGTTGGCCAAGTGGTAGGTGGGCATGCCGTCGCTTTTGAACAGCACCTTATCATCCAAGTTGGCACTGTGGACCACTACCCAGCCACGGATGATGTCCTCGAAGCGCACTTCGGCATGGCGTGGCACCTTGAGGCGGATCACGTGTTCATCGCCCCGTTCCAGGCGCTCCTTTGTTTCATCCGCGCTTAACGTGAGCGAATTCTTCATGTGCTCACGCGTTACTGCGTTGTACGCCGGGGCACCCACACCTGCGGCCTTCAACCGCTCACGCATGGCCTCCAGTTCCTCGGACGTGTCGAAGGCATAATACGCTTTGTCGTTAGCGATCAGCTCATCGGCATATTGCTTGTAAAGTGCTTTGCGATCGCTCTGGCGATACGGACCATCGGGGCCGCCGACCCACGGACTTTCATCGGGCACCAGGCCACACCATTCCAGCGACGCTTTGATATATTCTTCAGCGCCGGGCACAAAGCGCGCCTGGTCGGTATCCTCGATGCGCAACAGGAACTGCCCGCCATGCTTGCGGGCAAAGAGGTAGTTGTACAGGGCAGTGCGCACACCGCCCATGTGCAGGGGGCCGGTGGGGCTGGGAGCGAAGCGGACTCGTACGGACATGTAGATGGATGATCAGAAGGACAGACGATCGGATCATCCAATGCCTGCTCCCAAGGGGCAGCGAAGGTAGAATGTGTGGCTTGGAGGCGGGCATCTGCCTGGTTCAGGCCTGGAGAAGACGGAGCCTGTGTGCCGACCAGTTCGTTCTGCGATCCATCCCGCGGACCATCTCCCACACATGCGAAGCCCCGGAACATCGCGCATTTGCGAGGATCCGGGGCTTCACGCTGTACGCTGCTTAGGCGATCACTTCTTCGCCATTACGTGGTCCTTGCGGTAGCCGCGCATCCATTCGCGCACGTCCGCCACCTCCTTCAATTGGCTCTCACGTACAGAACCCCAAGTGGCATCAGTGCTCGCATTGAGAGCCACCATTGCGCGGTCGACCCGTTCAAGCCCTTGGGCCAGGTCTGCGGCCAAGGCCTGATCCTTATCGTGCTGAGGAGCCGGGCTGCTGCCAACGTTCAGGCGGTCCCGCACTTCCTCCAGGTCAGCTACAAGTGCAGCACGCAAGCGGCTCATGTCGGTAGTGGCCCATACACGTTCTTCGGCCGGGGTCATTGTGGCGCTTGGGCGTTCGTAATACAATTCGTCTTTCACATCAACGGAAACAGCAGTCCCGTTCTGGTCGGTATCCATGTTCGCATTAGCAGTATGGTCTTTCTGATCCATAGTGCTGGTACCGTCCATAGGACGTTCGTTGTGATCCATCGCGTCGACACTATCGCTGCTGCCGCTGGGTTCATTGTTGGAACAGCGCACGGCCAGGATTGCGATCAGGCTGATGGGGAGAAAGAAGCTGAAGCTTCGTGCAATGGGATCAACGGGTCTCATGGTTCAATGGGGGTTTGCAAGCCCGTGGTCAAACTCCGGACCGCGGCCCTCAATCCCTGAGGGCAAGGATGTTCGCCGTGGCCATCAATTCACATGGTGGGCAAGAGCTTCCACAGTGCGTGGGAAGAATTGTCGCATATGGAAGGGCGGATCGCGGTTGTTCAAAAAGTGTGGATGTGGGGCGAATTCCACTAATGGGACCACGATCATGGGGCGCAGCATTCCCCCCATCAAGTGGATCTCCGTCCAATCACATCGTCTGAAACCCTTGATATCGCTGGATATGTCGACCAAATAGCCGATCGGCACGATAGATTCATATACGGTGTAGACAAAGAACGCCACGACCATGAAACTCCAGAACCTCCTCACCGCATCAACCTTTGTGTTGACCCTGACTTCGGCACACGCGCAGTCGGAACCCTTGGCGCAGGTGGAGACCGAGTTCTTCAACTCCTATCGTCGTACCCCGCCTAAGGCAGTGGTGGCAAAGCCCGAACGCATTGATCTGGTGAATGCCCGGTTCGAGCCTTGCGCCTCCAAGCAGGAAGCGCTGTTCATCCGTGAGATAACCCCGATGACCAACGGTTATTTGATGAGAATTGTATAGGCTGATGGCCGTGTGTTGATGACCGGCGGCAGCAGCGACCCATACGGCAAGGTGCTCAACGGCCACTTCCGCTACTACGATGAAGGTGGTACGCTGCGCGCCGAAGGGGACTACGTGAACGGACAGAAGTTCGGAACTTGGACCCGTTTTGACGACCGTGGGGCCTCGTTGCCCGCCAAGGAGTATGACGGGCTGGATTGGGATGCCAAGCAGATCAAGCTCGGACTTGCTAGCCTGAGTGCTTCGCTGGGTGACGTGGTGGTAAGATGACCAGCCTGTGCCTAAGGAACCCTGCTCACTGAACGATCAGCGCAGCTGCACCCCCTTGAGCAGTAGCCGCTGCCATGCGGGGTGCTGGCGCAGGTAGTCCTTCACCCGCGGGCAGAGGGGCACCAACTTCAGCTTGCGCTCTTCCACGTGTGTAAGGGTCTTCTCCGTGAGGACGCGGTGAACATCCCCATCGGCCAATTGTTTGGGCACGTCGGTGCGAGTGAGAAAGATCCGGTCGCCTTGGTGGTCGTACTCGATGCGGGCGCGCTGGTCGCCGACATTCAGCACGAACTGGCGGGTGGCCTTTTCATCGAGCAGGATCAGCTCGTTCAGGTCGATGGCAGCAGGGGTGGTGGTTTTCGCCATGTGAAGGGGGCGTAAAGATATCGCTTCCTGCCCCAGCGCAAGGGTTGCCCCCATGGGCCCTTGAACTGGTTCATGTGAGCCTCGGGCGTGACGCCGGACATTTGTGCCCGTTACCGAGCGCGACCATGGATTACGTCCTTCACAAAGCCTCCACTCGCGGGCATGCCGACCATGGCTGGCTCAACAGCCACCACAGCTTCAGTTTCGCCAACTACCACGACCCACAACGCATGCACTTCGGCGTGCTGCGCGTACTCAACGACGACACCGTGGCCGCCGGCATGGGCTTCGGCACGCACCCGCATGAGAACATGGAGATCATCTCCATTCCGCTGGAAGGCGACCTAAAGCACGCGGACAGCATGGGCAACACCACCGTGATCCGTCATGGCGATGTGCAAGTAATGAGCGCCGGTACCGGTATTGCGCACAGCGAATACAACAACAGCCTGCTCGCCCCCGTGAAGTTCCTGCAGATCTGGATCTTCCCCAACGAGCGGAACGTGACGCCGCGCTACGGCCAGGTCAGCCTGGACCCCGAACAGCGCCATGATCGCCTGCAGCAGATCCTCTCACCGGACCCGCATGACGAAGGCGTATGGATCCACCAGAATGCGTGGTTCCACTTGGGCACGTTTGAT
>JBKJNF010000325.1:0-3620 GCA_046596155.1 Flavobacteriales bacterium | reverse complement strand
TCGATCAGCACAAGGGGAGAACATTGGTTTGTTGCTGATCGAGCGATCGATCAGCAGGCAGTGGTGAGGGCGCATTCCCCCCTCACCTTGGGAGAGGGGCCGGAGGTGAGGGTACATTCCCCCCTCTCCTCGGGAGAGGGGATGGGGGTGAGGGTGCATTGAAACAGCCACGCGGAAACCACCCCTAGCCCCTCCTGCTGATCGAGAGATCGATCAGCAGGAGGGGAGAACGTTGGGTTGATAGCTGATCGAGCGATCGATCAGCAAGAGGGAGAACTGGTTTTAATCCGAGGTGGATGCTACCCGAAGTGTAGAATGATCTTCCATTCCGATCTGGACGAATGCCCGTGCTCCGGCGATCTCCAGATCGGTCCTCTTCTTGGTGCAGCACATGGAAACAACGAACACCATGGAAACCAACGAAGACATCACCGGCCTGCACAACATACACGATCTGTTGGTGGATAGCCGCAAGGGCTATATGGAAGCCTGCGAGCGGTTAGAGAACGTGCCTACGAAAACCCTCCTCGCCGCTTTCGCTGCGGAACGCGTAGGCCTGGAGGCGGAAGTGCATACACTGCTTCGCCAGCTGGAGCCCGACGAGACCCCGAGCGAAGGGGGTACCATCAAGGGCGACCTCCACCGCGCGTGGATGGACCTGCGCGACTCGCTCACCAAAAGCGATAACGCCAACGTGCTCAGCGAATGTGAGCGAGGGGAGGAGTACCTGTTGATGCGCTATGACGAGGTGCTGAAGCCGGACGATCTGGGTGCTGCCACCCGCGCCCTGGCCACCAGCCAGCGCAGCAAGGTGCAGACGAACTTGGACCGCATCAAGGAGCTGCGCAAGACCTTTGAGAAGATCGAATCGTAGCGTGCGATCTACCCGAATGAAATGCACAGGGCCGGGGAACTCCCCGGCCCTGTGTGTTCAATGGTCGACCGTTAACGTTCTGCTTTTTTGGCCTCCATGCACAGCGTGGCGTGGGGCACTGCGCGTAAGCGTTCAACCGGGATCAACTGACCGGTGACCCGGCAAATGCCATAGGTGCCCTGCTCGATGCGGGCCAGCGCGTTGGACAGTTGTTGCTGGAATTGTTTCTGGCGATCCAGCATCCGAGCTGCCTCTTCCCGCTCCAAGGATTCCTGTCCGCCTTCGATCAGGTCGAGATGATGGTACGTATCATCGGTGCCGTTGCTGCGGTCCAGCAGCAAGGTGGATTCCAGCTGTTCGGAAGTGAGCCGGGAATCAGTGAGCTTTTGCTGGATGATCGTGCGGAACTCGTCGAGCTGAACGGCGCCGTAGCGCAGGACTGGTCGGGCGGGTGATGCGAGAGTGTTCGATGGAGTGGGCATGGTGGTGATGGATTCGGGTGCAGGTACGTACGATCCGAATAGCAGGCCAGATCGCGAGAATTCGCGGCGACCGCGCCAGCACAAGCGGACATGCATTTCAGGGCCGGTCTACACGCTGTCGGGAAGTGGGATCCGTGCTACAAACTGTGGAATTTGTTACACGTCCATCCATTGTTGCAACGCGAGCGGGATCATTCACCCAGCAATCCGGCCAACGCCTTTCGCACTGACGTAAGTAGGAAGCCTTCTTTGGCCATGTCTTGGAACAGATCACCGATCCGCGCCACACGTTGAGGCACGGTGCGGATGTTGAACTTTTGTGGGTCGAGTCCACGCTTCACCTCCTTCCAGGCGAGCGGTGTGCTAGCCATAGCGCCGGGCTTGGGCCGCAAGCAGTACACGCTGGCGATCGTTTGGCCTTTGCGGTTCTGCAAATGGTCCAAGTAGATCTTCCGCTTGTCGCGCTTTGTGAGGGAGCGTTCCAACGTGGTGGTCTTCGGTAACAACCGGTTCACCACGCGCATGATGTCCAACGCCACGGGGGCGAGCTGCGCGTAGGTATGGCGCCCACCGGTAGGAATGTAGATATGCAGACCAGTGGAGCCCGAGGTTTTGCAGTATCCCTTCGCACCGATGCGGTCCAGCACCACTTTCACGGCGAGGGCGGCTTCCACCACGTGATCGAAGCCGTTGCGTTCGCTGGGGTCCAGATCCATTACCAAGTAGTCGGGCTTCAACAGGTGTTGCTTGCGTGAGGACCAGGGGTTCAGTTCGATGCAACCCAGATTCGCCATGTACAGCAGCGTACCCACATCGTTGCATAGGAGATAGTCGATGTCCGCACCACCTCGGCTGTCCGACGGGATCTTGATCGACGGCACCCATTCCGGTGCGCTCCCTCCCGCATCCTTCTGGAAGAAGCCGGGGCCCTTCACGCCATTGGGCGTGCGGAAAAGCGACTGCGGTCGATCCTTCAAATGCGGTAGTAGGAGCGGGGCTATCTGCTCGTAGTAGCGCAACACATCGCCTTTCGTAATGCCCTCCTCAGGCCAGAAGACCTTGTTGAGATTGGTGAGGTGGACGGTGTTGCGGCCCACCTTGACATCCCGCGCATTGGATCCATCTGCAGGCGTTCCTTTGGCCCTCTTCCCGGTCACGTTCCGTTCCGCTCGGGTAGTGGCTTTGGGCAGAGGGGACGTGGCCATGGCCTTCTTTTTTGGTGTAGGCTCCTTGCTGACTGCGCGCGCGCTCTTGTCCTTCCGCAGCCCCATGAACACGGGATGGCGCATGTATCCATCGCGCGTCCACTCCGTGAATTTGATGTTGCACACCAGCTTCGGCGCCACCCACACCGGCGGCATGTTGGCGTCGACCTTCGTGCTGAACGGCGAAGTAGTGCGCACGAGGGGCTTCATGGCCCGCATGAGTTCATCCAAGGTGCGCTCATCGAAGCCGGTGCCGGTGTGGCCTACATATTTCAACAGGCCCTTTTTGTATACACCCAACAGCAACGCGCCGAAATGTTTGCGGCTATTGCGCGGTGCGGTGTAACCGCCGATCACCGCCTCCTGTCCCTTGTGGTTCTTGATCTTCACCCAACTCTTACTACGCACTCCGGTAGCGTACGTGCTGTCCGCGCGCTTGCCGATGACGCCTTCCAGGTCCTGTTCCACCGCTTTGCGGAAGAAGTCCTTGCCGCGCTCTTTCACATGATCGCAATAGCGCACATGCACGCCATCTTTCAGTGCAGCGCGCAGCAGTTGCTTGCGTTGCAACAAGGGGAGGTGGGTCACATCCTGACCGTTCAGTTGTAAGAGGTCGAAGACGTAATACACGAGGTGGGTGGCGTTTTCCAACGCGGCATGTTGCAGCAACTGAAAGTCGGGACGGCCCTTGTCGTTCAGTGCCACGATCTCGCCATCCAGCACCATCGTGTGCTTCACGTTCCGTAGTTCCTCCGCGATCGCACCGTACGCGTCCAGAAAGGAAAGTCCGTTGCGCGAGTAAAGTCGCACGTCCTTGCCGCCCGTTTCCGCCACGGCGCGATAGCCGTCCCATTTGATCTCGAAGATCCAATCGGCATCATCGAAGGCCGGTATATCGTGCGAGGCGAGCATGGGTCTGATGGGGTCCGCCACCTTGGCTGCGCTGCCCGCACCGCGCAGCGTGAACCGCTTCAGCGGTCCTGGCATCGCCGAAGCGGTTCACGCTGCGCGGTGCGGGCAGCGCAGCCAAGGTGGCGGACCCCATCAGACCCATGCTCG
>JBKJNF010000264.1:0-3153 GCA_046596155.1 Flavobacteriales bacterium | reverse complement strand
ATTCCAGCCACCGCCACTCCGCAACGAACACCTCGCAGGTCTTCTGTTTCTCGCTCAGGAAGATCGGGAAGATCAGGTGCAGGTCCGGGTGCGCCAGCTTGGCCACCATGAGGCAGCTCGGGCAAGTGCCGCAACTATCCGCCGCGCCCGGCTGCTGGCACAAGAGGTAGCGCGCATAGCCCAAGGCCAGGGGCAAACAACCACTGCCGCGCGGACCCAGAAAGAACTGCGCATGCGGCACGCGGCCCTCGCGCACGTTGCCGATGAGCTTCGCCTTCAGCGGCGCCTGACCAATGACGTGGGAGAATTGCATGCGCTGCAAAGCAACGAACATCTGAACAGGGGCCAGGTGGGCATGTGGATATGCGAACATGTGCCCATGCCGGACATGTGCCCATGCCGGACATGTGCGCATGGCGGCCTAACTACTCGAATACAATGGTTCCCGTATACCGTTGCGCTCCATCCCCCAACTCCACGTGGTAGATGCCTGTGGCCTGGGCGCGAATATCAATGGCCACGCCCACGATGGTGTACCGCAAGGGCATGCGCTGTACTACTTGACCGGTCTGGTCCACAATGGAGAGTACCAGATCATCGCTAAGGCGTAGAGTCGTGGGAAGGTCGATGGTGCACGTGCCCTTGTTCGGGTTGGCGTAGATGTGCAGGTTGCCTTGCTGCAAGGGCATGGCGCTGATCCCGGTGAATCCTGATAGGCTGTCGAACTTCATCAATAGGAAATCCTTAGCGCCATATTGGCTCGCCTCCAACGCATACGTGCCGATGACCATGGTCGAATCGAATTCCCCAGAAACGTATAGGCCATGGGTAGTGGGCACCACGGAGCCCGAGCCAAAGGCACACGGCCCATAGTGGTAGGCAGCCTCGCAATGGCCATTCGTGGGATCGAAGCGGGCGATGAAGGAGTTCCAGGAACTTGACGCCTCGAGCAGAACACCAGGAAGCTGCGCGTCACTCTTGAATCGACCCATTGCATATACATCATCATCGGGTCCGAGTTCCAGATCAACGAGGAAGGCTTGTTCGCTGGACCCTATGGCCCGCAACCACTGTAGGTCACCGTTCGCAGCTACCCGGACCAGAAAGGGCGTGAAACGCGAAAGTGGCCCCGTCAAGGTATCACCGGCAACGAACAGGCTATCCTTGAATATGCCAAAGGAGATCATGTCTCCAGATTGCATGACTTGTGTACGAAACAGCAGCGCTGTGTTGCTCGAGTTGAAGGGCAAGGCCCAAGTGAGACTGCCTGCGGTATCGCACCGGGCAAGCCATCCACCGCCCAGCGGCGCATTGATCCCAATGCTTGGTCCGTTGAGCGTAGCACCTGTATAGCCTAGCCCGCTCAGGATCCATTCCGTCGGTGAATACCAGACCGCATCGTGGATCTCGCCATTCGTCAGCAGCCTATCGGCGGAGAGGAGGGATCCATCAGAAGCGTACTTGGCCATGAAACCGCCATCCGCGACCGGAAGGTTAGGCGGTCCTTGAAAGGTAGCGCCCATCGTTGTGGCATGGCCGAAAAGGAACACAGCGGAGTTGTCATCCACGAGCGTCTTTCGCGCATTTACGTCGAATCCGTTCACGGCTTTGGCCCATAGGCACACACCCGCACTATCGTAAGCGGCAATGAACGCATCGGTCGCATTGGATCCACCTGACCCGTTCACGGCGTGCGTGCCGAAAATGGTCTGTGCGCAGTTCATCTGACCATAAATGATCACATGCTGTAGCTGGGGGTCGCACGTGATGCCGGTGGCGTACTCTAAATCTTGTGGAGGGCAAGAACCACCTGCTGTGCGCACCCATTGCACCTGGCCGGCAGTATCCAGCTTGATCAGCAATACATCCCTGGAGCCTAGTGGTTCATAAGCCTGCCCATTGATCAAAATCGGTTGTTCGGCAAGTGTGCCAGTCCCATACAGCGAGGCGGCACCATCGTGGACAAGGTGGAGCGGTGAGTTCCCTGGACTTCCATTACCGTAGTGGTTCAACCAAACGGGTTGTTGCCCGGAGAGGTCATGCACCTTCAGGACAAACGCGACCAAGGCCATTACCGTTATGCGTTTCATGCGGCTAGAGTTTGGTGAAGGGAATGGCCATGCTGTCGGTACCGGCCCACACGCGAAGGGTGTATTGGCCTGCGGGTAGGTGCGCTGTGCTCAGTACTGCGGAGACCCCGGCCATTGCCCCGCTCAATACGGCTGCGCCTTGGTTATCCAGCACTTCGTACGCGGCGTTCGGGAGCGAGTACCCGATGCAGAGTTCGGTGGTGCAGGGGTTCGGCCGCGCATACGCTGTGGCGACCGATCGTTCGAACCGAAGCTCAACCTGGGCGCGCGAGGTGCTCTTGTTCGCGGTGGGGCTTACCACGCGGGAATGTTGGCCCTCCATCTGCATGCCAGCGATCACCTCTTCACAGGCCAGGAACGTACAGTCGGTATACAGATGCGCCTCGCTGCCCGCTTGGATGTGCGATTCAGTGCCCAGATGCACCTCATCCCGGGCATGCATATTGGCCACCCCTCCCGTTGTGCCGTCGCCTTCAACGACGGACCCGAGCACAGTAAGCGCACTCCAGGCCCGGAAGTCACGGTAGGAACCAATGGGTACCAAAACATTCTGTTCGGTATGAGTGAAGTACAGCCGCTTACGCACGAGCGCATCAATGGTACTGCCTGTTGCTGGCCATTGTCCAATCCCATATGGTAAAGAAGGCCCACCAGCGAACTCCAGCTTCAAGTCTTTTGCAGCAGGTGCATCGTAGCCCGCCCAAAGTGGTGGTTTGCGTATCGTGGTGTGACCAGCAGCGTCGGACGGATTGCGGTCCCAAACGGGCTCACCCTCATTGTCATCCAAACTTCCTGTAAGGTGATAGAACCAAGGCACCGTCGCCAACGCATTGGCCACCGGCACATCGTTCTGGTCTCGGAGGGTGTATTCGCGGTAAACCTCGCCGCCGGCGCCGAACCAGCTGTAGTAGTTCGCCGGTGGTGCGGGCAGCGCCGTGGGTGCAGCTGCGGGATCATAGTCTGCGAAGGTGCTTACCGCGAGCTTATCGCGCCAGGGGTGGGTTGTCTGCCAGACGGTGTAGTGGGGATCATTCAAGGGAATATGGTTGCCGAATTTCAACAG
>JBKJNF010000056.1:0-10103 GCA_046596155.1 Flavobacteriales bacterium | reverse complement strand
TGGCGGACCGGAAGTTGGTGATGCGGGACGGGGTGATCTAAGGGACCCAACCTCCACCCGGTTTTGTGCGTTTATCTTGCGAAGGTCCTCATCCCCACCACCCATGCATTCTCTCTCCGCCAAGGCGCTAGCTGCCGCCATCACTATCCTTTGTCCATTCCACACAGCCACGGCTCAAGAAGGCGCGATGGACCTGACGTTCAACGCCACCGATATCGGCTACGAGAACGGGGATGGCACCAGCGGCATCGTTTACGGGTGTGCGGTACAGCCGGATGGCAAGGCGATGATCGCGGGTGATTTCGACCGCTACAACGGGAAGCAGGTGGGCCGTGTGACCCGCGTGAATACGAACGGCAAAGTGGACGACTCGTTCAATCCCCTTGGAGCAGGCGCGAGCGGGACGATCCGGGCGCTTGCGCTGCAACCGGATGGCAAGATCCTCATCGCAGGGAGTTTCACCAGCTACAATGGCGTGGCCGTGCCCAATATCGCGCGCTTGAACGCAGATGGCAGTTTGGACGGCAGCTTCGCCCCGGCGCCCGGCCCGAACTCCACGATCACATGCATGGCCTTGCAGCCCGACGGTCGCATACTGATCGCGGGACCCTTCACGACGTATGACGGTTTTTCGAAGATCCGCATCGCGCGGGTGCTTGCGGACGGCACCGTGGACTTCAGCTTCAGTGGGAATACAGGACCCAACGTGGGCATCAATACGATCGCGCTACAACCCGATGGCAAGATCATCATCGGCGGAACGTTCACCAGCTTCAGCGGCGCGCAGCGCAACAGGATCGCGCGCTTGAACGCGAGCGGCACGATCGATACCGGATTCGATCCGGGAACGGGCATGAACGCCACCGTCAACTGCGCCTTGCGCCTGTCGGATGGGACGATCATGGTGGGCGGTGACTTTACCACCTGCAACGGCGTTGGGCGTATGCGCATCGCGCGCTTGACCACGAGCGGTGCGCTGGATACGGGTTTTGTACCCGGCACCGGTGCGAATGGCACCGTGATCACGCTGACCCAACGATCGGATGGAAAGGTGTTCTTGGGCGGCTCCTTCGATACCTACGGCGGCTTGGATGCCGACCACTTGGTATTGTTGAATGCCAATGGCACGACGGACTTGAGTTTCAACGCCGGTATGACCCTCAGTTCCAACGTGACGAGCATCGCCTTCCAGAGCGATGGCAAGCTGATCGTTGGCGGTGCCTTCGCGAACTGGACCAGCATGTCGCGCAGGGGTCTGTTACGACTTGAGGCTAATGGCGGATTTGATAACGCCTACAACATCGGAACGGGGGCCAAGGGGGGCGTTAGAGCCATTGCGCTCCAGCCCGATGGAAAGATCCTGATCGGCGGGACCTTCAGGGGCTTCAACGGCGGAGAGGCGAACACCCTCGCACGGTTGACCGCCAACGGCGCATTGGACGGCAGCTTCAGCGCGGGGTCCGGTACGGATGGGACCAGTTACAGGATCGCCGTACAGCCGGATGGGAAGATCCTGGTCGCAGGCGCGTTCTCCCATTGCAACGGTATCACTACGGGCAAGCTGTTCCGGCTGAACGGAAATGGCAGCTTGGATGGCAGCTTTGCTCTCGATACGGTCCAGACCGGTTTCATCCGCACGGTGGTCCTGCAACCCGATGGCAAAATCCTGATCGGCGGTGGTTTCAGCACCTATCACGGCGCATCACGCAACGACATCGCGCGGTTGAACACCGACGGGACCCTGGATGCTACGTTCGACCCCGGCACAGGCACAGGTCCAGCCATCAGTGAGGTCCAGCTCTTCGCGATCGCTTTGCAGCCTGATGGCAAGATGGTGATCGGTGGACACTTCAGCAATTACAACGGTACCACGACAGGTCACATCGCGCGACTGAACGCGAACGGCAGCTTGGACCCCACGTTCGATGTCGGCACCGGCGTTGCCCATCAATCCGTGACCCCTTACGTGAGGGACTTGGCCCTGCAACCGGATGGGAAGGTGGTTCTGGTGGGCCTGTTCACCAGTTTCAACGGCATGCAATGGCATGTGCTGGCCCGGGTGAACAGCAATGGCAGTTTGGATCAGAGTTTTGTTGCAACCAACGCGGGACCGGGCAACGATGTGGAAGTCGTCGCCCTCCAACCGGACGGAAGGATCCTGATCGCGGGCAACTTCGCGTCGTATGATGGTGTATCCCGGTTACGCTTCACGCGCATAACCCGGGAAGGGCTGCTGGACACTGACCTCGACCCGGGAACCGGAATGAACGATGCGGTGTATGCCATCACCGTACAACCCGATGGCAAGATCCTGGTCGGCGGCTTGTTCACCGGCTACAACGGCACCGGCCGCAATCGCATCGCGCGCATCAATGGAACGTCCCGCGTAAACGCCCGCGTGCTGTTGGAAGGTCCGTTCAGCGGCGGTACGATGAACGATGCATTGCGCACCCTTCCCTCCTTCCCGATAACGGACCCCTACGCTGCCATGGGCTACAACGAGACCGGTCATGATCCGGGGATGTCGATCGGATCACCCATGCTCGCGGTCACCGGTAACAATGCGATCGTGGACTGGGTGATCATGGAGATGCGACCGGGCGCATCACCGGGAACGGTGGCAGCCACGCGCACCGTGCTGTTGCAGCGCGATGGGGATATCGTGGATCTCGATGGCGTGAGCACCGTGGGCTTCGGCGGCCTTGCCTCCGGCAACTATTGCGTGGCGGTGAAGCCGCGGAACCACTTGCCCGTGATGCTATCGACAGCCACGCTGGTCGCTTATGGAAGCACGGGCATCGCCACGGTGGACTTCACGTTGCCCACCACGCAGGTATACGACAACGATGCGCGCAAGAACGTGAGCGGTGTGATGGTGCTTGCGGCTGGTGATGTGACCTTCAACGAAACAGTGGGCTACACCGGAGCGGGCAACGATCGTGATCCGATCCTTATGCGCGTGGGCAGCACAACACCCAACGCTTCGGTGGTTGGCTACTGGCGGGATGATGTGAACATGGATGGCATGGTGAAATACACTGGTGCTAACAACGACCGCGATCCGATCCTGGTGAACGTGGGTAGTACAATGCCGAACAATACGCGGGTAGCTACGCTGCCATGATCGGGGTGCATTACGAGGAACTGGCCGACATGGCGGACTGAACCATACGATGCTGGAGGATGTGATCTGCAAGCAATTCGACCCATGCCCACCCGCTACCTAATGATCGCCAGCGCCGCGTTCATGGCCGTGATCGGCCTTGCACTCACCTTCGCGCCAGAAGAGATCCTTCGCCGGTTCGACAATGATGCCGCCACCTTTGAAGTGACCCTAGCGCAACTGTGCGGTGCATTATATTGCGGCTTTGCACTGATGAATTGGATGGCCAAGGGAACACTGCTTGGCGGCATCTACGGTCGCCCCATCGTGCTCGGCAACCTGGTCCATTTCACCATGGTCGCCTTGTTACTGCTGAAAGTGCCGCTGGGATCTTCCTTCGACATGGCCCGTTGGACCATGACAGCGAGCTATGCTCTTTTGGCTGCGCTCTTCGGATATCTGATGTTCAAGCAACCACGAACCACTGGCGGTGCCTGACCCAGGCGCGTTCAGGGTGTGGCATACTGGACTTCCGCGATCGGTCAAGGACCAATAACTTTCGTCCACCAACACCGATATACATGCGAAGCCCTCTCCTACTTTCAGCATTGCTCATCACAACGATCGTCAGCGCGCAGGTGGACATCAACAAGATGATCCAGGAACGTATGGGAGGCGATGCCAAGATCGAGGATGACACAAGCCCTTATGTGCCGAACGCGTTCATCGGCAGCTTCCGTATGGAGATGCACATGTACAAAAGCGGCGTGGAAGGAGAGCACAGCCCCATGATCATGCGCTACTACAGCAAGGAGGACATGATCTTGAACAAGATGGAAATGCCTTCCGTTGAGGATGGAAAAACAAAAGGCCGGGACATGAGTACGTTGACCGACCTGAAAGGCAAATGGACGTACACGTTGATGACCGATGAGGACGGCAAGAAGATGGCGATGAAAAGCAAGAAGAAGAAGTTGACGATAAGCGAAGAACCGAAAGATGCGGGCAAAGTTCCGGAGATCACCGTGACCAACGAGACGAAGTCCATCGAAGGGCACACATGCACCAAGGTGATCGTGAAGAGCGAGGATGGCACGTGGACCGGCTGGGTGGCAAAGGAAATCAAGGCGCCGTTCGAGGATATGACGCGCAACATGGCCCAACACGGGAACGAGCAAGGCGTGAAGAACTATGAGGGCGTGGAAGGCTTTCCGCTGGAATACGAGTGGGTGGATGCGAAGAGCGGCGACAAGATGATCTGTTACATGAAGGAACTTAAGCTCGGCGCGGTGGACGCGTCGGTCTTCAGCCTGGACGGATATGAAGTGATGGAGATGCCCTCCTTCAGGCACTGAGCGGTCCGATGTCAACACCGGTCATTCCCAACGCGTTCATCATCGCCGGTGGTGTGGGGCAGATCTTCACAGCACTTGTGTACCCGTACATCCGTCACCGGGTGTTCGACTGGTACACCGACGTGCGCAAGCTGAAGCCCTTGAACCAGCAGATCGCCAAGACGTATGGTCGCTACATCGTCGGATTGAACTTCGCATTTGGCCTGATCGCCATCCTGCTCCCGGATGACCTCAAGAATGGATCATCACTGGCGATCGCGCTAACCGGTCTTATCGCGGCCTACTGGGTGGGCAAGGTGATCACGCAATTCGCCTACTACCCGATGTATCAGATCCCTTCTGGCGCGGTGTTCAAGTGGGGCGGCTACGGTATGAACTTGTTGTTCTGCTTTTTCGCGGTGCAATACTCGGCCCTCGTGATCTTGAACCTGATCAACTATTATTGAACATGAACCACCTGGCCATCCTAACGTCCGCGGCGAGCATATTCATCGTTGGAGGCCCTTGGTATTCCAAGGCGATGTTCCTGCGGCCATGGGCGCGGGCCAACGGGCTCGACCCCGATGTGCCTAGGCAGGAAAGTGCCAAACATCCAGCGCAGGTGTTCGGACTGGCCTTTCTCTTTGCATGGATCGCGGCGTATGCGTTCGCCATTGTGCTCGGGCACGACGGCCATTCGCTGATGTACTGCCTGCACCATGGCTTCGTCTGCGGCCTGGGCATCGCCGCCACCAGCTTCGGCATCAACTATCAGTTCGCTAACAAGCCCATGGTGCTCCTGCTCATCGACGGGGGATACCATGTGGTACAGTTCACCTTGTATGGCCTGATCCTCGGGCTGTGGCAGTGAAGCCACGTTCTTCGTTGTTGAACGTGAAGGCTCTTCTAGATGATGCCTACGATCGATTGGCGCGTCCCGAGTTCATCATTGACGATCCCATACACATCCCCCGATCGTTCAACGACCGAAAGGATGCCGAACTGATCGGTTTCCTCACGGCTACCATCGCTTGGGGCCAGCGGAAGACCATCATCGCCAATGCGCAGCAGATGGTGCGACTGATGGATGAGGCGCCGCACGACTTTGTGATGAACGCCACCGATCAGGACCTGTCCCGGCTCGATCGCTTCGTGCACCGCACGTTCAATGGCATCGATGCCCGGCATTTCATCCGTGGCCTGCGTCACCTTAACATGGCCCACGGCGGAATGGAGCAGGCCTTTCTGATCAACGGGGAGCTTGGCGACATGTCCACGGCCATTGCTCGTCTCAAGCAGCGCTTTTTTGAGCCGACGCATCAACCGCGCACTGAAAAGCACGTAGCGGATCCGTCCAAAGGCAGTAACGCAAAGCGCATCAACATGTTCCTGCGGTGGATGGTGCGCCCTGCGGACCGTGGCATCGATCTGGGCTTATGGAAGCTGATCCCGGCTTCGGCACTGCATGTCCCTTTGGATGTGCACACGGGCCGCATGGCGCGTGAGCTGGGTCTATTGACGCGAACACAGGACGATTGGAAAAGCGTGATCGAGCTCACGGAGCAGCTCCGTAAGCTCGATCCAGTGGATCCGATCAAATACGATATCGCCCTGTTCGGGCTAGGCGTGGAGGCCGGCGGTCAGCGGTTGAAGGCTACCCGCGTTGTGCGTTCCGTTCCACGTTCATCCACCGCACGTAAGATGTAGACCCCTTCGGGCAGCGCGGCACCGTCGATAAGCACGGTGTTGCTGCGGCGAGAGACCTGTTTTACCAACGCACCGGCGGCATTGAAAAGGCTCACGTCAACACGACCGGTGAACGCCGCGCCCATGTGCAAGGTGGCATTGCCTTGTGCGGGGTTGGGATAGACGGCGATGGCATCATCCAGCAATGGCAGGGTCTCCTCCACCCCGTTCATGATACCATAGGACATCGTGTTCAACGTGGTGTTGGTCGCGATGGCCGGGTTGTTATCAAAGTAGATCTCCGCTGTGTTGTGGATGCGCGTGCCCTCCTGCAGCCCGTTGACATGCTTGATGGTGAAGCGCATGTAACCCTGGCTACCGAGGAAGTCACTGCCGCTGTCGGGCAGGTTGATGCCCGCGAAGGTGAAGCGCAACACGCCGTCTGTCTGCAAGAGCACGCGGCAGGCATGGCTGCTTCCGAGCACTTGGAGCGTCGCGGGATCAAGGTCCGTATCCAGGGTATCGAGGATGGTGACATTGAACGCTTCCGAATTACCTGTGTTCTGGAAGCGCACATGATAGGCCAGCTCCGAGCCGATGAGGGTCAGGTGGTCAACCCCGATACCTACCGGCAGTACCTGCTTGTCGTTGGGGTCGTAGGCGCATAGCAGCACAGGCATGTACTCCTTCGAATCCGTGCTGATCGGCGAACCGTTGACGAGCGCCGTGGCGTGCAGCAGGTCATGGAGCACTTCGCCCACATGGTCGCTGCCGGGAAGCATCACGATCACATGCACTCCACGTTGTTGCGTAGGCTGCACGTTGAGGAAGGTCCACGTGGCCACTCCATTGGTTATCTGGTCCGGCTGCGGATCCGCCCCGACAAAGGAGCTCAAGTCATCGAGGTCAAGGCTGAGCTGGACATCACTTACCTGATTACCCGTATTCGTGACATTGGCCCAGTAAGAGATCGCCGAGGCACAGCGCATAGGCGCGCTCCCAAGTTCCGGATCCAGCTCGCTTACTACGACACTGGCCTCCAGTCCGAAGTCGTTGTTCTGGGAAACGCCCTGGGTGGGCACGATCACGTTGTAGGAAGAAGGTGTAGTGAAGGACCAGTTCGCCTCGGCCGGCTTGGAAATGCCATATCCGGCAGGCACCGCATCGAACCAGTAGAAGCCACTGGCATTGGTATAGGTGGCACCCAGATCGGTAGCCTCCACCCGGCGGTTCGCAAGACCATGATCATTTCCATTGAAGAGACCATCGCCGTTGATATCGTTGAAGACACGGCCCATGATCTTGCCTGTGGCGTTGCTCATGTTCGTGTACCAGATCACCTTGCTCAGTTCGTTGCTGGCGATGAACAGGTCCTGATCGCCATCATTGTCCACATCGCCAGTGGCTATTGCCGAGGCCGGAACGCCGAAGGTCACGGTCTGCCGGGGGCCATAGCTCCCGATACCATCGATGTTCTCATACCAGGCCACCTCGTCCGATACGGAAGAGGTAATGATCGCGTCGGCATCCCCATCGCCATCGAGGTCGGCAGCAGTGAGGTATTCCGGACTGCTGAAGGCCTGGTCGAGGAATTCGGGTGTGGTAAAGGACACCTCATCGGCATTGTTCCGCTGCCAGCCCACTGAACTCGCTGCGGTGTTCGCTACCATCAGATCCGCGAAACCATCATTATCCAGGTCATGCGCAATGCCATGACCAGACACGGTGAGTTGCTGTGCAGGGGACATGTCACCATTGTTGTTCAGACACACGTCCACCTGATCGGCGACCGAGGAAGAGAAGACCAGATCGAGATCATTATCGTTGTCGATATCGAGCGCCTGCGCGAAGGCGAGATGGGTAAGTGTGGCTACAGTGTATGGCGTGCCGAAGGAGCCCAGGCCATCATCATTCATCACCACCATGAGGTTGCCTTCGGGGGTGGCGAAGAACAGGTCTTGGTCGCCATCGTTGTCCAGATCGGCCAGGTGCAATTCGTTGGCACTGATGTTCGGAGCGAGTATCTGGGGAGCGGTAAAGGCAGTATTGCCCGTGTTGGTGAACAGATAGAGGCCGCCGTTCTCCTCGCGGCTTCCGATAACGTCGGGCAGACCGTCACCCGTAACATCACCGCAAACCGCCACCGATTCCTCGGTACCCATGAAGATCGGCTGGCTGAAGGCGCCATCACCGCTGACATTCAGGTAGAGCCCAACACCCTGTCGCGAGGCCACGATCAGGTCCAACGTCCCATTGCCATCCACATCGGAGAGGTCCACACTGCGCGGGGCGTCGCAGAAGAACTGGTGTTGTGGACCGAATTGAGCAGAAGCCGAGGCAGCAACGAAGAGCAGGAAGCTGAGCGGTGCTGATAGTGGCAGCGATCGCATGGTCTTTGACATTTGGAACCTTCCTACGCACCACCTCAGCGATGAGTTACAAGTATCGACCGACCAATTAACGCGCACGCCCGATGGACGGATCCATCGGGCCTTGCCTAATGATGATCGGGCTACAGGTGGCTATAATTGGGCGCCTCCCTGGTAATGAATACGTTATGGGGGTGACTCTCCTTTATGCCGGCACTGGTGATCCGGACGAACCGGGCGGTGCGGAGTGCGCTTAGATCGGCCGCGCCGCAATAGCCCATACCCGCACGCAGGCCACCGACCAATTGATGGGTCACTTCCTGCAAGGGACCCTTGAACGGCACGCGGCCGCTTATCCCTTCAGGCACCAGTTTCTTGATGTCGTCCTCCATATCCTGGAAGTAACGGTCCTTACTACCCATTTGCATGGCCTCGATGCTGCCCATGCCGCGATAGGACTTGAAGCGTCTCCCCTCGTAGATGATGGTCTCGCCCGGGCTCTCTTCCACTCCCGCGAACATGCTGCCGATCATCACGGTCCGCGCGCCGGCGGCGAGGGCCTTTACCATGTCACCGGTATAGCGGATACCGCCGTCAGCGATCACGGGCACGCCACTGCCTTCAATGGCGCTGGCGCAATCATGCACGGCGGAAAGTTGCGGCACGCCCACCCCGGCGATCACGCGTGTGGTGCAGATGCTGCCGGGACCGATGCCAACCTTCACAGCGTCCGCACCGGCCTCCACGAGTGCTCGAGCTGCTTCTGCGGTGGCAATGTTCCCCACCACCACGTCCACCTGCGGAAAGGCCTTCTTCACGGCGCGGAGCATCTCCATCACGCCGCGTGTATGACCATGGGCGGTGTCGATCACCACGGCATCCACGCCAGCCTCCACTAAGGCAGCAGCGCGCTCCAAGGTGTCGGCGGTAACGCCGATGGCAGCGGCAACACGCAGGCGACCTAGCTTATCCTTGCAGGCATTAGGGCGCTGCTTCAACTTCAGGATGTCCTTGTAGGTGATGAGGCCCACCAGCTTGCCGCTGGCATCCACAACGGGGAGCTTCTCGATCTTATGCTCCTGCAGCACGTCCTCGGCCTCGGCCATGGTCGTCTCCGGCTTGGCCGTGATGATCCGGTCCTTGGTCATCACCTCGGCCACCGGTCGTCCCATCTTTTTCTCAAACCGCAGGTCGCGATTCGTCACGATGCCCACCAGGACACCGTGGGGGTTGACCACGGGAATGCCACCGATCTTATTCTCCGCCATCAACCGGAGCGCATCGCCCACGAGGGCTCCTTCCAGCAACTTGACGGGGTCCTGGATCATGCCGCTCTCACTGCGCTTCACGCGCCGCACCTCGTTGGCCTGCTCAGCTATGGGTTGGTTCTTATGGATGACCCCGATGCCGCCTTGTTGCGCAATGGCCACAGCTAGCTCAGAACCGGTCACTGTATCCATGGCCGCGCTCACCACCGGGATGTTCAGTGTGATGTTGCGGGAGAACTGGGTGCGGATGTTGACCTGCCGCGGCAACACCTCGCTGTACGCGGGAACCAGCAGCACATCATCGTAGGTAAGTCCTTCCGTGGTGAAGCGGTCCGAGAGGGAG
>JBKJNF010000045.1:0-6116 GCA_046596155.1 Flavobacteriales bacterium | reverse complement strand
GATCGAACTGGCCAATGGCCGGAGTTACTTCCGCCATCTTTTGTTCAACACCCGGCTGGCCTGGGCGCTGGGTATCGGGCTCGGTGTATATCACCTAATGCGCCTGATGGAATTCCTCCAAACACATGGTGTGGATGACATCCTCCGTGAGTCGATCTGGAACTAAGCCACAAAGGCCATGTCACACGACCCGCTCCTCGAACAACGCATTCACGAGGCGCTGACCGCCCAAGGCGAAAAGCCCGAGCATAAGAAGATGTTCGGCGGCGTGGCCTTCATGATCAACGGCAACATGAGCCTGGGGATCACCAACAAGGGTGACCTGATGGTGCGCTTCGATGGCGCGCGGCACGCCGAGATCCTCGAATGGCCGGGCGCCAAGCCGATGACCTATGGACACGGCAACATGACCGGCTTCCTCTTCGTGGACGCGGATGCGGTCCATGGTGCGAAGGCGTTGGAGAAGTGGGTGAAGCTCTCGCTCGCCTTCGTGCGCGGACTACCGAAGAAAACGGCGAAGGCGAAAAAGGGGAGGTAGTTATCATCTACCCACGTTGGGTGATTCTGCCATTGATGGGGTTCAGCCATCAGTATTCAAACGATCTTTCGGCTACGCCAACGCACTTATTGCGGCGTGAGGACCATGAGCATTCTCCCCCTGCTCGCGTCTTCGCTCGGTCGTGCCGACGAAGAACCGAACATCTCCCTGGCCACCGCCATCTCGGCCAGCGACAACACCCACGCCGTCCGCGAGCTGGTGGAGGTGCTGAACGGTAAGGACCAATCGCTGAAGAGCGATGCGCTGAAGACCTTGTATGAAGTGGGGTATCGAACGCCGGCGTTGATCGCGCCGTACATCGCGCAGTTCAAGAACCTGCTGACCAACTCCAACAACCGGCTGGTGGGGGGTGCCATGTGCGCGATCGATGGCATCGCCTCCGTGAAGCCCGAAGCGGTGTACATGATGCTCCCCCAGATCGCGCAGGCCATGGACAACGGGTCCGTGATCACCCGCGACCACGCTGTGAAAGCGCTGGTGAAGCTGGCCGCCAAGGAGCGCTTTGCCAAGTCCACCTTGCCTTTGTTGTTCGAACAGTTGCGCACGTGCCCGGTGAACCAGCTGCCCATGTACGCGGAGCTTGTGGGGTCCGTGGTAGCAAACAGGCACGCCCAGGAAACGGCGACCATTCTCGAAACGCGCCTCACGCACATGGAACAAGCCGCCAAGCGAAAGCGCATCGAAAAGATGCTGAAGAAGCTGCGTGGCTGAGCGACGCGCATCGCTTCGCCGCATCGTATACTTTGCCGGCATGTACCGTTCGCTGTTCCTGCTCGGGGTGGCCATTGCATTGATCGGCGAGGTGTTGCGCGTGTACTGGATCATGCCCTTCCCCGGCAGCCAGGTGGACGATCGGGTGGAGGCGGCCTATTTTCTACACAACAACCTGTGGTGGATCCGTGGCGTGGGGCTTGCGTTGATGGCCTTCGCGTTGATACGGCTCTGGCCAGCCGCGGGGAAACGGGGACGCATCGCGCTGCTGTTGCCCGTTCGCAACGGTGTATTACCTCTTCAACTTCCGGTTCACGGCGGACCACATGTTCCTGAAGATGCACGATCAGTGCATGTCGCCGGCCGCGGTAACGGACAGCACGGCGAACGACCTGATGCTCAGCGTGGAGATCAAGGGCGATGCGCGGGGCTATCCGATCGAGATCATCGGCTACCACCACCAAGTACTCGACTCCATCGGCGGTGAACCCGTGTTGGTGACCTATTGCACCGTATGCCGCACCGGCCGCGCATTCAGTCCGAAGGTGAATGGTGTTGTGGAGACGTTCCGGTTGGTAGGCATGGATCACTACAATGCGATGTTCGAGGACAGCCGAACGAAAAGCTGGTGGCGCCAAGTGACCGGCGAGTGCATCGTGGGGCCGTTAAAGGGGCATAGCCTTGCCGAAGTGAACTCCGAACAGATGACCCTTGCCACCTTCGCACGGCTTCACCCCTACGGACTGGTCCTTCATCCCGATCCCGCTTTCGCCAAGGACTACGACGACCTGAAGGACTACGACGAGGGCACGATGGTCTCCGCGATAGAAGGTCGGGATACGGCCAGCTGGCACCCGAAGAGCTGGGTGGTGGGTGTGGTGCACAGCGGCGTGGCCCGGGCGTATGATTGGAATGATCTGTTGCGCGAACGATCGATCATGGACACGCTTGGAAGCGATGTGATCAACCTTGTTCTTTCGAAGGACCTGCGGTCGTTCAGCGTGATGCACATCATCGCGGAGGATCACCCATTCACCCCAACGAACTTGGAGCCATCGGACTCCGCCAACAAGTTCTTCCAACGAACAGAGAAGCTGGACACACTTCCCGCCTCCCAGGAATTCTGGCACAGCTGGCAGACCTTTCATCCCAACACTACGCGTTATGTGCCGCCGGTAAACGAATAGCTTCGGCACATGCTCTACGAACTTCGCTCCGCCGTGCTCATTATCTGCATCGTGCTCTTTACGGAAGCAAAGGCCCAATGCCCCGGCTGTTCCGCGAACTTCTCATGCGCGAGCGATCCAGCCTACCCCACACTGTGCCCCACACAGCCGCCAAATGCGACCGCGGGTCTGCCCTACCAAGCTGACATCACCTTTTGGATGCCGGCGAACTTCACCGACCCGGGCACCGGTTTCAACGTGGACTTCATGTTGATGACCATCACCAGCGTAAGCGGACTGCCTTTCGGACTGCAGCTGGAAACGAACGACCCACAGGGGATCTACTATCCGCAGAATGATCAGTACGGCTGTGCGCGCATCTGTGGCACACCCATCGGAGCGGGCAGCTACACCATCAGCATCAACATCATCGCGCAGGTGAACTACAATGGATTCACACTGAACGTTCCACAACAGTTCCCGATCACCTTATTGGTACAGACCGGAAACGGTACCAATACGGGATTCGCGTTCACCCCCACGAACGGCTGTGGAACTGCCGATGTCCATTTCAATGCCTTGATCAGTGGACAAGGTGATCCGGTGACCTACGTTTGGGACTTTGGCAACGGAAACGCGAGCGCTGAAGCATCGCCCTCGCAGACCTACACGGTCCCGGGCAGTTACTCCATACACCTCCAGACCACCATCGGCGGCAACGTCATGACCTCGGTCGTACTCTCGGGAGTGAACGACAACTGGTGTGGCGATGTGGAGGAGGTGAGCCTCTTCGGCAGTTGCCAGGGCGATCCGGATCTTTACTTCGTGCTCACCGATGCGGGCGGCGGTACCACCACTTCCACAACGCAGGATAACACATCGAACGCAACTTGGAACGGGCTTTCGCTCCTGCTCGGAAATCCGCCCTATTCCATCGCCTTCTTTGACGAGGACCCGGTAAGCACCGATGATGCTTTGGGCACGTTCAATATCCCGCTCTCCGGCGCCGGCAACTATCTATTCAACGTGGCAGCTGGTACCTTCGGCAGCGTGCAGGTGGACCTAGTAGCGCAGCAGGTATTCAACGACACCGATACGGTGGTGGTCTTTGCAGCGCCTCTGCCGGTGATCAGCTACGACACGCTCGCAGGTGCGCTCTGCGTGCTGGATACCGGACTGGTGAACATTACCTGGTTCAACGATGGCGATACCGTGCTGACCGGCGCGCTGGCGTGCATTCCGACGGACAGCAGCGGCACCTGGTGGGCGGTGGTGAACAATGGTTTCGGTTGCACTGCCACGACGGATACGGTGGTGATCTGCCCTGCGATCACCATTCAGCAGAGCGGTGAAGTGCTTTACACAGAGACCGGACTAGAGGACTACGCCTGGAGCCTGAACGGAGAGCCCATCCTCGGGGCGAACAACGCCTTCCTCCTGACATTCGCAAGCGGCCACTATGCAGTGAGCGCCTCCAATGCCAATGGCTGTCTGCTGAATGCCGAATACCTCCTTCTCATCACGGGTGAGGCAGCCGCTCCTACCGCTCAGGGGCTTGGCCTGTTCCCTAACCCGACGGACGGAGTGTTGACGCTGCGCACTCCGATGGGCGGGCGGCTTACCGTGCTGGACCTGGCCGGAAGAACTGTTCTGACAAGACCAGCAGGAGTCGGCGTGAGCCAACTTGACCTGCGTGAACTGGCGGTCGGCACTTACATCATCCGCTGCACGACCGAAGCGGGCGTTGTGATCGGGCATGTGGAGCTGCTGCGCTGAACCGCATGCCGGCATATGTGTGCCGCCCACAGACCCCTGTGCGGATCTAACATTCATTCACAGAGCAACGGTCCCGCAGGGGTGTACCTTTCGCCAACATTCCCGCAGCTGGCCCGTTACGTGAGAGCACGCAGCACCTTCGCCGAGGCTTCGGCGCCTGAACCATGGCCTCCGACTATAACCTACTGATCGACAAGCTGGATGGCTTCATCCGGAAGTATTACAAGGACCGCTTGATCCGCGGGGCCCTGTACAGCGTAGGCCTGCTCGGTCTGTTCTTCCTGGGGGCCAGCCTGAGCGAGTACTTCGGCCGCTTCGGCACCACGGCGCGCACAGTGCTGTTCTATGGCTTCCTGTTCGTCTCTGCCGCCGTGCTCGTGCGCTTCATCGTCATCCCGCTTTTCAAGCTCTTCCGCTTGGGCCAGGTGATCACGCACGATGAGGCCGCCGCCATCGTGGGCCAGCATTTTGGTGAGGTGAAGGATAAGCTGCTGAACACACTGCAACTTCGCGAACAGGCCAACAGCAACTTCGTACAGCGCGAGCTCATCGAGGCCAGCATCGCCCAGCGCAGCCGTGAGCTTTCGCCCGTACCCTTCACGGCGGCCATCGACCTGGCGAAGAACCGCCGATACCTCCGGTACGCGCTGCCCCCGCTGGCCGTGCTGGCCGCACTCCTCTTCGCCGCACCCAGCCTCATCACCGAACCCGCGAACCGTATCATCCGCCACGGCAGCGAGTTCGCGCCGGAAGCACCGTTCCAGTTCATCTTGCTCGACAGCAGCCTTGCCGTGCTGGAGAACGAGGACTTTGACCTGCATGTGGAGATGCAGGGCGATGCCATTCCGCAGCAGGTGGATCTGGAGATCGACGGGCAGCGCATTCCGTTGGTGAAGCAGGACGCCGTGCATTTCACGCATCGCTTCCGCAACGTGGGCGAGGCGATCAACTTCCGGCTGGCGGCAGAAGGCTTCAATAGCAATGACTACACGCTAGCCACGATGAGCAACCCTACGCTCATGGACCTCAGCCTGGCGTTGCAGTTCCCGCCGTATCTCGGCATGGCCAACAGCTCCATCACCGGCAATGGCGATGTCACCGTTCCTGCTGGCACCCGCATCATCTGGTCCGCCTCGGCGCGCAGTACCGATCAACTGCTCCTGTCCTTCGACGATACCACCTATACGTTATCGCCACAGGGTGATGAACGCTTCACGGCCACGCGCCGCATGATGCTAAGCCGCAGCTATTCGCTGGTGCCGCGCAAAGGGGAGATCAGCGGACGCGATCCCTTACGCTACCGCGTGGATGTGGTGCCCGACCTCTACCCCACCATCCTTGCGGAAAGCAAGGCGGACAGCACGTCACCCCGCCGCCTATACTTCAAAGGCGATATCGGTGACGACCACGGCTTCAAGCGGCTGCTCTTCCACTATGAATTCTCCGCCGGCGGCGACAGCGTTGCAGCCGAACAGCGCCAGGGCACACAGGAGCTGGCCATCGACCGCAGCACCACGCGTCAACCCTTCTTCCACTTCTGGGACCTCACGGCCATTCCCTTGCAACCAGGCGACAAACTGGAATACTGGTTCGAGGTGTGGGACAACGATGGTGTGAATGGCAGCAAGAGCGCGCGCAGCAGCACGCAGGCCTTTGAGGCCCCTTCGCTAAAGGAACTTGCCGAGAAGCAGGACGCCCGGTCCGAGGCCATCAAGGAGCAACTGAAGCAGAGCATCGACGAAGCGCAGGATCTGCAGCGCGACCTGGACAAAATGCGGCGCGAGATGCAGGACAAGAAGGATCTGAACTGGCAGGACAAGCAGAAGCTGCAAAATGTGATGGACCGCCAGAAACAGTTGCAGCAGCGTATCGAGAAGACGAGCCAGCAGCTTCAGCAGAACCAG
>JBKJNF010000271.1:0-4598 GCA_046596155.1 Flavobacteriales bacterium | reverse complement strand
CCCTGCCGCTGCAAGTGAAGGCCACGCTCCTGGCCGCGCACGCCCTGCCGGACGAATATAGGTCCGATCGCAAGGGCTACGTGGACATGATCGTGAACGAGTTGATCCCGCAGGCCGCAGCCGAACACCTGGCCGATCATGTGGATGTCTTCTGTGAAACGAACTACTTCACCGTGGCGGAAATGGAACGTATCATGGAAGCCGGCTGGTTGTTCGGCCTGCCCGCCAAGGTGCATGTGAATCAGTTCACCAGTCTGGGTGCCGTCGGCGCAGCAGTGAAGCACGGTGCGCTCAGTGTGGATCATCTGGAAGTGATGGAGGAGGCTGACCTGCTGGCCTTGCAGGGTGTCGCTACGATCCCCACACTACTCCCCTCCTGCTCTTTCTTCCTGCGGATCCCGTATGCTCCTGCTCGCGACCTGATCGAGCGGGGCTGCGCTGTGGCCCTCGCCTCCGACCATAACCCAGGGAGCACACCCAGCGGGAACATGAACTTGGTGCTGTCCCTCGCGTGTATCCAGCTGCGCATGCTCCCGGAGGAAGCCATCCACGCAGCCACCCTGAACGCCGCCGCGGCCATGGGACTTTCCTCCGAGCTCGGCAGCCTTTCACTTGGAAAACGCGCGAGCTTCATCATCACCCGTCCGATACCTTCGCCGGCCTATCTGCCCTATGCGTTCGGCAGCGACCATATCGATACCGTGATCATTGATGGAACCATCTTCCGCGCCGGAGAAGCAAGCGCCTGAACCCCGTTTCATCCGCCCGCCGGGGCTGGAGATGGGGAATGGTCTGGCCATCTTCTCGCTGGCCTTCATGGTCTTCACCGGGGCTCAATTCTTCCTGATGGCCTCGCGCGTGCGCAGTTCCACGCCCGACATGCGAGGCGTGCCGCTCGCCTCGCTTTTCAGCAGCGAGCACTTCGCCGATCGCTGGGAAGCTCTATCGACCAACGGCGATACGATCGCCTTCATTTCGCTTTGGGCGGGCCTCGCTGGCCTATTCGTGCTGCTCGCGATCACGGCCTGGTGGAAAGGACCACGACTCGTGCAGTTCCTCGGTCTTCGAGCCCCCGCGCTGAAACCCTTCCTGGCCTGGTGCGGATTCTTCGTCGTGGTCTTCATTCTGCTGGAGGCCCTCGCCTATTTCCTGCCCGACATGGACGGCTCGTTCATGGAGCAGGTGACCGCTTCCATCACCAGCAGGCCCCTGTTCCTACTGGGCGCAGCGCTGATGCCCGCGCTATTCGAAGAACTCCTCTTCCGCGGATTGCTGCTCGGTTCGTTGCGCCATATGCTGGACAAACATTCCGCCATTGCGATCACCGCAGGCGTGTTCACGTTCATCCACATGCAGTATGATTGGTACCTGTTGCTGCTGCAGGTGCTACCGCTCGGGGTGTTCCTGGGCTACGCCCGAACCAACACTGGCAGCATCTGGACATGCATCGTTCTGCACTTCGCCAATAACGCCGCCAGCGTGCTATTGCCCGCGCTCTTTCCTAACGCCGTCTAACTCCGCACACCCTTTCCTACGCCATGCCCCGTATCATCGAATGTGTTCCGAATATCAGTGAAGGTCGCGACAAGGCCAAGATCGACGCGATCGTTGCCGTGGTGGAGACGGTTGAAGGCGTGCGACTATTGGATGTTGATCCCGGTAAGGCCACAAACCGCACGGTGATCACTTTCGTGGGCGGACCCGAAGCTGTTTGCGAAGCTGCGTTCCGCCTAGTAAAAAAGGCGCAGGAGCTCATCGACATGCGGACTCACAAAGGCGAACATCCGCGCTTCGGTGCCACTGATGTGTGTCCACTGGTGCCCATCAGTGGCATCACCATGGAGGAGCTTGCGCCCTATGCGAAGAAACTCGGCGAACGCATCGGCAAGGAGCTGGGCATACCCGTGTACAACTACGAATACGCGGCCAGCGAGGAGAAGCGCCGAAACTTGGCCAACAACCGCGCAGGTGAATACGAGGGCCTGAAGAAGAAGCTTGTGGATCCCGCGTGGAAGCCCGACTTCGGTCCGGCGGAATTCAACGAGAGCGTTGCGAAAAGTGGTGCCATTGCCGTGGGCGCGCGCAAGCTGCTGGTGGCTTACAACGTGAACCTGAACACCACCAGCACACGCCGTGCGAACGCCATCGCCTTCGACATCCGCGAAGCAGGACGCGTGTCGCGCGAGGGCGATCCCGTTACCGGAAAGCCCATCCTAGATGAGAACGGCGAACCGAAGAAGATCCCTGGCAAGCTTAAGAGCGTGAAGGGCATCGGCTGGTTCATCGAGGAATACGGCATCGCGCAGCTATCGCTGAACCTCACCGACATCGACGTGACCCCGATGCACATCGCCTTCAACGAGGCGTGTAACAGCGCCTTGGAACGCGGCATCCGCGTGACCGGCAGCGAACTGGTGGGCCTTGTGCCGAAGCAGGCGCTGTTGGATGCGGCCGACTTCTTCCTGCGCCGCCAAGAGCGCAGCCTGGGCATCAGCGAACGCGAGAAGATCAGGTTGGCGATCACGTCCATGGGCTTGGATGAACTTGCCCCCTTCGACCCCGAAAAGCGCGTGATCGAACTGGTGCTGGCCGACGTGATGGACGAGCGCTTGGTGCGCATGGACCTGAAGCGATTCAGCGAAGAGACCGCCAGTGAAAGTCCCGCACCGGGCGGGGGCAGTGTGGCCGCATATGTGGGTGCATTGGGCGCATCCCTCGGCACTATGGTGGCCAACCTCAGCGCGCACAAGCGTGGATGGGATGAGCGCTGGGAGGAATTCAGCAACTGGGCCGTGGAGGGGGAAGCCTGCCGCATTGAACTCATCCGCCTCGTTGACGAGGACACCAAGGCGTTCGACCGCATCATGGCGGCAATGGGCCTGCCCAAGGAAAGTCCCGAGCAGATCACTGCTCGCAAGGACGCGATCCGCGAGGCCACGAAGGGCGCCATCATTGCGCCGCTGGACACCATGCGCGTCTGCGTGCGCAGTATGGGTGTGATGAAGGCCATGGCTGAGCATGGCTTGAAAGCCAGTGTGAGCGATGCAGGCGTAGGCGCCCTTTGCGCGCGTACCGGAGCGCTGAGCGCCTACCTGAACGTTCGCATCAACTGTGCCGGGCTTGATGATGAGGCTTGGAAAAAGGCCGTGTTGACCGAGGCAGAGGCGTTGAAGTCCCAAGCCGAACAGTTGGAGGCGGAAGTGATGGCCACGACCCTCCTTAAGGTCTAAGGGTCATTTTCCGGACACCTGACAACTTCGCTCCTGCGGCACACGTATACCTTGTAACCAAATGGTGCACAAGGCTTCATACCGGCATAAGATCAAGCGACTAGCCCACTTCTTCCCGTTCCAACTCCTGTTGTTGCACGTCAAGAAGAACCACGTGCTGCTGCTGTGCTGGCTGGTGCTCTTCGGATTTGCCACACAGACCATGGGCATGAAGTATGGCGTGCCTTACCTCTTTCTCTTTCCGGAGTACTTTGAGAACAACACCTTCTGGAGCTTCGGTCTGCTGGGTTTCGCAGCTGGTGGCTTCTTCACGGCGTACAACCTGTTCAGCTATACCACGCACGCCTACCGCTTTCCGTTCCTGGCCACCATTGCCAGGCCCTTTATGAAGTTCAGTATCAACAATGCGTTGCTGCCGATCTCCTTCGTGATCACCTACGTCGTCTTTTCGGCGCGGTTGCAGTATACCAAGGAGTTGGTACCGCCCGTGCATATCGTCATCAACCTGTTGGGCTTCCTTGTCGGCATCTCGACCTTCATGACGATCTCGCTGTTGTACTTCCTTCGTACGAACACAGATATCCACAAGCTGTTGGGGCCCGATGCCGCCCAACACCGTGCGCCGGAACCCATGGAGGACTTCCTGCCGCAACGTCCGCCGGCCCAACAACGCCAGGCCTTGCGCAAGGCCACACAATGGCTCCGCATGGAACAGCGCACACGCAAGTGGAAGGTGGATATGTACCTCACCTCCCCGTTCCGCGTGGCGCTGGCCCGCAGCAGTTCGCATTACGACAAGAACCTGTTGCGCTCGGTGCTTTGGCAGAACCACATCAATGGCAGCATATTCAGCGTGGTGCTCGTGGTCACCTTCATCGCCTTGGGCGCATTCAGCGGAACACCGGTCTTTTCCATTCCCGCCGCGGCCAGCGTGTTCATTCTCTTCACCATGTTGCTCATGCTCATGAGCGCCTTGCACAGCTGGCTGAAAGGCTGGGTGATGTCCATCCTGATCATACTGGTTCTGGTCCTGAACGTGGCGAGTAAATACACTGATCGTTTTCTTTATGATGCACAGGCGTACGGCATCGACTATTCCGGAGCACCTGCGAGCTACGACAGGGCCACGATCACTGGGCTTGCCACCGACCAGGAGGCCGCTCTTTCCGACGCGGCGGCTTTCCAAGAGACGCTGGACCTATGGCTCGAGCACAACCGGACGTTGCCAAGTTCCCAAGGCAAGCCCAAGATGATCATCGTGAATACCAGCGGAGGTGGTTCCCGGGCCATGGTGTGGACCTTCCGCTGTCTTCAAGTGGCTGACAGCCTCCTCGGCGGCGACTTAATGACGCGTACCGCTCTAATGAC
>JBKJNF010000328.1:0-7025 GCA_046596155.1 Flavobacteriales bacterium | reverse complement strand
CGGTGGCGCTAGCGTGCTGGCCGAACGGATGGTCACGCTGATCACGGATCGGGCCTTCGCCAGGGAACTGGGCACCAATGGCATGCAAAGTGCCGCCGAGCGCTTCACCGTAGAAGGCTATGCATCGGAGGTCCTGGAGGTCTACCGATCGGTACTTTCGCCCGTCAAGCCCTAAGCCGGTCAGAACGGACCAACGGCACGGACGGCATGAACACCCCTCTCCGTATATCGCTCATCACGCCCAGCTACCAGCAGGCGGCCTATCTGGAGGAGTGCATCCGATCAGTGCATGACCAGGCTTGGCCGGCACTGGAGCACATCGTAGTGGATGGAGGAAGCAACGATGGATCACGAGCGATCCTTGAAGCGCGCGCTGCACAGTTCACTTGGTGGTGCTGCGAGAAGGACAAGGGCCAGAGCGATGCCATCAACAAAGGCCTAGCGCACGCGCAGGGCGATGTGTTCAGCTGGCTCAATAGCGATGATGCCCTCCTACCCGGTGCACTTGCGCGGGTAGGTGCTGCCTTCGCGGCCGATCCGGGCTTATTGATCTTCGGCGGCCGCGTTACGCACCGCAACAGCACCGGTGAACACGTGTTCGACCGACTGAACGATCAGCGCGATACCCAGCGCCTGTTCGCGGACCCCATTATCAACCAGCCTGCCACGTACTTAAGCATGAACGCGGTGAAGTCAATCGGCGGTGTTGATGAGGGCCTGCGCTATGTGATGGACGTGGAACTGTGGTGGCAGCTTCTCTTTCGATATGGAACGGAGCACCTCCGCTTCGAACCGGTGGAGCTGGCCATGTTCCGGCTGCATGATGAAAGCAAGACCGTTAGCCAGCATACTGGATTTCTGGATGAACTGGCCGACGTGCTTCAGGGTCTTTGTGAGCGCACGGGGAACAACCACCTGGCAGAGATCCTGGCGATCGGACATCCGCACCGGCGCAAGCTTCGCGGCATTCCAGCCACGTCGGAGCATCACTGCAGCATCGTTCGCATCATGGCCATCCATTTCGTGCTGAAGTGGCATGGCCACCTGCACAACGAGGTCGACTTCAACATGCTCAAACGCATGCACGACACGGCACACGCGACAGAGGCCGATCTACTCCCCGAAATGGTGGACAGGTGGCGCAAGGCGAGCCGTCTGGTAGCAGGCACGAATTGGACGATGTACCGTGCCAAGCGAAAACTTCACAACTTGTTCCGGTGAAGGTCAGTGTGCTCATTCCGGTCTATAACAAGGCGCCTTTTGTAAAGGAGGCCGTGGACAGCGTGCTCCAGGGCTCCTTCCAGGACTTCGAGATCGTGTGTGTGGAGGATAAGAGCACGGACGACAGTCTTGCCATTCTGCGTTCCATGTCCGACCCACGTATCCGGATCATCGAGCTTCCCCAGAACTTGGGGCCCGCAGGCGCCGCTAATGCCGGCTTCGATGCCTGCCGGGGTGCGTACATCGTACGCCTTGATGCTGACGACATGGCGGTACCGGATCGTCTGGCGAAACAGGTAGCCTTTATGGACGCACATCCTGAGATCGGCGCCAGCGGTGGGCACCTCAAGCTCTTCGGTGCGCGGAACAGGTCATGGGTCTTCCCAGTATCGCCCGATGACTGCGACGCCCAGCAACTCTTCGGCGTGCCAGTATCCCAAGGGGCCAGCATCCTGCGGCGCAGCGTGATCGAAGCGCATCAACTGCGGTATGATCCGCTCTGGCCTCGTGTAGGTGAGGACTGGCTATTCTGGATCCGCATGGGTCGGGTTACACGCTTCGCGAACCTAGATGAACCCATGACACTGTACCGCCGGGGCGAGCAGAACATCAGCCACGGCCGCGACCGGTACGCTGATTTCACTTACTTACAGCGAGAAGTGTTCAACTTTTACGGGATCAAGCACACACAGGAGGAACTCGACCTGCAGCTCATGGGCCTCTACATGTTCAAGATGAAACCCACCAAGGAACGCATTCGCTCACTACGGGCATGGTATGATCGGCTGCTGGCCATGAACACCGAGCGTGAGCTTTTTCCACGCATGGCTTTCTCCAACAGGGTGTTCGCCCTGTGGGACGGCCTGTTCCATTACATGCCACGGTATGGCGCAGGGGTGGCCATGGAACACATGCGCCTGAGTCGTTCCTGGCCGATCGACCGCGTGATGTACATGGCGAAATACATCGTGAACGCTCTGTTGGGCCGCGTGGAGAACAACTGACCCATGGGCAAGGAACTTTGGCTTTTCACGATCCGTTATCCCTTCGGGAACGGCGAGAGCTTTCTGGAAAGCGAGCTACCCATACTGGCACGGGGATTCGAGCGGGTGCGGATCTTCCCACTAATGCCCGAGGGCGAACTGCGCTCCACACCGAAGAACGTGGAGGTGACCCAGCTCTTCACCGACGACGCCTTTCGGGCCGCATCCCCTGTGCAGGTCCTTACGGATCTGCGACGATGGAATCACGTAATGCGGATCAGCAGGTCCTCGGCCCCAAGCCCCGATATCTTCACCCGCCACCGCCGCGCCCTGATGAGCCGGTTGCGCCAAGCGCTCCACCGCGAACGTGTGCTCAGCGCACGCATGGCCAGCAAGTACGATCCAGCACGTGTGGTGCTCTACTCCTATTGGACAAGTGATTGGGCCACGGTCCTAGGCCTGTGGAAACTGGACGACCCAGAGGTGCGTTTCTCCACGCGCATGATGGGTTTCGACATGTACGATCACCGCGCACCGGATGGCTGGCAGATGTTGCAGGCGTTCCATGTGCAGCAGGTGGAGAGGGTGTTCACCATCGCCCGTGCAGGTCAGGAACACATGCGGGCGCGCTTCCCGTCACATCCGCATAAGTTCCTCCTCAGTTACCTCGCCACCACGGACCATGGCATTGGGCCATGGGCACCTTCGCCCACCTTGCGCATTGTTAGCTGCGCGAACCTTGTGCCCTTGAAGCGTGTAAACCTGCTGGCGGAAGCTCTGGCATTGATGGAACATCCTGTACACTGGACGCACTTCGGCGATGGAGCCGAACGGCCGGGCCTTGAAGCCCTGATCCATAAGCTACCCAAGCACGTCACGGTTGAGCTGAAAGGCAACCGCCCCAACGCGGAGATCATCGACTGGTATAAGCATAACGCGGTGGACGTGTTCGTGCACACCAGTGAAACGGAGGGCGGCGCACCTGTCGCCCTTCAGGAAGCGGCGAGCTTCGGCATACCCTTGATCGGTGCGGAAGCCGGTGGGGTGCGGGAGATCGTGACACCACAGACCGGAACCCTGCTTCCGCACCACTTGACCGTGGTGCAACTGGCTGAAACTTTGAGGAATTTCCACACGAGCAGTTGGTATATCCCCGGAACGCGAGTGCACGTGCGCAACTTCTGGCAGGCCAATTTCCAGGCGGAGGAGGTGCACGGCCGCCTGTTGGAACAATTGCTCGGGTGAAGATGCTGCCGGTCGCTACCTATCGTCCTCTCGCACGACTGCAGGGTTGAGTTCATGACTGCTCCATTCCACCGGTCCTGACGAATGCTCTTCAACAGCACCCAATTCTGCCTGTTCTTCTTCCCGCTCGTAACGGGTTTCTACTTCCTATTTCCTCACAAGTGGCGCTGGCTGCTGCTGCTCCTTGCAAGCTGTTGGTTCTACATGGCCTTCGTGCCGCTCTTCATCCTCATCCTTGGCTTCACCATCGGCGTGGACTATGTTGCAGGTCGGGCCATTGAGCGCTCAGATGGAAGCCGTCGCAAGCTCTACCTCATAGCAAGTATTATCGCCAATGTGGGCGTACTTGCGGTATTCAAGTACTGGGACTTCCTGAACGGGAACCTGAGCTCGGTGTTCGGTTCCGTTGGCATCGAATACCATCTGCCGAAGCTGAAGGAATGGACCTTCTTCGGTTTCCTGCCTGCAGGTATGGTACTTCCCATCGGGCTGTCGTTCCACACCTTCCAATCGCTCAGCTACACCATCGAGGTTTATCGAGGTCACCAGAAGGCCGAGCACCAGTTCGGTGTGTTCGCGCTCTATGTCATGTTCTATCCGCAATTGGTGGCCGGCCCCATCGAACGCCCTGCGAACCTGTTGAACCAACTGAACTCCCCTGCAGGACATGGCATCCGTTCTTCCTACGATCACCATCGTGTGATCTGGGGCTTGAAGCAGATGCTCTGGGGATTCTTCAAGAAGCTGGTGATCGCTGATCGCTGCGGCGAGGTGGTAGGCCAGGTATATGGGCATATCGGCCAGTACGAAGGGCTCAGCTTGGTGCTGGCCACCTACCTGTTCGCCTTCCAGATCTATTGCGACTTCAGCGGGTACACGGACATTGCACTGGGCGCCGCGCGGGTCCTGGGCTTCGACCTCATGGTGAATTTCCGCACGCCATACCGCAGCAGCAGCATCAGCGAATTCTGGAGCCGCTGGCACATCAGTCTCAGCAGTTGGTTCCGGGACTACCTCTACATCCCCTTGGGCGGGAACCGGGTGGTGAAATGGCGCTGGTACTTCAACCTGCTGCTCGTATTCCTGGTGAGCGGCCTATGGCATGGCGCCAACTGGACCTACATCATCTGGGGCAGCATACATGGCCTGTACTTGATCGCTGCGCTGGCGTTCGCACCATTTTGGAAGCGGCTGCTGCCAGGCTCGACCAATGCCTCAATGGCTTGGTTGAAACACACGGCCAACATCTTCATCACCTTCAACTTGGTCGCTGTGGCCTGGGTCTTCTTCCGTGCTAAGAATTTGAAGGATGCGTTCCTGGTCTTCAAGCGCCTCTGCAGCACCCAATGGCACCTGACCGATCCGATGAAGCTATACAAGGACATGAACACCGGCCTGCTGGATGTCACCATCATCCTCGTGCTGGCCTTCGTGATCATCGATCCGCTGTATGACAGTTGGATCAAGCGTGAGCGCCCTGCACCGCATGGGTTCCGGGGCATGCTCGCATTTGCTGCCCTGCTCGTAGCGATCATCCTCTTCGGTTACTTCGGCTCCACCAGTTTCATCTACTTCCAGTTCTGATGCAGCGCTCGATCACAGCAGGCCTGAAGTTCCTCGGGATCGCGGTGGCGCTGTACCTGCTATGCTTCGGGCTGCTGGCCAAGCTGCGCATACGAGGTGCTCCGTTGATCTACCGCACATCGGACTACTACCAGTGGAAAGGAGGTGTCGCCTACGCGAAGTTCAGGGAATGGAACCGTTCGCGGCGCTGGGATGCGGTGGTGATCGGTTCTTCGCACGCTTATCGGGGCTATGATCCGCGTGTATTCAAGGCGCGCGGGTATGAGGTCTTCAACCTGGGTAGCACGGCCCAAACGCCGTTGAGCAACTACGTAGTACTCAAACACTACGTGCATAGCGCCAATACCAGGCTAGTGATCTTCGACCTATACGAGAACGCGATGGACCAGGACGGCATGGAGAGTGTTAGCGACCTGTCGCAGAATATGACCTCGGATGCCGCCGCATTGCAACTCACGGCAGACCTGCGCGACGTCCGCGGCATCAACATGTTCGCACTGCGCATGATGACCGGAAATGACACCGCCGTGTACAACGACCCGAACTACAAGGGCCGGGGCTTCGCGGTGAAACCGGACAGTATCCGGAAACCGGTGCGCTATGATGTTGGAAGACCCTTGCGACTGAACGAGCGGCAGCTACAGCGTTTCGCGGATTGTCTGGATCTGTGTCGCGAACGAGGGATCCCCGTGGTCCTTTCTACGCATTTCTACCCACATCAAAGCGACCATCTGCGGCACGGGGCCTTTGTGCATGCCATTGACAGCCTCATTGCCGGCCGGGAAGTACCGTATTACGACCTGGCCTATTCGCACCAGTTGAGCGACACGGATCATTTCTGCGACCATAATCACTTGAACGAGGCTGGAGTGAGGCTGTTCACGGACCGGCTGATCGATTCACTCGAACTTCACCACCACCTGCGCAGGCCCTGAAGGCCTGCCCCACTACCTTCGCCACATGACCATGAAGAGAGATAAGGCCGTCTTCGACATCATCGACCAGGAGCGGCACCGGCAGACGAAAGGATTGGAGCTGATCGCGAGCGAGAACTTCGCGAGCGACCAAGTGATGGAGGCCATGGGCTCCGTATTGACGAACAAGTACGCCGAAGGACTTCCCGGTAAGCGCTACTATGGTGGGTGCGAGTTCGTGGATGCCACCGAGAACCTGGCGATCGAGCGGGTGAAGAAGCTCTTCGGCGCCACATGGGCCAACGTGCAACCGCATAGTGGAGCGCAGGCCAATGCGGCCGTGATGCTGGCGTGCCTAAAACCCGGGGATACCATCCTCGGTTTTGATCTGAGCCATGGTGGTCACCTGACACATGGCAGTCCAGTGAACTTCAGTGGCAAATTGTACCGGGCCACCTTCTACGGTGTGGAAAAGGAGACCGGCCGCATAAGTATGGACAGCGTGGCTGCGGTGGCCCGCAAGGAAAAACCGAAACTCATCATCTGCGGGGCCAGCGCCTATAGCCGTGATTGGGACTACGCCGGCTTCCGAGCCATTGCGGATGAAGTGGGTGCTTTGTTGCTTGCCGACATCAGTCATCCGGCGGGCCTTATTGGTGCCGGGCTGCTCAATGATCCCCTACCCCACTGCCACATCATCACCACCACCACGCACAAGACCCTGCGTGGCCCACGCGGTGGCCTGATCATGATGGGCGCCGACATGGAGAACCCCTGGGGACTAAAGACACCGAAGGGCGAGATACGTATGCTGAGCTCCGTACTGGACGGTGCCGTTTTTCCCGGTACCCAAGGCGGTCCACTCGAGCACGTGATCGCTGCCAAGGCGATCGCCTTCGGTGAGGCACTGGACCCGTCCTTCAAGGAATACGGGAAACAGGTGATCACCAATGCCTCCGGCCTGGCCGCGGCACTCACCGCCAAAGGCTATGACATCGTCAGCGGCGGCACGGAAAACCACTGCATGCTGATCGACCTGCGCAACAAGAGCGTCACCGGAAAGGAGGCTGAACGCATC
>JBKJNF010000241.1:0-6265 GCA_046596155.1 Flavobacteriales bacterium | reverse complement strand
GTCCGGCTGTTCATCTACCACACCGAAGCCTTCAGCAAGTGGGAACCCGAACGCGGCATACTGACCAAGCAATACGCCCTGATGTCGCGCAATCTCTGGCGCTACATCACATGGCCTTCGGCCGTGCTGATGCTCAGCTTCGGCATGTGGATGCTGTGGATGAACACGGAGCTGCTGAAGATGCCCTGGATGCATGCCAAGCTCGGGCTAGTGGCCTTGTTGTTCGCCTATCACTTCGTGAACCAAGGCCTATACACGCGCCTTCAGCGGAACGAGAAGGCCTGGAGTTCGTTCGCGTTGCGGCTGTGGAACGAAGGAGCCACGTTGATCCTGTTCGGTGTGGTCTTCCTCGCCGTGTTGAAGGATGTGAGCTGGTACGTGGGCGTGGCCGGCCTGGTCATCTTGGCCGCCGTGTTGTTGTTGGCCGTGGCCATGTATCGCAGGAAACGCAAGAAGGATGCTGAAGCCGGGGGAACTCGCGCCTGAATTCGAGCTGGAGGATCAGCACGGGAACCTGTTCCGGCTTGGCGATCTGCGCGGGAAAAGCAGCGCGGTACTGTTCTTTTATCCGAAGGCCAACACAACCGTCTGCACGCTGGAGGCCTGTGCCTTCCGCGATCACTTTGAGGAGTTCGTGGCGCATGACTGCACGGTGGTGGGCATCAGTCATGATGAACGAGAAGTCCAGTTCCAATTCGCGCAGCGCTGGCGATTGCCGTTCATACTGCTATGTGACACGTCAGGAAAGGCGGAAGCGGCCTTCGGCCTTTCGCGTTGGATGGGGTTGCTGCGCGATCGGGTGACCTTTGTGATCGACAAACAAGGCCTTGTGCGGGCCACGATCCATGGACGCTTCCAAGCGGAGCATCACGTACGCGAGGCGCTGAAAGCACTGGACCGTTAGCGCAGCGTGTAGAAGAGCACTCGGCCGTTGTCGGTGCCGGTGATGAAGTCCGTTCCGCTGAAAAGGCAGGGTGCACGATAGGACTGGTCCTTGTTCTCCGGGAAACGAAGTGTTTGCAACGCAGCGCCTTCGGCATTCGTAAATACGATGGATCCATCCTTGTCGGCCTTGGCCACTAAACCCTCATGGCGTGCCTCCATCTGCTGGTAGTAGCGATCAAAGGTGGAGTTCCCCATTTTTAATCCAAGAGCCTTCATGGCGAGCGAGTTCGGCAACCAGCGGAAGCGGGCCATATCGCCCTCCTTCTCTCCGCTCTTCACGTCGAACACTTCGCGCTTACCCGTAAAACCGGCAAGCATCACGTACTCTCCATTATCATTGAACAGTGCGTGGTACACCACCGTGCTGTTGTCTTCAAGAAAGTCGAAATGATACACGCGCTTGCCGCTTTGCAGATCGATCAGCTCAGCACCGTGGTCGGTGCCCACGAGGATCCGATCGCCCTTGGGCGATACCACTAGGCAGGTGATCTCGGCTTTGGCCAGTTGGATGGTACGCGTGGCGGCTTCTAACACAGCCTGTGCCTGCGTAAATGTTGAAAGGCCAAGGGCGCAAGAGAAAAAGAGCGTTCGGTTCATCGGTCAGGGGATCAGATGTCGCTGCTCCAACAACCAAGCCATGGCGCTTTCCTGATCGGGAAAGAGCTGAGCAGGCCGACCGGGCCTGTTGAACCGAACGAAGGCATTGGCGGAAAGTTGGTGTCCGAAATCGCGCACAATGATGGCGTCAGCAGCAATGATGTGATCACCTTCCTTACTGGAAGCAACAGCACGAGCCTCATTGGAGAGGGTGGAGCCCTGGCCTACACTCACCATAAGCAGAACCTTGGGGTGCTTGCGCTCAGCCTCGATGGTGGCGAAGAGCTCGCGCACATCCTCCACAGTGCCGGTGTGGCCATCCTTAAAATGCGCATGCACCACATCGTCCTGCAGGAAGTTGACCTGTACGGCATCCAATTCGATCGTCTTCTTCATGATGCGGAGGCCGCGAATGTTGCGGCCACAGGAGGGTCGGTTGAGTGAGAGCGGTCAATGATCAGCGGGAGAGCAACCAGGCATTGGGCGCCTCCTCCTTGCGCACGGCGGACAAGGCCTCCAACGCGAGTGACCGATCCGGATAGCTACCATAGGCCACGCGGTAAAGGCCCCCCTTTTGATCTACGATCGTGGCGGCGAAACCCCGGGCTTGCAGATCAGCGACAAAGGTCTCGGCATTCTCCTTCAGCAGGAAGCAGCCGCCGATCACATGGTAGCGCTTGCGGACGGCCTGTGTAGCCACGGAAGTAGTAACGGGTGGTGCTGCGATCGTGGGGGTGGTCCGTTCGATGGAAGGTTCGGGAGCGGCTTCCGGACCCATGTCCACAACGGTGGGCGGCAAGGTCGCCTCAAGGATCTGCACGGGCTGCAGGCCATGCGAAGTGCGATCCAGCAGGATAGCAGCAGTGTCCACTTCCATGGGCACAACTACGCTGGAAGCAGGATGCGGGGCGTACATGGCGATGTGCGAAGGCTTGAACGGATCGAAGCCCCCCCAATTCACGTCCTTCGGGTCACTGGTGGCCACCACGTACCAGGTGCCGGCCGTGAGCAGCAGGGCACCCATGGCGGCGGCCCAGGCCAAGGGCATCCCGCGCTCCACCTTAGGTGTTGGACCAGGTGTCTCGGCTACAGGAAGTGGTATCACCTGGGGGATGCGGACCGGTGCGGCGGTTTCAAGGGCCACCGCTGGCATCGGCCGAAGGCCAAAGCTGTCCTTCAGGAAGTTCACGCGGCGGTCCGGGTCGAACTGCAAGTTGCTTTCCGCATCGCGGTAAAAGGTGCCGATGCGGGGCAGTTCCAAGCGGCCGTCACGGGCCAGTTTGCTATGCCAAGCATCCACTTCGCCATCGATCAGGGCATTGGCCTGCGTGTGGTTCAGCGCCTCACGGCGCGCCACTTGATCGGCCAAAAGACCGTCCGTGCGCACGAGGTGGCGGTTGAAACTCAGGTCCTTGGAAGGTGGCTGAATGTTCTGCCGTTGCTCATCCAGCCGCGCGGACCGGTAATGTGTGAGGAAGCCACCGAAACGCGGGACGATCACGCAATCATGCGTGTACATCAAGTCGTGCAGGTCGCGTTCCAAAGGCATGGCACAGGCGGACGTGTTCCCACGACCGGCGCGAAGTTACGAAGCCTCCACCCGTTGGCGGGCCTCCTCCAGGTCCGCACTGGTGTCCACGCAGAACGATACATGATCCGTTAGGCCGATGCGCACCTTGTAACCGTTCTCCACCCAGCGCAACTGCTCCAGGGCCTCAGCCAATTCCAATGAGGACGGCGGAAGCTTGACGATGGCGGACAAGGCTTCAGAGCGGTAAGCGTAGAGTCCCACGTGCTTCAGGTAGCGGAACTGTTCGCAGAGCTGCCCGGGTTGGCGGTCGCGCACGAAGGGAATGGCCGTCCGGCTGAAGTACAGCGCGTTCATCTCCTGGTCCACGGTGATCAGCACCTCACCGGTCTTGGTAAGGTCGCCGTCATCGGTGACCACTTGCGCCAGCGTGGCGATGCTTGCGCCGGGTTGCGCGATGGCATCGGCCAGTTCATCTATCTGCTCCGGCGAAATAAAAGGTTCGTCACCCTGAATGTTGATGACCGCATCGAACTCATCGACACCCACCGTCTCGAGCGCCTCCCAACAGCGATCAGTGCCGCTGGGATGCTCTGCCGAGGTCATTACGCAGTTGCCTCCGGCACGCAGCACGTGATCCAGGATGCGCTCATCGTCGGTGGCCACCACCACTTCGCCGAGCTTCGTGGCCAAGCGGGCCTGATCGAACACGCGCATCACTAAGCTGCGGCCACCGATGTCCACAAGGGGCTTGCCGGGCAATCGGGTGCTGGCGTAACGGGCGGGTATAACGCCGAGGATGCGGGAGGTGCTCATGTGTCTATTGGATAAACCTTATCACAGCACCAATAGTAAGCGCTGTGCAAGACGATCCGACGCTCACATGCTCTCAGTTCGGCTAACCGGCGCCATTCCCTGTGCTCGCATACGTCACAGGTCCCACGCTAGTTGCACCTGCCAATTCCGCGGCGCTTCGATGGCCATGGGGCGGATGGCGTAGACCTCGTTGCTCAGGTTATTCACTACAACGGAAGCCTTCACTTGCTCACTCAGCTTGAAGCCCAGGCGAGCGTCCACGATCCAGTCACCTGTGGTATGCGTGCGCATCCACTCACTGACCCCTGTGGGCAGAATGCCAACCTCATCGAGGTCAACGAACACCGCGTCGATGTTCCGCACATGGCTGTTGTAACGGAAGCTGATGCCGCCCGTGAACCGTTTCCAGCCCAACCCAAGGTCGCTGCGGAAGAGATCCTGTACACGGTACTTCAGGATCTTGTCCGTGGTGTTGTAGCTGGTGTTCGTGTACGAAACGGCTTGGGGCTGCGTGTTCGCGTTCTCCACGGAATACGCATATGCCTCATCCGGCGTGGTGCTTACGGGAAGCGTTTGCGTGTACCCGGCCAGTATGGTGGCTTCCAACGGACCCAGCTTCCCCTTCCCAGCCACCTCGAACTCCATGCCTGATATGCTAGCGCCGCCGGTGTTCACGCTGCGGAACCCGAGACCGAAGAAATTGGCCCCAGTGTTCTGCCCCCACCGGCTGAAGCTGAACTCCACGAACCGATCAAAATCCTGGCGGAACACCACGGCATCAACATAGCCGCTGAAGCCACCGATCTTGAATCCCTGTTTCAGTCCGCCTTCGATGTTCACGCTGAACTCCGGCTCAAGTCCCTGGTTGGGATAGATGTTCAGCTTGCCCACGCTGGTCTTGATGTAGCGCTCGCCGATGGTGGGGAAGCGGAAGCCCTGGCCATAACTGGCACGCAGGTAGGTGGCCTTCAACAAGCGGTATGTGGCGCCCGCGCGGAAAACGGGTTGCGCCTTCTCGTAGGTGTTCACCTTGAAGTTCTCGTACCGTGCACCACCGCTCAGCATCAGCTTCTGGTGCAGCAGCTTCTTGTCGACCTGCAGATAGATGGCGCGAGTGTTGGCCGTATTCTCACCGTTCCCATCGGGATCACCGCTGTACAACTGGGCATCGCTGTTCGTATTCTGCACGGTGACACCGGCGGTGATGGTGGTCTCGCCGAGCAGGTCGACCTTACGCTGTACCTGGTATTCGCCGTAGAGCATTCCGCTGCCGTTCGTTTGCTCGTTGTCATTGTCGAACTGCTGGCGGTAGTAGCGTGCGCGCAGGATATGCCGCATGCCGAGCGGACCGTGGTAGTTGATGTATGGGTCCAGATAGTACTGTGTACCGCGCGTTAGGGTGAGCGTGCCAGGCAGCGAGCGATAGAGTCCGTCATTGGTGTTATCCCAGAGCAGGATGCTGCTGCTGCGGCTCTTCATGATGTTGCCGTTGACGCCGTAGTTCAGTCCGCTGATCTTCTTGTTGCGCCAGCGCGTGGCGAAGTTGAAGCGGGCCCGGTTCTCATAGCCGCCGGGGCCGGTGCGTTGCGGATCGGCGGTGAGCGTATCGGGGTTGATGCGCTCCGGCCCAACGAATCCGTAGTCGCTGAATACAAGTCCACCCAGCACCAGATCGAACGCGCCGAACTGCTGGCTGTGCAGGAAAGTGGCGCCCCCCATCAAGGGCGGATTCTCGCCCCACCATTTCGCGGGCTTGTGACCGGGCGTGTCATACACGCCTGCGAACAAGGTCGCGCGCGTGCGGGGCTCGAGCCGCGGATAAGCCGTGCGCACGTTGATCACGCCGCTCAGCGCAGCACTTCCATACAGCACGCTGCTAGCACCTTTGATCACTTCCACCTGCTCCAGGTTCTCGATAGGCAGAAAACTCCAGCTGGGTCGGCCGATGTCGCCGCTGAGGATCGGTAGATCGTCCACGAGCATCATCACTCGGCTGCCGGCACCGAAGCTGTAGCCGCTGCCCGCGCGGATCTGCGGATCATTGTCCACCACCACCACGCCGGGCACTTGCACCAATACATCTTCCAACGACGTGGTGTTCTTGTCCCGCACGATCGCCGGAGGCAGAATGCTCAACGACTGTGTAACCTCCCCCACCCGCTGTTCGAACTTGCCTGCGCTCACCACCACTTGGTCCAGTTGCGAGGCGCTGGCCTCCATGACCACAATGACGATCTGCGTTCCGCCGGCCTCCACATGGAGCGGAAGCTGCTTGTCGGCATAGCCCACACTGCGGAAGAGCATGGCGTAGTCGCCGGCAGGCAGGCTCCTTCGGAAGGCGCCAGTGATGTCGGTGCTGGCCGCAAGGTCGGGTGCGAA
>JBKJNF010000194.1:0-21018 GCA_046596155.1 Flavobacteriales bacterium | reverse complement strand
GAGGCCAGCATGGGTCTGATCGGGTGCGCCACCTTGGCTGCGCTGCCCGCACCGCGCAGTGCGAACCGCTTCGGTGAGGCCAGGACCGCTGAAGCCCCGATGGACTTCGCCCCTTTCGCCGCGCGAGCGGTTTTCACCGCTGGCGACTTCTTCGCCTTTACTTCCTCTCCCTCCTTCACTTTTTTTACTTTCCTCACTTCCTTCACCCTCTTCCGCGCACCTCCAGCAGTTCTGCGCAACGTCAAGGCCTTATTGATCGGCGAGTTCTTCGGTGTTTCCTCCTCGCTGTTGTATGCATCCACCGAGTGGGCATCGCGGTGTTTGATCAGTAGCCAACTCTTCTGTTGGCCATGGAATCGCACCAACGCGAATTCGCCTTTCAGTTTCCGGCCCTTTAAGCGGATCTTGATCGATCCTTTGGCGATCATGCGCATCACCACGGTCTCCGGATCCTCTCCCGCGCGCATTTCCAGCGGCTCGTAGGTGCCCTGGTCCCAGATCTCCACGATGCCTGCGCCATAGTTGCCTTCGGGTATGACGCCCTCAAAATCCTTGTAGTCATACGGATGGTCCTCTACCATCATGGCCAGTCGCTTGTCAACGGGTGCCATGGACGGACCTTTCGGCACGGCCCAACTCTTCAGTACGCCCTTTACTTCCAGTCGGAAGTCGTAGTGCAGGTGTGACGCTTTATGGCGTTGTACCACGAAGATCAAGGGGGAACGCGCGCGCTTGGACTTCGCTCCCGCCGGTTCAGGTGTGCGCTTCAGGTCGCGCTTCGCACGGTACTGCTGCAGGCCCATGGTTTCAGGAAGCTTTGCGTTGCTTCGTGGGAGTTGCTATAGCGCGCTTCTTACTTGTTGCCGATGGTCTTTGTTTGGTTGTAGTCGTGGACTTGCCACCTAAGCTCGCCATCAGCGTGGCCATCAGATCATCCGTAGGTTTCTTGTGCACCACTTTCAGGGCAGTGGGTTTGGGTCCTTTGCCTTTCGCCTTGGCACGGATCATCTTCATCAACGCCCCGGTGTATTCATCGGTATAGCGGGTGATATCGAAGGTGCCGGCACCTTGATCGATCAGCTGCATGGCTAGTTTCAGCTCATTGGGTGAGACCTTTTCCACCTTCGGCAACTTCAACTCGTCCATGGACCGCAGCTCTTCGGCATAGCGCAGCTGGTTCAGGATAAGGGCCGGTCCATCCGGCATGAGCACGGCCGGATGTGCCTTGGTGCGCATCACGAAACTGGCGATGCCCACTTTGCCGCTCTTCTTCAACGCCTCCCGCAACAGGGCGTAAGCACGTGCGCCGCCTTTATCGGGCTCCAAGTAATAGGGCTTCTCGAAGTACTTCCCCTCCACTTCCTGCTCCTGCACGAAATCGTGGATCGTGATCACATCCGTCCGCTCCACGGCTGCGTTCTTCAGGTCCTGGTCCTCCAGCACCACGTATTTGCCGTCCACCTCGAAGGCGCGCACGATGCGTTCCCATGGCACTTCCTTTCCAGTGTCCTCGTTCACCCGCTGGAAGCGGATGCGCGCATGGTCCTTCGCATCCAGCATGTCCAGATCCAGCTCACTTTCCTGTGTGGCGCTGAAGAGCTTCACCGGAATGGTGACGAGGCCGAAACCGATGGTACCTGTCCAGATCGCGCGCATGGCTCAAGCTTTTACATCTTCACCTGGTGCTGCAGGCTTCACCGGCTGCACCCGCCCTTCATGCTCATGAGCGGGGAGCTTCTTCACCATCTTATGAATGACGTCCTGTGCGTTCGCTCCGTAGTCGCCAACAAGCAGACCCTTCAGTCCGAATGCTTCCGAGCTGATCGCATACACAATGCTCATATCGGCGGGGTCACTGGGGCCTTCGAACCGGTGGAAGGAATCGATGGTGAACTTCTCCGGATCAAGAGTTTGGGCCTGACAGGTCAGCCCTTCCTCGTTGAGTATAAGTTCATCGGTGTACCCTTGCCTGTTCAGATCTTCCACAGCTGCAAGCAGCGTGGCGTATTGGTTGTCCGGGTGGTTCATCAGGTGGGGGCTTTGCCGATCCAACAGAGGATCCCGTGCCTAGATCGCGGCACGTCGTGATCGTCGTACCTGTGCGGGTCGCCGGAAAAAGATCTGTGGTGGACCTTCCACGTTCATGGGGAACGATCGCACGGTTCCCCAAGCTTATCCAGAATGCTTTCGATGCAGGGAACGCTTCGCAAAGGCGATCCAGCTCAACAACCCGGCTGAGTTCGGTTCGTCATCTTGCCGCGGGTAGTAAACACCAGCTACGCCTGGGCCATCAATGCTGCGACTTCAACGCGTCCGGGTTGGTGGATAACCCTGTAGCATCAGCCTTAACGGGTTGGGGCAGTCCTGGGCGTCCACGACCATACGTCTGGTTCCAGAACTCAAACTGCGCAGGCGTAAGGATGGTGCGGTAGTCTGTTTCGCGAGAATCCGAAAGAGCCGCGTAGCCTTCGTTGGTCCAAGGTGTATTGCCCAGCGCTGTGTACCGCTTTTGGTAGCTGCCATCCACGTCCCGCAACTTCTGGACCTGCTCCTCGTCAAGGTGCATGGCTGTTCCGGTCCGATCATCGAACAAGAGCCATCCCTGCTCCTGCGTGGTGTTTGGAAGTGGGGTGCTGACGTTCGGGGCTTGAGCGCTGATGCTTCCGGCGATCGTGAGGGCGAGTGCTACAGCCATGGTGTACAGACAGATGAGGCGATAAAGCGTAGGTCGACCGGAGAATGCGCGATGTGGTCCTTCGTCCGGTGTTTCAGGCGTAGGTCGTTCTGTGCGGTCGGTCGTTCCCACTTCGCGTGGCATAGGGTAGGGGGTGACCAGCATGATGTTTTAGGTTATGGTCCATAAGAACAGATCGAGGGCCACGATGCGCCGTTTTAGCGGGATCTGTTCGAGCGTGATGAAAGATGGGCAGGGATAACGGGCGCGTGGCGTTGATCCTGTAGTGCGGGGGGGAACGCGAAGGGGTGCCCCAGTGCGATGCCATTGGCGCTTCCCCAGCACGGTGTTCTGGCCCCAGTTGGGCATCCTACACCCGCAAAAGGGGCCGGAGTGCCCCAGGTCGTTTCCGATGATCCTTGCATTCACCTGCGATCTTCTTCGGCTAACAGCACGCGCGGAGCGCTCAGCAACGTTGCTCCGCCACCGGCCATGTACCTGCCTGATCAGGCTAAATAGGAACCTGCATCCAGATGCGGCATTCACTCAATTAAGCGGGCGCCATCCATCACACCATCAGCGTGGCGTGACAGTTGGCGATGAGCAGGAAACCTTTTACACCATGAATGACGACGGACAACTACTAGGCACTGCAGCGATCGACAAGTTCAAAGAACTGGTGGACCATCAGCGCATCTGCATGTTCTTGACAGAAACACCGAACTGGACGGAAGCATCCGGGCCCATGAGCACACAGAAGGTGTGCGACCAAGGCAATTTCTGGTTCCTGAGCGCCCGCAGCAGTCAGAAGAACAAAGCCATCGCAACGGATCCGCGCGTGCGTTTGCTCTATGCGAACACCTCAGCGAACGAATACCTCAGCGTGGCAGGCAAGGCGGAGATCATTGACGACATGGCCAAGAAGAAGGAACTGTGGAATCCGATCGCCAAGGCCTGGTTCCCCGACGGTGTGGACGATAAGGAGCTGACGGTGGTGAAGGTGAAGCCCGATCAAGGCCACTACTGGGATACGAAGAGCGGCAAGCTCGTGAGCACCATGAAGATATTGGCCGCTGCCGTTACAGGTAACGCGCCGGATGCTGGTGTTGAAGGAACGATCAGCGTAGCGCGAGCGACGATCCATTAAGCGCGTTACCCATGTGCGATCACGTGATCCTGCACCCGCTAGTGTAGGGTCATTTCGTTCTACGCTGCCATGGGCCGAAGTGCGCTAGTAAAGCTGGACCTGATTCCAGTTGAGCGGATCCATCGGGTGAACTACACCGTGTTGATGCACTTCACCCGAACCAGTTCGGTCCTCGCTCATCTCGATCCGGAGGTCGTAGAGCGTATCTCCTCCATCGGTGCTTGGATCTTAATTCTCGACTTCACGTTCTGTGCGCTCTACAGGGATCATCCGCAAAGCTTCGGGCTTCCGCCGGCCTTGCCCAAGTTCCGCAGCGAGTTCTGATAAGCGCCGCTCGAAGTCCAAGGTGGACCCTCCTTGGTTGCAGCGTTCGCGCGTCTTGCCGATACAGACCTGGACCATGCGGGTGAAGCTGCAGGGCTGGCTGCGCTTATCGGCGGTATCCCATAATTCGATGAAAGCATCACGGAAGGCATCTTCAGCGACCTTGCCATCAGCTAAGCGCAGCACGGTGCCGTACATCATCGGAGCGTTGTGATCGTACAGGGTGGCGGCAGTGGGTATGGATCTGTCCATCGGTTCAGAGGCATGAGGGCGTAAAGACGAGCACAGTGCAGGGACTTCCTTGACTCCCAAGAGCATGCCGCAGGGTTGTTAGTGTGGATGCGAGGGATCTTATGCGCAGATGAACAGGGTAGCGCGGTCTTTGTTCACCTTTTTATTCAAGAAAGGTCCGGAAGGAAATTGGAAGGTCCATGGGGACCATAGTCCCTAGTGGGGTGCAATGACCGCACGCGGCAATTCACCTACACATACGAACCAGCTGGTAAAAGCGAGTGGGCGTGCGACCCGGGTATGATCCCCAGTGTTGACCTAGTTCCAAGTAGTCAAATGGGTGATGGTCCAGTAGGCCCTTTATCGCGCTTCGCTAGGCATCTGTGTGCATCCTTTCCATCAAGCTCGGCATTGAAGTGGTGGGGAAAGAAGGATCCTGCACCAGTGAGGCTCTAACATCACCCCTTGGAAATGGAAGGTGTTTCACCCAAAGCATATCCCGTGTGAGCGCAGCGAACGTACATTTCTATATTGGAACCGCGGGGTGGGCTGTGCCCAAGGAGCTGGGTGCGCGTACCGCCGCCGCATCGCGATTGGAAGAATACGCCCACCATTTCAAAACGGCAGAGATCAACAGCACGTTCTATCGGCATCACCAGGAAAGCACTTTCCGTCGTTGGGCCGACACCGTACCTACAGGATTCCGCTTCGCAGTGAAAATGCATCGCAGCGTGACGCATGAGCGTCGCTTGAAGAACGCGGCACCGGCGGTAGCGTTCATTCGTATGATCCAGGCCCTCGGCGAGAAACTCGGTCCGGTCCTGATCCAGTTGCCCCCCTCCTTGGCCTTCACCGGCAACGAAGGGGACGTGTTCGCACCGCTTCGCGAGGAGTATGGTGGGCCTCTGGTACTGGAGCCGCGTCATCCTTCGTGGTCCACGTCTCCGGCCATTGACCTGATGAAGCACTACCACGTCAGCTGCGCGGCGGCGGATCCATCGTTCATCACGGACGACCTTCCGCCTTTGGGTGATCCCACGCTGAGGTATTTCCGGCTCCACGGCCAGCCACGCACTTACTGGTCAGCGTATTCGGATGAGGAATTGCAAACACGCGCATATCATATTCGGGAGTTGCTCAACGGGCGCGTTTCCGTCTGGGTCTTGTTCGATAATACAGCTGCCGGTGCAGCCTTTGCCAATGCAACAAGTCTGCAGCGCATGTGTATAGCATTATTAGATGCAGACCAACCAGGTTGACCTGTGGCGATATTTCCACGGTCACGGGGAACTGAGTGGTCATTACGAATTAGTATGATGGGCAGAAGCCCAACAGGACGCGCCTCCCGGGATCCGGCACACCATTGCCTCGTACGGGAGAAAAAGCAGCACCATGGCATCTCCAAACCGCAAAGCAAAGCCCCGCACGAAGAAACTGGTCAACCCCATTCCCGGGGATGATGAAAAGTCGCGCGACATGGAATTGGATACTACCGATGCCGAGGGTATGACACTCACCACCAACCAAGGACTGGGCATCAACGACAACCAGAATAGTTTAAAGGCCGGTAGGCGGGGCCCCTCGTTGTTGGAGGATCACATACTACGCGAGAAGATCACGCATTTCGATCACGAGCGTATCCCCGAACGCGTGGTGCATGCGCGGGGCTCGGCGGCGCACGGGTACTTCGAGTTGTACAAGTCGTGCGCGAAGTGGACCAAGGCTGGTTTCCTCAACGATGTCACCGTCCGTACGCCGGTGTTCACACGCTTCAGCACCGTGGCCGGTTCGCGGGGCAGCACGGACACGGCGCGCGATGTGCGCGGCTTCGCGGTCAAGTTCTACACGCAGGAAGGGATCTACGATCTGGTGGGTAACAACATACCGGTCTTCTTCGTGCAGGACGCGATGAAGTTCCCTGACCTTGTGCATGCGGTAAAGCCTGAGCCGCACCATGAAATGCCGCAGGCCGCCAGCGCGCACGACACCTTCTGGGACTTCGTGGGCCTGATGCCCGAGACCATGCACATGATCATGTGGGCCATGAGTGATCGCGCGCTTCCGCGCAGCTACCGCATGATGGAGGGCTTCGGCGTACATACCTTCCGCTTCATCAACGAGGAGGGCGAAGGCCGCTTCGTGAAGTTCCATTGGAAGCCCTTGCTCGGCGTGCATTCCGTGGCGTGGGACGAGGCGCAGAAGATCAGCGGCAAGGACAGCGATTTCCACCGGCGCGACCTCTGGGAGGCCATTGAAGCGGGCAACTTCCCCGAATGGGAATTCGGTGTGCAGATCGTGGAAGAGAAGGATGAACACAACTTCCCCTTCGACCTGCTGGACCCCACGAAGCTCATCCCCGAAGAGTTGGTGCCTGTGCAGCGGATCGGGAAGATGGTGCTGAACCGCAACCCGGCCAACTTCTTCGCCGAGACCGAGCAGGTCGCCTTCCATCCTGCGCATCTGGTGCCGGGCATCGACTTCAGCAACGATCCGCTGCTACAAGGGCGATTATTCTCGTACACCGATACACAGCTGTCGCGGTTGGGCAGCGCCAACTTCAACGAGTTACCGATCAACCGGCCGCTGACGCCCGTGCGCAACCACCAGCGCGATGGCCATATGCGCCACGAGGTGGCCAAGGGACAGGTGAGCTATGACCCGAACAGCTTGGGCGGCGGTTGCCCGTTCCAATCCATGAGCAAGGAACGCGGCTTCACATCGTACCCGGAACCGATGACCGGTGAGAAGGTGCGCGAACGCGACCGGAAGTTCCACGACCACTTCTCGCAAGCGCGTCTCTTCTTGAATAGCCAGAGCGCCCCCGAACGTGCGCACCTGACCAACGCATTACGCTTCGAACTGGGCAAACTGCAAACGCCCGCCATACGCGATCGCGTGGTGGGCTTGCTCGCTTACGTGGACAAGCGCCTCGCGTCGGAGGTGGCCGAAGCCTTCGGAGGTGGCGTGCCTGCGGTGGATCTGCCGCTGAACCATAGCATTCCGGCCGATGCCGATCCCGATAGCGTTCAACCCACCAAGTTGAAGAAGCAAGGCGTGGACACCTCGGCGGCACTGAGCATGGCGAACACCCGGAAGGATTCGATCGCCACACGTTGCATCGCGATCCTCGCCGATGCCACATCCGCAGCAGACGCTTTGACGCTGAAGACCGAACTGGAGAAGCTCGGGGCGGTGGCGAAGGTGATCGCTACCCACATGGGCACCTTGAAAGTGGGCAAGCAGCTGGTGAAGGTGGACCATGCGTTGATGACCGTGAGTTCGGTGACATTCGATGCAGTGGCGGTCACTGGTGCGGCTGGCACTTGGAAGAAGATGCCAGATGCACGCGACTTCATCGGCGATGCTCATCGGCATTGCAAGGCGCTTGCTTTTGTTGGTGATGCACGTGGGTTGATGGAGCCCTTAGGCATCTCCGGGTATGCCCCCGGCATAGTGCAGGGCGGTGCAGTGAAGGAGGTGTTCACCGATTTCCACAAAGCGATCGCCGCACACCGGCACTGGGAGCGCGAGGCCGATCCGTTGAACGGCGAAAAGCACACCCGTGCCGTTCCATCGCGGACGAAATGAGCCGCCTCGGTCGTCCTCCAGGTCAGCATGTCCTAGCTGCGGAGTTGAGGAACAGCCAGCTGGACATGTCGTTGGAAGGCGCGGTGATGGTGTTAGCGTCGTGGTCGGCTTCGGTGCGCTGTAGGTTGATCTTCAGAACGGCACGGCCGATCCGATGCATTGTAAGCGCGGCCGCATTCCTTCCTGTCTCGAATGTTCGACCCGAGGTATGAAGCCCTGGGTCGTACTGATCCGAACAGCCAAAATGCTTTGGTCAGTAGGCACTTTCGCACGTTACCCAGCCTTAGTGCGCAGCCTTTCCAGCACCATCCGGGACCAGTTTTCAACAGTCTTCCGAGCCGCGTTCATGGCGTTGCGCCATGCGTTATCTTTCAACACACAACAACCTCCTCCATGTTCGACCGCAGGAGTCGTACACCGCACCGCCAGGCGATCCATGTTCCATGGGCGCCGAGCCATAGCAGCCCTACCGGACGGGGATCGTGCCAGATCCTCCTAGAAGACTCTATACTATTCGCAGCCACCAATTCACCTAACACCAACTCCCATGAAACGTATCCATACGCTTAGCATGCTCGCCTTCCTTGCTATTTCAGCCGCACACGCGCAAACGATAGCGGGGGGAGGGCTAGCTTCCTATGCCGTTTGCATTGATAACACCACCAGTGCGTGGGGATCGAATGATGATGGTCAATTCGGGGACGGGACCAATACGGATAGTTCCGTTCCGGTGACGATCGGTTCGCTCACCGGCCTCCGCGCCATGATCGGAGGTGGGGCGCATTGCCTCGTGCTGAAAAATGACAGCACCGTTTGGGCTTGGGGGGACAATGCGTTCGGCCAAATGGGCACAGGTACCAATACGAGTAGTAATGTACCTGTGCAGGTGAATGCGCTCAACGGCATCATCGCGATCGAAGGAGGATCGGACCATTCGCTGGCCCTACGGGATGATGGCACTGTTTGGGCTTGGGGGATCAATGGCTATGGCCAGCTCGGAAATGGGACCACAGGCAATAGCAACATACCGATGCAGGCGAATGCACTCACAGGTGTCACGGCCATTGCCGGAGGAACGTATCACTCGCTTGCCTTGAAGAATGATGGCACCGTCTGGGCCACGGGGTGGAACAACTATGGACAATTGGGAATTGGCACGAATACCAGCAGTACGAGCCCCGTGCAGGTGAGCTCCCTCACCGGCATCATCGCCATCGCAGGTGGAGAGTACCATTCACTCGCGTTGAAGAACGACGGTACGGTGTGGTCCTGGGGATACAATCCCTATGGTCAGCTCGGGAATGGGACCAACACGAACTCTAATGTGCCCGTCCAAGTTAGCGGGCTCACGGGCGTTACTGCCATTGCATCAGGGACGTACCATTCCCTTGCCCTGAAAAATGACGATACTGCATGGGCCTGGGGATACAATTCCTTCGGAGAACTCGGGAATGGAACCCCCAACAACAGCAATGTTCCCGTGCAGGTAAGCGCGCTTACGGATATCCATTCCATCGCGGTTGGATGGAGCCACTCGCTTGCGCTGAAAAATGACGGCACGGTGTGGGCCTGGGGAGCCAATGACGCGGGCCAATTGGGAAATGGTACCACTACACCAAGCACAGTTCCCGTGCAGGTAACGGGGCTTTGCACGGTCTCGAACGGCGTGGAGGAATTCTCCGCTGATGCGGGTCTCACGGCGTTCCCCAATCCAGCTTCGGACCATTGCCTGGTCACACTCGGTGCCGCAGAAGCCACCGGATTGGATGTGCTCAGTTTGGAAGGAGCCGTGCTTGTACGTGTGGCCACGCGCGGCCTGGCGCAGGTGGACCTGCCACTGGAGCACTTGGCTTCTGGAGCATACATCCTGCGCAGCACCGAAGTTGTTCCGCGCTATGCGCGACTGGTCGTGGCGCGCTGAAGGGGGAACGATCAGCGCATCAAGATCACAGCCGCACGCGTTCCATATGCTGGTCTTTCGGATTGAAGAGAAGCTGGGCGGTAAAGTGGGTTTGAGATGTAGGCGGCCGATCCATTTCCTGTCGGATCGATCCGTCACGATCATGCACCTCAATTGGTGTAGTTGTGCAGTGGAGATCCACCAATTCGCGCTCGCCAGAGAACGTTTGAAGTGACGTGGTCTGCCGATCCACCATGTGTGGGGAATGGTGACACATGGATGTGGAATGAGTTACACACTCTTCGGCGGACGAGTTGCTGAGCAAGAATGAAATGATGTAAGACCAGCGCGGGTTATTGAGTCTTTTGTTGAGAGAACCGCAGATCGGTATACACTGTGCTCGCATCAAGGAAACAACCTAAAAAAACCTTCACCATGTCACGCAGCAGCTCCCTCTTGACCTTGGCTATCGGCATTGCCGCCGGTGCCGCACTCGGTATGCTCCTTGCACCTTCTTCCGGCAAGGATCTGCAAAAGTCCTTGAAGAAAAAGGGCGAAAAACTCCGCGACCAGTTGAGCGATCTGGTGGAACAGGGCAAAGACCTGATGGGGGAGGCGAAGGATACCGCATCAGATGCGGCTAACAAGGCCAAGGACGCCGCCAGCCAGATGAAGAACGACCTGGGGAACCGTGCACAAGAGGCGGCTTCACGGGTAAGCAACGCAGCGCGTTCCTGATCGTATCCATCCCCATGGATAGCAACACCGATACCTACCAGGATCCGCGTACCATCGCGGATCTTGGGGGTTTCGTTGACTCCTTGGTGGGGTCGGCGAAAGGAGCCTTGCGAAGTGAACGTGAGCACATCACGTTCACGTTGGCCAAGCGCTCTGCAGAGGCCACCGCGAAGGTGATCGGCTCCGTAGCCTCCTTCGTACTGTTCGGCCTTATGGTAGTGATCGCATCCATGGGTGCGGCCATCTGGGCGGGGCGCGAAATGGGCGACCTCGTGTATGGATTCGGCGCGGTAGCCGGGTTCTATGGTCTGTTGGGCATCGTCTTCAGCGCGATGTGGAAAGGTAGTACGGGTAAGAACTTCATTGTCGGTCTGATCAACACCTTCTATGGACATTGAAAAACCATTCACTTCCTACAAGGAAGTGCAAACGCATGAAGTGAAATTGCGCGTGCTGCGCGACACCCATGCCTTGCGGTTCGAGAACCATTGGCGCGCGTTGGGTGACAAGGATGTGCGTGCCAACCTGTTCAAGAGCGCGGTGAATGATGCGGTACACGACATCAAGCCGGTCCGCAAGATCACCGAGTTGCTCACCGGAGGCGGCATTGCTTCGCAATTGCTCATGGGCATGATCAGCCGCCGCGGAGGGCTCATGCGTCGCCTGCTGGGGTCCGCGCTGGCCATGGCTGCACCAGGCCTCTTAGCGAAAGTGCCGTGGGGAAAGGCGGTCGAGTTGGTGCGCGGAAAGGCGAGCCAACATGCGCACGAGGGGATGAACGGAAATCACTGACCGTTCCGCGCACGCTTTTCCTCCTAGATTAGCATCGGATGTCCTGATGCACGCGGGGTGCTCTTAGCTTACGACATCTCGCTAGCGCAGACCACACAACGTGCGTTTCACGGACGAATAGCAGAGGCCTGACCTTTCAGCGGTCGACCATCTCCGATCAGTGGGCGCTTCGTTCCCACACCAACGGATGGACTCCACCGACCAAACAGGGTCCAGCACCGGAATGTCAACCTCACCTCAGCTTGGACGCAAACGACGCACGTGGCTGCGTGTTGTTCTGGGGCTGATCCTGACGCCATTCCTCCTGCTCGCAGCAGTGGCACTGCTGCTTTATCTGCCATCCGTACAGAACCTAGTGCGCACCAAGGCGATCGCCTTCTTGGAGAAGAAGATCGGCACGCCGGTACAACTGGACCATCTGGCCCTGCGCTATCCGCTTGGACTGCGCTTGGAAGGATTGCGTGTGCAGGACCAACAAGGCGATACGCTACTGTACGCCGGCTCCTTGAACGCGCATGTGGTCATGAGCGAATTGCTGCAAAAGCGCATCGTGATCAGCTCCGTGGAGCTTTCCACTGCACGCTTCATTGTGCGACAAAGGCCGGACAGCAGTTTCAATTTCTCTTACATCATCGATGCATTCACCGGACTGGATACCATACCAAAGCCGATCCCAGCGGATAGCATTGGGGGGTGGGGGTTCAGTATGGAGAAGATCCGCCTGGAGAATGTTCGTGGCGAAGTAGACCTGCGACCGTCCCAGTTGAGCCTGGCGCTGAACGTGGGGGACCTGGCCCTCGATCTGGACACGTTCGACACGAAGGCGATGCGCTTTTATGGTGGAAACCTGGCGATCAGCCACGCGCAGATCGACCTGCATACCGCACCGGGACCTGTAACGCCGGACAGCTATCCGCTCCTGAAGAGCCCCATGGCCGGGTTGGATGTCCGGCTGAAGGAACTCGATATCGAGCAGGTGGGGTTCACGCTGGTGAACACGGTTCGTGGCGATAGCCTCTGGTTGAACATCCCCTCCGGTAAGGTGGACGTAGAGGCGATGGACCTCACCCAACAACTTGTGAAGCTCGACATGGTGCAATTGGATGCACCCCGCTTCGGTATGGTCGCACGTGAACGCCATGTGCCGAACGACAGCCTACCGACGCCACCTACTTGGCTTGATCAGAACGATGGTTTCCGGTTCTGGGTACGCGACTGGAACCTCCGAGCGACGGAGTTGCGCATCCGCGATGGTGATCTGCAACTTCATCAGGATCGGATCGCTTCGCCGGCACTGCTCTTCGATCCGCAGCACATCGCTTACACTGCTCTGGAGTTGGACATGCGCGATCTGGTGTTCACCAACGCGCACATCGCAGCGGACATCCGCGCGTTCAGCACGGTCGGCGGTCCGCACGCCACGCCCCTGAAGGCGCGCGTGAAGCTGGAGGCCACGCCAGCGCTCATCGCGCTGAATGACGCTTCATTGACCGCAGGGAACAACACGCTGGATCTTTCCGCCTCGGCGCATACCGGCGAGTTGAGCACGGTCTATCGTGCGCCGAAGGAGGTGCCGTTGAGCGTGCACCTCGATGCCGATATCTCGATGGCCGCATGGCTGCCGATATTGCAGGATGCGGGCATCACCGTTCCAGCGAAGTGGATCATACAAGAGAAGTGGAACACGCATCTTGACTTCGCTGGCACAGCGCAGAACGCGGATACTGTGCACGTGGATGTGGTCGGTGATGCGGGAACAGTTGTCCACCTACGCGGAAAAGCCAGTGGTATCGCTAGTTGGCCACGCACAACATTCGATGCGGACCTCCGCCAGTTGGAAATGGGCAACGGCTTGCGCCAGATCGCTTCGGCCTACATACCGGATGCGAAGTTCCTTCCGACCCGTTTAAGCGGTCAGCTGCACGCCGCCGGAAGCAATGGTGTACTGCGCACGGCACTTCGTTTCAATAGCGATCTGGGCAACGTTTCGGGGTCGGCGACCGCGTCCCTATCGACCGGCGAACTGCCGGATGCGGTGCATACTGATCTCCTCCTCACGGATGTGCAAGCAGGACGATTCACAGGGGACACCAGCCTGGGCATCATCAGCCTTCATCTCCTTGCCGATGGCCACGGCCTGAACACGTCCGCGCGCAGTGGTCATGTGGAAGTAGCTCCATCCGTGTTCGTTTTCCGCGGGAACGACCTGCGGTCATTGCGCATCACGGGTGATCTCGCCGGTGATTCCATCCACGCACAGGTGACCACGGATGCGGCCGCCCTGGCCACTGCACTGGATGTGCACGGCAGGTGGCCCAGCCGATCGGATAGTCTCTCCGCCACCGTAGCGTTGCACCTGGAACGGTTGCATTTACAGGAGCTCCGCCTTATGGATCATCCCCTGAATATGGTAGGCGATTGGAAGGGTGCCTTTTCCCTGTCCGCGGATCATTTCGGTCACGTCGAACTGACCGGCGATAGCATTCTGCTCTCCAACAAGGACCGGTCCTTCCTCTTCGATCAGCTCACCATCGCAGGTCATCTGGGCACGGACACCACCGCAGTAACTGTCCTGAGCGATGCGCTGCAAGTGGAGTACACCAGCAACATCCGCATCGATAGTTTGGTGCCCAATATGCGGGAGAAGTTGTATAGCTACTTCAGCGCGGACAGTTCGTTCACGCCACTGCGCGGGAAGAAGATGGCACTGCGCGTCGCCATACCGCACACCGAGTGGCTTACGGGACTTGTACTTCCCGATCTCCGAACATTCGAGCTGAAAACGTTCACCGGAAGCTACGACAGCGATAAGGATGCGCTGGGTCTCGACATCGACATACCGCATGCCGAATACAATCAAGCACGTATCAATGCGTTCACTGTTCAGGTCAACGCAGCAGGCTCGGAACTCAACGGCGAAGTGAACATCGGACGAGCGGCGTACGACTCCCTTCACGTCGAGCATCTTGAGCTGCAAGCGGAAACAAGTCCCGGAGCCTTGTTGCTAACGCTGCACGAACACCCTGAAAGCAACAGGACCCACTACGAGATCCCGTTGGAATTCACGCGCACGTCGGGTGGCTTGGCCATGCACATCCGCGAAGGGTTGTTGCTGGATACGCTACCGTGGACGGCCGACCCTGCCAACCTGCTGCGTTTCACAGCGGATGGACCGCTGGCGGAGCACTTCATCCTCCAAGGTGGATCGCAGCACGTAACGCTACTCACGGATGCGAACGCTACGCACCTAGAGCTGGACCACTATGATCTGGGCACCTTGGTGAACTTCATTGCCACTTCGGACACGGTGCCGTTCGCCGCAGGCATCGCAACGGGATCGCTGTCGCTTCCGCTCCGCGGTGGAGTCGGTCTGCAGGTGGATATGCAGGTCAAGGACCTTACGCTCATCGGCACACGCTTGGGTGATGGCGCTTTGGTCGCCAGCGAAGAGCAGGCGAAGAACTACAAGGCCACCGCGCATCTGGCGAACAACGCAAACGTGCTGGATGCATCCGCCTCGGTCGATCTTGCCGGGAGCCAGCCCGTAGTGGATGCTCGAACAACGTTCGACCTGAAGGACATCCGGTTCCTGCAGCCGTTCGTGAGCCGCTTCGCGTACGACCTGGGCGGAGGGTTGGGAGCTGACCTGCACTACACGATGCAGGGTGGCCGCAGCAGCATGTTGGGCGATGTCTCGTTCACGGATGCCACCGTGGGTGTGGTGGCCACGAAGAGCCGCTACACCTTGCAGAAGGAACACCTCACCTTCGACGGCCCTGGGTTGCATCTGGACAACTTCACTGTGCGCGACAGCTTGAACGATACGTTCGTTCTGGATGGTGCGGTACATCTCGACAATGCATCCACGCGTTATGACCTCATCCTGCGCACGGATTCCTTTCAGCTTGCGCACAGCACAGCGGGCTCCAGCAAGTTCTTCTACGGCGACCTCTTCGCAGGCATCGACCTGCGCATCACCGGCACGGACCGTGCGCCGGTGGTACGGGGTGATCTGCGGATCCTGCCGGGCACGGACCTGAGCGTGATCCTGCCAGGCAGCAAAGTGGTCCTGGTGAAGAGCGATGGCATCGTGGAGTTCACTACAGACCTGCGTTCCACCGATACGACCACTACCGCCACCGATGCGGAGGTGTTGCGCGACTCGATCCAAGCGCAATTGCCGAAGGTGGATCTTGATGTACGCATTCACATCAACGATCAAGCGGCCTTCTCCGTGGTGCTGGACCCCACTACGGGTGATGCGGCCAGCTTCCAAGGGAATGGCGATCTGCGGTTCGCCTACTCCACGCAAGGCGGCATGTACTTGAGCGGCCCGTTCACCATCACTCAAGGTGGATATACGTTGGAATTCTATGGGCTCGTGAAGAAGCGCTTCGACCTTGTTGCCGGCAGTAAGCTCACGTGGACAGGCGATCCGCTCGCGGCCCAGATGGACATCCGGACAAAGTACATCTCCAAGAGCGCCAGCTATCCCTTGGTGGCCAATTCCACAGGAGCGCTCAGCGAAGTGGAGCGCAACCGATTGCAGGCACCGTTGCCGTACGAGGTGCTGATCAACATCAACGGTGAATTGCAAAAGCCGAACATCACTTTCGGCCTCGACCTGGACCGTGGCTACCGAAACAGCTATCCGCAGGTGAACGACCAGCTCGATCGGCTTGCGGATGCGACACACGCGGACGAGCGCAACCGTCAGGTGTTCGGGTTATTGGTGCTGAACTCCTTCATCCAGGATGAATCCTCGGGCGGAGCGCCCAGCAGTGGCATCGCCAGCAGCGCCGCTCGGAGTTCAGTGAACGGTTTGCTCACCGATCAGATGAACAAGCTCACCGGCCGGTTCATCAAGGGCGTGGATATTCAGCTCGGTGTGAACACGGTGGACCAGGCCGACGGAAACAGCGTTTACCAGCGCACCTCCGTGGACTACAAGGTGAGCAAGAGCTTCTTGAACAAGCGGCTCAGTTTTGAAGTGGGCGGTTCCGTGGGTGTGAACGAACAGGACAAGAGCGTGAGCAATGTGAGCAGCACGCGCGCCGCGCAATACGCCATCCTCTATGATCTCGATGCTGAGGGCCGGTTCCGGTTACGCGGTTTCTATGAGAACGCGTTCGATCTGTACGACGGCGACATCACCGATAGTGGTGTCGCGCTGATGTACACCAAGGAGTTCGAGGAGAACCAGAACGCCCGTGACCGGGCGCGAGCTACCGCGGAGCTACGCCGTAAAGAAGTGGAGCGGCAAGCGAGAGAGCGGGAAGAAAAGGAGCGGCAAAAGCGACTCAAGGAAGCGCCGGCGGATCCGAACGCGCCATTCCAGCACAAGCAGTAATGAGGAGGCGCACATCCCATATCACACTTCTCGCGGTCGGTCTTCTCATGGCTTCGTGCACCGGGCTGAAGTACGCCAACACGGAGCGCCCGCTGTTCGCAGGCTATACCGTGAAGTGGGAAACGCCTCCGGTGAAGGACCGGAAGGCCGTAACGCAGGAATTGGAGGCGGTGGTGCGACCCGCGCCGAACAACCGGATCCTGGGAATGCGGCCAACGGTCGCCTTGCACAACGCCATCAAGGAGCCGCGGAGCACCAAAGGCCTGCGCAACTTATTGAAGTACAAGATCGGCTCGGCTCCGGTGTATCTGGAACAAGTGCCGGTGAAGGACATCAATGCGGCGCTCGTGAACCGCCTGAACAATCACGGCTACTTCGGCGCAAAGAGCCGTTCCGAGGTAACGACCAAAGCCCGAACGGCCACGGTTACCTTTATCCTGGACGCTGGCATTCCGCACAGGCTGCGCAACATCCTTGTTGGCGACAGTGCCGATACCTTGAGTGACCGGATCGCACGAACGCAACGCGTGTCGCCCATCAAGCCAGGCGATCTATATGACCTGGGCGCGCTGCAGCAAGAACGAGCGCGTGTGCTGGACACGCTGCGCAGTACCGGTTATTTTCGCTTGGGCCAGGATGACCTCGTCTTTGGTGCGGACACCTCCGTTGGAGAGCACCAGGTCGATATTCTTCTTCACGTGAAAGCCGCCACGAGCGCGACCAAATTGAGGCGGTACACGTTGGGTCGAGTGCAGGTGCATGGCGACTATGACGCGTTGCTCGCCGCGAACGACACCACGTTGATCGACAGCGTGTACTACATCAATTACCTCAACAATTATCGGCCCTCGACCATTGTGCGCGGCGTGTTCCTGCGACCTGGCCAGTGGTATTCCGCGCACCGCAGCGAGAGCACATCGCAGTACCTAGGCAGCTTCGGTGTCTTCCGCAGCACTGCGGTGAATTACTCGGACGATACCGTTCATATCGATGTCCTCAATGCGGACGTCATGCTGGTGCCGCAAAAGCGATGGTCCTTGTTCTCCGAACTGAACGCGATCAGTAAGAGCAACAACTTCGTGGGGCCCGGTGTGCGCGTGGGCTTCAAGGACCGTGACCTGTTCCGTGGTGCGGAAGTGTTGACCGTGGACCTGAACGGCCGTTTCGAAACGCAGATCGCTGGCCCGGGAAAGGGCACGAACGCTTACGAGCTGGGCATGAAGTTCGCCCTGCAGATACCGCGCATCGTGCCCTTCAATTTCCTGCGTTCCGCGCGTTCGTCCGTGCCCACCACGCGGGTGGACTTCGGCTACGGACTCTTCCGCCGCATCGGACTGTATGGCGTGGAATCGTTCAGTTCATCGTTGGGCTACCTCTGGCGCCCGAACAACCGCGCGTGGCATGATCTGCGGCCGTTGGACATCAGCTATAGTTCGCTGTATTACAGCAGTGATGAGTTCAACGCGTTCCTGGATACCAACCAGGTGATCCGGCGAAGCTTTCGGGAGCAGTTCATAGTGGGACTGGCCTATACGTATACCGTTTCCACGACCAGGTCGAGGGCCGGACGCAGCTACGCCCTGTTCAGTGCCGGGTTCGATGAGGGCGGGGATCTGCTTTCGCTGATCAACCGCGTGAACGGTCCACGCCCTGAAGGAGGGTATCTGCTCTTCGGGAAACGGTTCTCCCAGTTCGTCCGCTTCCGACCCGAAGCACGGTACTACCGGGCGATCGCCGGTAAGGGCGATCAGCTCGTTACGCGCGTGCTGTTGAACGTTGCCGTGCCCTATGGGAATTCGTCGGTGGTGCCGTACGTGAAACAGTTCTTCACCGGCGGAACCAATAGCGTGCGCGCCTTCCCAGCCAGATCCGTGGGGCCGGGAACGTATGTGCACGATGCCACCAGCGGTGTCCTTATCGACCAAGTGGGCGACATCAAGTTCGAAGCGAACATGGAATACCGGTTCACCCTGAAGAAGTATTTCAAGGGAGCGCTCTTCGCCGATGCCGGCAACATCTGGTTGGTGAACGACGACCCTGAACGGCCCGGTGGAACGTTCAACTGGAAGAACGCGTTGGGCGAATTGGCCATGGGCGCAGGGTTAGGCCTGCGCTTCGATCCCGATGTGATCGTGGTGCGATTGGATGTGGCCACGCCGCTACGCGATCCTTCTCTACCGATCGGCGACCGGTGGGTGATCGATGATCTGAAACCACGGGTATTGGACAACGTGGTGCTGAACATTGCGATCGGATACCCGTTCTGAAGAGCTGTGCGGGTCGGTCCAGTACCATACGGGGAGCACGAGGAACAACGCATGCCAGCCCCGCCTGTCCCCCGCGTCGCATGCAATGAAAGAAACAGGAGCGGAGCATGGAAAACGAATGTTTGACACCGATCACCTTGTGTGTCTTCAAAATGGCGTTGGGTGAATAGGTGGAATTGGTACTGAAGGGCGTGCGCTTAAACTTCTGAACAACCTGGCCGGTCGGCTCAGGAAAAAAAGCCCCACCTTGGTTGCTCCCAAACCTACCCCATGCGTTTACTTCCCTGCCGCTCTGAACTAGCAACCTTCGCCATTGGCTGTTCCATGCTGCTTTGCACAGCTACTAGCGCCAACAACATCACCACCACCACGGGCTCCTTGGTGAACAACACGGGCACTACGGTGCAGGTGCAGTTCAACGTAACGTGGGCCAACAGCTGGCGCATCGACCCGGACCGTTGGGATGCCGCATGGCTCTTTGTGAAATATCGCGCCAGCGACGGGGTGTGGCGGCATTGCTCGCTGAACAATACCGGGCATACGGCACCAACGGGCAGCACCATTACCGCTGGTCTGACGGACCCTGCCAGCGCATTCGACGCCAGCACCAACCCGGCGGTGGGCGCCTTCATTTACCGCAGCGCCGATGGCAGCGGCACCTTTGTCGCCAACGGTGTGCAATTGCTGTGGAACTACAGCGTTAATGGTGTCTCTCTTATCGATGTGGCCGAGATCCGCGTCTTCGCAATTGAAATGGTGAACGTTCCACAATCGGCATTCGCGGCCGGCTCGGGTGGGTCCGGGAACAATGAGTTCACGCTCACCACCATCAACACCGCCGCGGCCACCACTGCCCCCACGGGCAGCGGCAGTTTGGGCGGCCAGGCGGGGGGCTTCCCTACCGGACAAACCGCCCCCACCAGCGCCGGTTGGCCCAATGGCTTCAATGCTTTCTACTGCATGAAGTATGAGCTGAGCCAGCAGGGTTATGTGGATCTTCTGAACACATTAACGTACACCCAGCAGGCTGCGCGTACGCAGAACGGCCCATCCAGCCCAGCGGGAACAGGGGCAATGGTTACCGGTAATTCCAACCGCAACGGGATAGACATCCAGACCCCCGGAGTAGCGAGCACCACCCCGGCGATCTACGCGTGTAATTTCGATGGGGATGCCATTTTCGGCGAAGCGGCACAAGACGGCACCGACATCGCGTGCAACTTTCTCGGTTGGAACGATCTCCTAGTCTACTTGGATTGGAGTGGTTTGCGGCCCATGACGGAGTTGGAGTTCGAGAAAGCGTGCCGAGGCACCCAGCCCGCAGTGGCCAACGAATATCCTTGGGGCACCACCGCCGTAGCGGTCAGCGCCTACACGCTGTCAGCCCCCGGGGCAACTAACGAAGGTATCGCCACCAATTACAGCACGACGTCGGGCAACGCCATGTATGCGGGCACAGGTGGCACCATAGCAGGCCCGATCCGCGTGGGAATCTTCGCCGCCAACGGTAGTAATACCGGCCGCGTAACTTCTGGAGCGACCTATTACGGGGTCATGCAGATGAGTGATGATCTACAGGAACAGGAGATCACCATCGGAACTGTCCAAGGAAGGGCATTTACGGGAACCCACGGCAATGGCCTTCTTACTTCCGGCGGGGATGCGGATGCATCAGGCTGGCCGGCTCCTGCGGGGTCAGGTTTTCGGGGCGGCGCATGGGATACGGCTGCCACGAGCAGCCGCACGTCCGACAGGAACCTGGCCTTTTTCAATACGGGTTCACGGATCAACGATTTCGGCGGGCGTGGTGTGCGCACAGCGCCATAGCGTTCTTGCATGGAGATCCTTCGTGATCACACACCTACGCTTATGAAAGCAATCCTTCTGGCCGCACTCTTGTTCCCCATGGGAACACGAGCTCAATTCGGCGGCGGCGATGGCCGGGGTGATGTGCAACTCGCCTTCGCTGGTCTGGGACAAACGCAATTCGACGGCGGCGATGGCCGG
>JBKJNF010000143.1:0-3601 GCA_046596155.1 Flavobacteriales bacterium | reverse complement strand
CACCCGCAACGCAACGGGATGGAACACGAAGTGACCGCAATGGCCGCCACAGCGGCCGCCTTCGTGAACAGCACGGACCGCCACGTGTTCCTCACCGGCAAGGCCGGGACGGGCAAGACCACCTTCCTCCGGCAGCTCGCCGAACGAACGCACAAGCGCTACGTGATCCTCGCACCCACGGGCATCGCAGCGCTCAACGCCAAGGGGGTCACCATCCACTCGCAGTTCCTCTTGCCGCTGGGCGCCTTCATTCCGGAGCGTAACGCCGCACCAGAGGTCAACGCCCTGGGCCACTTCTGGGACCGCGAGAACCTCACGAGCAAGCACCCGCTGAACGGGATGCGCCGCAGTGTGCTGCGCGAAGTGGACCTGCTGATCATCGATGAGGTGAGCATGCTGCGCGCCGACCTGCTGGACGCCGTGGACCACCGGATGCGCGCGGTGAAAGGGCGCTACGACCGGAGCTTTGGGGGCGCGCAGGTCCTGCTGATCGGCGACCTGTACCAATTGCCGCCCGTGGTGAAGGACCACGAATGGAACGTGCTCAAGCAGCACTACAAGAGCCCGCACTTCTTCGAGGCACACGCCCTGCGCCCCTACTCCGATGGCAGCGGCGGCTTCGTACACATCGAACTGGACAAGATCTTCCGCCAGCAGGATCAGCGCTTCATCGATATCCTGAACAACTTCCGGAACAACACGGTGGCCCCTGCGGACGTGGACGAACTGAACACCCACCACAGGCCCGAGGTACACAAGGAGGACGAAGGCATCATCACGCTGACCACGCACAACAACAAGGCCGACGAACTGAACCGCCGTGCGCTGGACAGGCTGCCTGGGCCATCGCTCTGCTTCGACGCGGATGTCAACGGCGAATTCCCGGAGAGCATGTATCCGCTGCCCGTGCGCCTCGAGCTGCGGGTGGGTGCGCAGGTGATGTTCACCCGCAACGATGCGGAGAAGAACTACTTCAATGGCAAACTGGCCAAAGTTGTGCGTATCGAGAAGGACAGCATCGAGGTGAAGATGGCGGATGATGGAACGCCGTACGTGTTGAAAAAGGAACGCTGGGAGCACAAGCGTTACAAGGTGTTGGAGGACACGAAGGAACTAATGGAGGACATCATCGGCGCCTTCGACCAGTACCCGATCAAGCTTGCGTGGGCCATTACAGTGCACAAAAGCCAGGGCCTCACCTTCGACAAGGCGATCATCGATGTGGGCCAAGCCTTCGCTCCGGGTCAGGTGTATGTGGCCCTATCCCGCTTGCGCAGTTTGGACGGGCTGATCCTGCGCACATGCATCAATGCGAAGGTGGTGAGCAGCGATGCCGAAGTGGTCGCCTTTACGGCACGCAAGGAGGACAGCTCCGTGCTGCCCTCACTCCTCAAAGATCAGCAACAGGGCTACCTGCGCGAGGTGCTCAATTCCACCTTCCACCTAGAGCCGTTGCTGAAACAGGCCGAACGCGTCCTCAAGGCGCATGAGAAGGCCTTCTTCGCGGACACTACCATCCGGCAGACCTTGGTGGACCTGGTGGAACAGCTACGGAAAGAAGCGGACAACACGGCGCGTTTCCGCGGTCAATTGATGCGCCTGCTGGCCGCTGGCGACCATGCCGAGTTGCTGGTGCGATCGGAAAAGGGTGGCGCGTATTACGCCGAGCTGTTACTTGCCCGGTTGAAGGACGTGGTGCGCAACACAGCGGTGCTAGCGCGCCTCACGGGCACCAAGGCCTATCGCGAGGACCTGGACGACCTGGATTCGGCCTTGATGCGCAAGTTGATGGAGATCGGCAAAGCGGGTCACATCGCGCAGTGCATCATCCATGGAAAAGAAGTGACGCGGCATGAAGGCGTGGAGAAAAAGCTTCACGACAAACGCCAGCTGATCAATGAGCAGGTGGCCGCCTACATGACCGAGCACCATCCCCAAGGGAAAGGCAAAAGCGGGCGTGTGCGCAAGAAGCCCGATGGATCGGTGGAAGGGGGGAAGCCACAGAAGGGCGACTCGTACAAGCTGTCCTGCACCCTGTTCGCCGAAGGTCTATCGGTGGAAGAGATCGCGGAAAAGCGGGGCCTTACGAAGACCACCATCGAGAGCCACATGGCTCCGGGCATCCGCAGCGGGCAGGTGGACATCGACCGTTTGATGCCTGCGGACGTGCGGGTCGCCATTGCCGCGCGGATGCTGGTAGCGCCGGAAGAGAGCACCAAGGACCTGCACACGCACTTCAACGGCGTCTACTCCTACGGCCAATTGCGCATGGTGCAGGCGTGGGCGGAGCGGATGGCGAAATGATGGTCGGAAGGCCGGGTCCGTCCTGTTTTGCGGCCAGATCGTCGGCGGAATGGTGAATTGGGACTACATTTGCGCCATCAAACCCGGCTCTTTCGCCGGGGGTAACCAAACAAGTAGTACAATGGCAAGTGGTAAAGTAAAGTTCTTCAACACGGAGAAAGGTTTCGGGTTCATCACCCCTGACGAAGGCGGCAAGGACGTATTCGTCCACAAGACCGGCACCCGTGACGCCCTCTGGGAAGGTGACGCTGTCACCTACGAAGTGGAAGAGAGCCCCAAGGGCCTCAATGCAGTGAACGTGAAGAAGGCCTAAGGCCCCACACTCGATCAAGACGATGAAGCCGGCCCTAGGGCCGGGTTCATCCATTTTAATCACCCCCGCCCCGGGAGCACCAACTTTGAAGACGTATTCCACGCTGCGCGAACCCGAACCGTACATGCCCTCCTCCACTTCCCCGAATGCTCCACTCACCGTTGAGATCTGGAGCGATGTGCTCTGCCCCTTCTGCTACATCGGCAAACGCGAATTCGAGCTGGCACTGGCCCGCTTCGAGCATAAGGACCAGGTGACCATACGCTGGAAGAGCTTTGAACTGGACCCCAACGCACCGGTGCGAAGCAAGGAGGACACCTACACCATGCTCGCCCGCAAGTACGGCATGACACGCGAAGAAGCGAAGGCCCGCAGTGCCGGCGTGTCCACCAGGGCCGCCTCGCTCGGGCTACAATTCAACATGGATACGGCTGTGATCGCGAACTCGTTCGATGCCCATCGGCTCATCCAATTAGCCACCTCGCAGGACCTTGGCGATGCGGCGGAAGAGCGTCTGTTCAAGGCCTACTTCTCCCAGGGTCTGTGCATCAGTGATCATGCGGAGCTGGTGAAGCTGGGCGTGGAGATCGGCCTCGAGGCAGAAGCCGTGCGCACCATGCTGGATAGCAATGCCTACGCCGAGGCCGTGCGAACGGACGAGTATGCAGCACAACAATTCGGCATTCGCGGTGTGCCCTACTTCGCGATCGATCGCCAGTTCGCGGTGAGCGGTGCGCAGAGCGCCGATCACTTTCTGGGTGCCTTGCAACAGGTGTGGCGCGAACGGTCCACGGCTTCAGCCGCTGTGCCCGCATGAAGAACGACCACTACCGTTACCTGCTGGTTATCGCACCACCGGTGAACGTAGCGGAGCATGTGCACGTCCTGCGGGAACGGCTCCAAGCGAGCCTCGGCCGCTTCCAAAGCATGCGCGTGCCGCCGCACATCACACTGTTGTTCGTGGACATGCCCGATGCGCTGCAG
>JBKJNF010000029.1:0-2670 GCA_046596155.1 Flavobacteriales bacterium | reverse complement strand
CATCCCGGGACCTTCTCCCGAGGAGAAGGGAGGAATGCATGCCCGCTCAGAAGATCTTCCTCGACGCCAACGTACTGGTAACGGTGCTCTGCAATGAGTACCCGCGTTTCAGCGCGTGCGCCCGCATGTTGAGCCTAGCTGATGACCGGCGCTTTGATGTGTACACCTCGCCGCTGTGCCTGGCCATTGGTGCCTACTTCGCGGAGAAGAAGGACGGAAAGAAGCTGGCTCGGAAGAAGATCGCACTGCTAGCGGAGAAACTGAAGGTGACCACGGTGGATGCGAGCGTTACCGAACGAGCCTTGGCCAATGTGAAGATCACAGACATCGAGGACGGCTTCGAGTACTACTCGGCCGTGGATGCGAAGTGTAAATGCATCGTTACCTACGACAAGCGCGACTTCCACTTCTCAGAAATGGAAGTTCTGGATGCGGAGGAGTTCTTGTTGAAGTATGTGGTGAAACGTAAGTAGAACGCGATCACATCACGGCCGCAAGCGCGACCTCTTTGAATTTTATCGGAAGCGTGATCCTCTGATGCACGTGAGGGGCTCTCGACGCCCGAAGGACCCGTAACAGGACGCAAGCGGGATGGTGGCCTGTTTGTACGATCCGTGCTTCGGATAGCTTCCATGTCGCTCTTGCCCAGCAGCTACCGCGTTAAGCTCAAAGTGAGGTGGGGCAGCAGGCCCAGATCAGCGGATGATGGCTACGCTCCTCTGGCCCTTGCCGTCGACGGAACCCCGGAACATCCCGCTCGTCGTGAAGTCCCGACAATGATCCCTTCGTGATCGATGGCGATCAACCCGCCCCGCCCCTTGAACTGTTGTACCTTAACGATCATGAAAGCGACTGTGCTCGGTTCTTTATTTACACTGGCAACCATTACCGCCTCCGCCCAGACCGATACGCAAGGCACGGTCACCGTTCAGTTCGAGACGGACCGACCAGCGGTCCATGTTACATATGCGGACGGTGTAGAACGGACGGTGGAACTGAATGCGGCGGATGGCCAGACGGACGGTGATCGGTTGGGTAGTGCCCTTGCCCTTGTAAAGGCCTATGAGTCTGCCGGGTGGACCGTGGTAAGCTCCGAGTCGTGCAAAGGCGTTTCATCCTCACACTATACGTGGGTGGTGGCGAAACCGAAGCATTGACCGGCGCAGCTTGTAGATCACCCAAGCCAATCCTATTCCGGTCGGCTACCTACTGAAGCGAATGGCGAAGTCCAGAAAGCAGCACTTCCAATCGCTCGAGATGGATAGCACGTTCCCTAATGACGCCGGCAGGTCAGCGCGCCCTGCCTGCCTTGCGCATCATCTCCACGCGGTTCTGCACGTGTAGTTTCTCGTAGACGTTGCGGATATGTGTGCGCACGGTATCCACGCTGATGGACAGCTTTTCGGCGATCTCCTTGGCCTTCAATCCGTCTGCGGAAAGATGAAGAATGCGGGTCTCTTGTGGCGTCAGGCTTTCGCTGTTCTCCAACGGGCTGTGCCGGAAGCTACCAACCACTTTGCGTGCAATACTGCCGGTCATGGGGCTTTCGCCGCGATGCACCTGCCGTACGGCCTCGATCAATTCCGGCAGAGGTGCGCGTTTCAGGATATATCCGGAAGCACCCGCCTGTAGCGCGCGGAAGATCTTGTCCTCATCCTCGTGCACGGTACAGATGAGCACTTGTATAGCGGGTTGGTGCAGTTTGATCTCCCGTGTAAGGTCGATCCCATACAACATAGCCTCTGTGCGCTGACCTCGCAGGTTGATGTCCATGATCACCACGTCATACGCTCCTTGGTCCAAGGCATGCAGTGCGCTTGTGGCATCGCCGGCTTCCTCGCACAGCAGATCACCTTGCGCCTGCAGCAAGTTGGCTAGCCGGCGCCGGAAATCGGCATGGTCCTCAACGATGAGGATCCGGATGGGGGAGGTCATGGCGCGTTTGTCGGAGGATGGGAAGATAGCAGGTCCTTGTTGGTAGCCAATGAAACGCGAAGGGGGAAGGTGATGGTGACGCGCGTCCCGAACGGCTCCAAGGTCTCCGATAGCAGGCTGCCGGACAGTCGTGCGATACGGGATTGCATATTGACCAGGCCATGGCCGCGGCGAAGCTTGTTGTCGGACAGCATTGCAGCCCCGACCGGTAAGCCATTATCCTCGATCTCGATATGTGCTGTTCTCTGGCTCACGGACACCACAAAGCGAAGGACACTGGCGTGCGTGTGCTTGCCGATGTTGTTCAACACCTCCTTCACGACCAAGAAGACCTCTCGTCGGTCGGCAGCGGGGACCTGGGCGTGATCCAGCTCAGGCAACGCCTGTGTGCGGAACACCATGTTGTGGACCTCTGCGAAGGACTCGGCATAGCTCTGAATGAAACCCAATGCATTGCCCCACGCATCATCACGCGGATCGAGGCTCCAAATGATCTCATCGATCTTCTGCATCACGCCGCTCACGTGCGACTCGATACTTTTAAGGTTCAAACGGTCATTGGAGGCCAGTGATGCACTGGCGGCACTTTCGCGCGTGAGCAAAAGCAGGTGGCTGATATCCGCCCCCAGATCATCATGCACGCCTGAAGCAATACGCTGCCGTTCATCCTGCGTGGCCATCCGCAAGTGCATTTCCGCCTCGCGACGCCTGAACCTACGACGCGAGATGCTCCAT
>JBKJNF010000150.1:0-3379 GCA_046596155.1 Flavobacteriales bacterium | reverse complement strand
CAGCACTCGTGGATCCGAGAGCGAGGAGGATTTCCCCAACATCTTCGAGGACCTCGACCTTACCAGCAGTAAGCTGGGCAAGAGCACGTAGGACAAGAACAAGTTGGTGGTGAAGGTGGTGGCCCACTTCCATTGCAATCCCCTATGCACCGCTACCAGATCGCCGCACGAGGACCCTATGTCTCAGGGCACACCCGCAAATGTGTTCCCGGCTGCGAGGTCGCCGGTCTCGAACCCCTTTTTGAACCATTCCATACGTTGTGCGCTTGTGCCGTGCGTGAAGGACTCGGGCACCACCACGCCTTGGCTCTCGCGTTGGAGGCGATCGTCGCCGATGGCATTCGCGGCGCGCAGGGCCTCTTCAATGTCCCCGGCATCCAGGAGGTCCTTGCGTGCAGTGTGGTGCGCCCATACGCCTGCAAGGAAATCGGCTTGCAGTTCGAAGCGTACGGAGTTGGCGTTGTACTCTTCCTGACTTACCCCCCGGGCGCGTAATTCGTCCATCTTTTTCGTGGTGCCCAGAAGGGTCTGCACATGGTGCCCTACTTCGTGCGCGATGACGTAGGCCATGGCGAAATCGCCCGGGGCGCCGAACCGTTGCCGCAGCTCATTGAAGAAAGTAAGGTCCAGATAGAGCTGCTGGTCCTGTGGGCAGTAGAACGGGCCCGTGGCCGAAGAAGCCGAGCCGCAGGCGGATGCCACACCGCCGTTGAACAACACCAAGGTGGGCTCGGTATAGTTGAGGCCTGCATCCGCAAAGACGGTATTCCAGACATCTTCCGTTTCCTTCAGCACCACGGAAGCGAACTGCGCCATTTCCTCTTGATCGGCCTTTTCTTCGGTGGTCAATGATCGCTCACTTTGCACGGGTAATTGGGAAAGATCCACCTCACCACCCAGCAAGAATTTCAACAGGATGACCACCACGGCGACAACGCCGCCTCCCACCGCAGCCGTGCCCCCCATACTTCTACGGTCGGATACGTTACCACTGCCTTGTCTTCCTATCCAGCGCATGTGTTCTGTGTGTTTGGCGTGTACGGGATTCCGTCCAGATCCCGGACCATAGTGCTGGCGTGATGCGGCCAGTTCTTATTGCCAGAGGCAGCCCATTCATGCTTTACCGATCACCGTTCCTTCCACCAGCGCCAGAGGGCCACGGCGGTCCAGGCTATCTCCACCATGCCGAAGGGCCAGGCGCCTTGGAGGAAGCCGTAAACGGAACTGAGGGCACAGGCCGCAGCAAAGGCGAGCTTGGTCCAATTGCCGAGGTGGTCAATGGCGTAGAACAGCAGGCACAGGCAGACCGAGAGCAGGCCGAAGGCCGTGAGGACGTCCATTGCGCGAAGATCGCTCGCGCCGTGCTTCCGAGCGTTTCCTTGATGCCATCCGACAAGGGCGATGCACCTCCGATAGGCCTCGCTGGTTGCGCATGGAGTAGATGGATCATGAGCCGACAGCACGAACAGCGGGAATCGACTCAGGGTGAACTACCTTGGTAACGACCGACACAACCCCATCCTCATCATGGAAACCACAGCTACACCTGCCCCCGCGAAAACCGGCAACGGCCCCGCGCATCCTTCGCCCGAGATGATCATGAAGATAGGGATGGGCTTCTGGGCTTCGAAGGCGCTGCTGACGGCCGTGCGCTTCGAGCTGTTCACCCACCTTTCCGGGCACAGCGGTATGAGCTGCGCAGCGCTGAAACAAGCCTTGGGCCTGCAGTGCACGGACCGCCATGCGTTCGACTTCCTGGACACGCTCACGCACTTCGGTTTCTTGGAGCGTACAGGCCTGCTGACCGATGCCCTCTATACCAACGGTGCGGACACGGCTTTTTTCCTGGATAAGAAGAAGCCAAGCTATCTGGGTGGGATCCTGGAGATGGCGGACGACCGGCTCTACGGTTTCTGGGGCGACCTGCCTACTGCCCTGCGCACAGGCCAGCAGCAGAGCGAGGCGAAGACGGGCGCGGACTTTTTCGGTGCGCTGTACCGCGACCCGGCGAAACTGCAAGGCTTCGTGAACGCCATGGCCGGCATACAGATGGGGGCCTTCATGTCCTTCGCGCAGCAGTTCGACTTTTCCAAGAGCCGGACGCTCGCGGACATCGGCGGATCGGGCGGGCACCTCTCGCTGATGGTGGCGAAGTTCCAGCCGCACATGCAGTGCACCACGGTGGATCTGCTGCCGGTTCAACCCATCGCCCAAGGCAACATTTCCCACTTCCAATTGGCCGATCGCGTGAAGGCCGCTACGGGCGACTTCTTCGCGGATGCCTTCCCGCAGGCCGACGTGATCTCCATGGGTAACATCCTTCATGATTGGAACGAGGAGCAGAAAATGGTGTTGATGCGCAAGGCCTACGATGCCCTGCCGACCGGCGGCGCGTTCGTGGCCATCGAGAACGTGATCGATAACGATCGCCGCCAGAACATCTTCGGCCTGCTGATGAGCTTGAACATGCTGATCGAGAACAGCGAGGGCTTCGACTACACCTTCGCCGATTTCGAACGGTGGGCCAAGGCCGTCGGCTTCAGCCGCACGGTATTGATCCCCCTAGCGGGCCCCACCAGCGCGGCGGTGGCCTACAAGTAACAACGGCTACATCACTTACGCCTTCACGGCCTCGCTGCGGCGAGCCTCGCACGTGCGTATCGTGTAGGGCTTTAATGTATCCTTCAGGGTCCACGTATGGCGTAAACCCATTTCAGTGATGGGTCAGCGTCCTGCCGTGAAGTGCCTTTGCGCACTGGCTCCGGCGCCTAGCGCAACGAACCAGTGGGCGTATCGTGTAGCGTTCGCGTTCAGTGCTTGGTCCGGTTGTTCATGCGAGCGCGCTGCCCTTTGAGGGCGGCCACCCGTTCGGTCTGCGCCTTGTGCCCGAAGGAGGTGCTTCCGCGGTGTTGCACCACGGTGTCGGGCGTGGGGTCATACGTGGCCGCAGGCCGTTCGGCTATGGCCTTGGCCACTTCCGTTGACAATGCCACTGGTGTCTCTTGTGCCGTCTCCGTGGATCCGCTGGTGGGCAGGGGCTTGGTGGCACTGGTTGTCTTGGGCATCGCCTTCATGGTAGCCGTCTTCGGCGCTGCCGCGCGTGGAGCAGGTTGCGGAGTGGCAGCGGGTTTGGCCGGTGCTGTGGTGTTTGCCCGTGCCTTGGGGGTAGGCGCCTTGGCCACGACCTTTAGGGCCACGCGCTTCCGGGGTTCGGCGCGCTTGTTGGCTGTGGGCGTTGAAGCGGTCTTCCGAGCGGCGGGTTTGGTAGCGGTTGTTGCCTTGCGAACAGGTTTGGAGGCGGCCTTCTTTTTCGATGCGACCTTCACAGCTGTTTTCCTATTGGTCGCTGGTTGCTTGCCGACTGCTTTTGCTGTGGGCT
>JBKJNF010000289.1:0-17893 GCA_046596155.1 Flavobacteriales bacterium | reverse complement strand
GGCATAGCTCTGAATGAAACCCAATGCATTGCCCCACGCATCATCACGCGGATCGAGGCTCCAAATGATCTCATCGATCTTCTGCATGACGCCACTGACGTGCGTCTCGATGCTTAGGAGGTTCGAACGGTCATCGGAGGCCAGGGAGCGACTAGCGGCACTTTCGCGCGTGAGTAAAAGAAGGTGGCTGATATCCGCCCCAAGATCATCATGCACGCCCGAAGCGATCCGCTGCCGCTCGTCCTGCGTGGCCATCTGGAGCTGCATTTCCGCCTCGCGGAGCCTGAACCTTCGACGTGATATGCCCAACGCAAGTAGTCCACCGATACCAAGGAGCACCAACAGACCGAGCGCCCGGAACCAGAACCGGTCATACCAGGGCGGTTCAACTGTCACCGTCAAGCCGACCACTTTGCTCCACGGGGATCCTAGGAGCCGCGCCTTGAATTCGAAGCGGTGCTCGCCGGCGTCCAGACCCACAAGCGATATTACGCTTCGGGCCGACGACCACGTGGTGATTCCAACCTGGCGCATGACATACACCATTTGCGATGGCGACGTGAACTCCGGAGCCCGCAACTGGACCATCACTGCGGCCCCACGAGGCACCGTGTTCACTTCCGAGGAGGACGTGACGTTGTTGGAGGCGGTGATCACACGAACTGATAGCCGCGGCGCACGTCGTATGCGCATGGGCGCAGTCATGGGCACAATGCACAGTCCCATCGCGGTGGCCATGTAAACATGGTTTCCATCGGTGTCGATATCATGGACCTCATTCGTCGGAAGACCGTTATGGATGTTCCAGGTGCGGATGACCGCATCTTGGGCAGCATGATCCACGACACACGAGCCGAATTCTGTGGCGATAAGCAATCGATCGCCCCGCACAACCGCCACGTTCACGCGGTCACTGGGGAGGCCGTTCCGTTGTCCCACGTGTCCGATCACCGAATCGTTGCGCAGGAGGATCACGCCATTGCCATCTGTGGCGATGACCATAATGCCGTCAGCGAACTGGTCAATATCGGTGATCCGACTGCCGAACATACCGTCCAACGCGTGCAGGTCCGTAAGGTTTTCATTCTCCCAGCGGTGCAGCCGATCAACGTTCTCGAACCAGATCCGCCCTTGGTGATCGACGAAGGGTGCATAGATGCGACCGCGTTCACCCAGGAATCTCCGTTGGAAGTAGAACTGCTCCTTTCCTAAGGTATCGATGAGCTGCGCAAGGCTGAACATGGTTATGATCACTTCGTTGTGCGGACCTATGGCGATAGATTTTGCCTTGGCCATGCGATCATGTGAGGGAACTGGAATGTAGTCGTCCATGGCGGTGAACGGCCCGGAGATGACACGGCGATCCTTACCGCTTAGGCAACCTACCCAGGAATCGGTCGTGAACCAAAGGGCTCCATTGCTGTCCAACTGGAGGTCGCGTACCCGGTCGCGGACGGCCATGGAGCGGGGAGGTACCAACAGTTCGACGGGCTTTCCTTCCGAATACCGGTGCAGGCTGCCGTTCATTGTACCGAACGCCACACCACCTTCGGGCAAGGCCTCCAAGGCACTTACCGCGCGTTTGCGGTATTCATTGCCTACCCAGACCATCTGCATGCCTATTTGTTCCGGGGTGAGCATAAGCACCCCAAGCCCGTCGGTCAGGAGCCAAAGAATACCCTGATCATCCTTGATCGACCGAAGCACGGTGACGTCTGGAAAGAACCGCTCAAGTTGGGTGTATCCATCGGCCGTCAGACGTGCACGGAGCACCCCGCCTTCACTGATCGTCATCCAGATCTCATCCCCACTTAAGAATGCCGTGGCGGCAATGTCAAGTTTAAATGGTAAGCGATCGTAGGCAACTATCAACGAATCGGCGTTCGCTCTAAGTTCAAGAAAGCCGACTTTTCCCATTACCATGATCCGCCCGGCATCCATGCATGCCCTGGGATAGCCTGTAGGATCAGCGGCCCACAGGCGCTCGAATTGCATCCGTCCATCCTGCAGCTGATACAATGCATTGCCTCTTACAGCAGAAGCCTTCCCTTGGCCATCGGATACAAGGTGAACAAGGCGGTTATTATTCGTTGATCTGTTCCCATCTCGCTCGGACCAATCCGTGATCGTTCCATCCTTCCAACAGTACACCTCGCCACCAATGCTGGAGATCCAGATCGCGCCGGAAGCATCTTCGGCCATGGATTGGCAACCAGATGACAGCTTGCAAAGGGCGAACTCGGGATGATCCGCCACACTATGGAAGCCACCCTCCAAGTAGTAGTTCAAACGGCCGCTCAGGTTCAAGAACCAGATCCGGTCCTTGCTGTCCTGGAACAGGCCCAGTACCTCCATATCGGTAAGACCCTGGCCAAGGGTGAAGTTCTCGAACTGCGAGCCATCGAACCTGCTGACCCCGACATCGGTGGCGAACCACATATAGCCTTCCCGATCCTTCATGGCATCGTAAACCGTATTGCTGGGCAACCCGTCCGCCATGGTGAGCGCGCGGTAGGGCGGGTCTTGGGCCCTGACCGCGCTAACCCCAAGGACAAGGCACAGGGCGGTGACCAGCAGGCGCCGACATGCCCGTATTACGGGTAGGAACAAAGAGGCAATGCGGACCATGGCAGTCGAACGAAAGCACTGCAAGATCGTCAACAGAGTGGTCATATTCACGGTAACGTTGACCATGCCGCTCATTTGCTCAACTTTGTGGTATGAGTTCACCTACAGGATCGGCGGCATCCGAAGCGCTTGAGGGTCTCAAGTACCCGATCGGCAAGTTCGTCCGCGGCACCAAAGCTGGAACGGAAGAGCGCGTAAGGGCGTGCATCGCATTGATCGGCGCCTTTCCCCAAAATCTCCGCGCCGAAGTACACGGCCTGAGCGATGCACAACTCGATTCACCATATCGCCCCGGTGGGTGGTCCGTCCGGCAAGTGGTGCATCACCTCGCAGATAGCCACATGAATGCATTGATCCGGTTCAAATGGGCCTTGTCGGAAGATCATCCAACGATCAAGGCGTACAAACAGGATCGATGGGCGGAGCAAGTGGATGCCCGGACAATGCCTGTGGCCGCCTCGCTGGACATCCTATCCGGGGTTCACGCTCGCTGGGTGATACTGCTGGAGAGCATGGGCACAACCGACTTCCAGCGGACATTCATCCACCCGGAACAGGAACGCACCATTGCCCTTGCCGAAACGCTGGAGAACTACGTCTGGCACAGCGAACATCATTTGGCGCACATCACCGGGTTGAAAACCCGCATGGGGTGAGAGTGAGCCGCGCGTAGCATCTTCGCAACCGCAGGGCCGTCCACCTGCCTTCAGGTCCCATGCCTCGCGTCCTGTTCATCGCCAGCCACCGCCCCGAGCGTTCCCCGGGTCAACGCTTTCGGTTCGAGCAATACATGGGTGCCTTGGAGAGGGCTGGGTGGCAGTGCGACCACAGCCACCTGGTGAACGAGGACGACGACCGCATACTGTACCAGAAAGGCAACTATTGGGAGAAGGCCCGCTTCGTGCGCCGCTGCCATCGGGTAAGGCAGATGGACGTAGCGCGGATGCATAACTACGATGTGATCTTCATCTACCGCGAGGCCTTGATGACGCGCAGCATCCGGTACGAACAACGCTTCCGCACGAGCAAGGCCAAGCTGATATTCGACTTCGACGATAGCGTGTGGCTGCCCAATGTGAGCGAGGCCAACAAGCGGTGGAGCTGGATGAAGGACGCCAGCAAGACCAGCAAGCTCATCGGGCTCAGCGACCTGGTGTTCGCCGGCAACGCCTACCTCGCCGAGTACGCACAGAACTACAACGCGAGCACGGTCGTCGTTCCTACAACGATCGACACGGACGAATACCAGCCCAAGGAGCATGAAGATGGGGATCAACGTTCATCCATGCCCCTCGTTAGATCGAATGGACGCTCGATCGTCATCGGTTGGAGCGGTAGCATCACCACCATTCAGCACTTCAAGTACGCCATACCTGCACTGAAAGCCTTGAAGGAGAAATACGGCGATCGCATCTCCATCCGCGTGATAGGTGATGGCAGCTATAGTGAACCGAGCTTGGGCATTCAGGGCCTGCCGTGGAAAAAGGCCACCGAACTGAAGGACCTGAGGGCCATGGACATTGGCATTATGCCCTTGCCTGATGATGAATGGGCCCGCGGTAAATGCGGTTTGAAGGGATTGCAGTACATGGCCCTAGGTATTCCCACGTTGATGAGCCCAGTGGGCGTGAACAGCGACATCATCCATGATGGAACGAACGGATTCCTCGCCACCACCACGGACAGTTGGGTGAACAAGGTCTCGCGTCTGATCGACGACACCGAACTGCGTAGAACGATGGGGCTTGCCGCTCGCAAGACCGTAGTTGACCAATACAGTCTGAAGGCCTGGGAGGATCGCTACGTAGGCTATTACAACGAGCTGATCAGGGTCTGAGGGCTTGTGGCGACCTGGTCGGTAAGGCCGTGGGCACAAGCGATCGGTGCCGGACCTCGTTCGCCACAAGCGCATTCGCGCCATCTTTGCCGTCTTCATAGCAGCGACCTTACCATGTCCGACACCACACTCGAACTCAAGCGCACAGCGCTATCCTCCGTGCACGAAGCCCTCGGTGCCAAAATGGTGCCCTTTGCCGGCTATCTGATGCCGGTGCAATACAGCGGCATCAACGACGAGCACCATGCCGTGCGCAATGGCGTGGGTGTGTTCGACGTGAGCCACATGGGCGAATTCCTCGTGAGGGGACCCGGTGCGTTGGAGCTGATCCAGAAGGTGACCAGCAACGACGCCAGCAAGCTTGCTGTGGGCAAGGTGCAATACAGCTGCCTGCCCAACGCCTCAGGCGGCATCGTTGATGACCTGCTGGTATACCGCTTGCAGCACGGCGATGATCACCACTACGTGCTCGTGGTGAACGCCAGCAACATTCAGAAGGACTGGGACTGGATCAACAAGCTGAACACGTTCGACGCGCAGTTGGAGAACATCAGCGATCACATGAGTCTATTGGCTGTGCAGGGGCCAAAAGCCACGGCCACGCTGCAACCCTTGTTCGATGTGGACCTGAACGCCATGGAATACTACACAGCCCAATACGCCGAGATGAAAGGGGTGGGGCTGGTGCTGATCTCCAGCACAGGCTATACGGGGGCCGGTGGGTTTGAGGTGTACATGCCGAACCCGCTGGCGAAAAAGGCCTGGGACGCGGTGTTCTCGTCCGGTGCCGCACATGGCATCCAACCCGCCGGGCTTGCAGCACGTGACACGCTCCGCCTCGAGATGGGGTTCTGCCTTTACGGCAACGACATAGACGACACCACCTCGCCGCTGGAGGCTGGCCTGGGCTGGATCACCAAATTCACCAAGGACTTCACAAACAGCGCTGCGCTAAAGGCCCAGAAAGAGGCCGGTGTGCAACGCAAGCTCGTTGGCTTCGAAATGATCGACCGCGGCATTCCGCGCCACGGTTACACCATCGTGGATGCCGCCGGCGCGGTGATCGGCGTGGTGACGAGCGGTACGCAAAGCCCTTCACTCAACAAGGCCATCGGTATGGGCTACCTGCCTGCCAATCTGAGCACTCCCGACACAGAGATCCTGATCGACGTGCGCGGAAAGTCACTGAAGGCACGCGTGATGAAGGTTCCGTTCTACCTTCAACCCGCACCCAAAGGCTGAGAGCGCATGAACATGAAAGCCGTAAGTCAGAATACTGACTACAAGTTCCGCGTAGAGACCTGTTTCGTTCCCGGTCACTTCCCGCTATACGCCCAGGACATGGGCATCGTCGTTGTCATCGATATCCTGCGGGCCACCAGTGCCATGGTCACGGCCTTCGAGCACGGTGTGCGCAACATCATTCCCGTGGGCACCATCGAGGAGGCGCGCAACTACATCGGTCGTGAAGGCTACATCGCCGCTGCTGAGCGCAATGGTGAAGTGGTGGAAGGCTTCTCCGTGGGCAACTCGCCCATTGCTTTCGCACAGATGGACCTCAAGGGCAAGACCATCGTAATGACCACGACCAACGGGACCAAGGCCATCAACTTGGCCAGCGGTGCCAAGAAGGTGGTGATCGGTTCATTCCTCAACCTCACAGCGCTCACCGACTGGCTGTTGAAGCAGGATGAGAACGTGCTGCTGCTTTGTTCAGGCTGGAAGGACAAGTTCAACTTGGAGGACAGCGTGTTCGCCGGGGCCGTCATGGACCGCATGTTGGAGAGCGGTAAGTTCGGTCTGGAGGAGGACAGCAGCATCGCAGCCAAATACCTGTACATGGCAGCGCGCGACAACTTCATGAGCATTATAAAGGCTGCTCCGCGCCGAAAGCGCTTGGAGAGCCTCAATCTTTACGAAGACGTCAAGTTCTGTCTTACACCCGACCAAAGCCGCGTGATCCCCATATTGGAGGATGGGGCCTTGGTGCGCATGGAACATTGATGCCGATGCGACAGCTATTGATCCGCACGATGATCCTCGCCTTGGTTGGAGCCATGGTGTGGCCCTTCATCACCAGCGAACGAGCGGAGGCCTGGGGCTTCTTTGGCCACAAGCGCATCAATCGCATGGCCTGCTTTACGCTGCCGCCGCAGATGTTCGGCTTCTACAAGCGACATATCGATTTCCTCTCCGATCATGCTGTGGACCCCGACCGCAGGCGCTATGCCAATGCCAGTGAAGCCCCGCGCCATTACATCGACATTGACCACTACGCGAAAGTTGGCGTTGATCCATTCGATTACGTTCCCCGTGAATGGAACATGGCCGTAACAAAGCTCACGGAGGATACACTGCAGGCCTATGGCATTGTGCCCTGGCACATCCAAGTGGTATACGCCCGCTTGATCAAGGCCTTCCAGCGTGGCGATGTGGACCGGATCCTTTACTACAGCGCTGACCTGGGCCATTACATCGCCGATGCGCATGTGCCCTTGCACACCACCGAGAACTACAACGGGCAGATGACCAACCAGGTCGGCATCCACGCCTTCTGGGAAAGTCGGATCCCCGAACTCAGTGCGGAGTCCTATGACCACCTGGTGGGCCGTGCGGTGTATGTGGACGACCCCTTGTCGGCTGCATGGAACGCGGTGAAGGCGAGCAATGCCGCTTTGGACACTGTGCTGGGCTTTGAGCGCACGCTGAACGAGCGCTTTCCCGAGGATCAGAAATATGTGTTCGAGGATCGCGGGCGTGGCAGCATGCGCTTCCAATCGCAGGGATTTACGAAGGCCTATGAGGAAAGCATGGACGGCATGGTGCAGCGCCGTATGAACGCGAGCATCATTACCCTGGGGAGCTTCTGGTATTCAGCGTGGGTGAACGCAGGACAGCCCGACCTGGACAGGTTCGAGCAGCAGGACGTGAGCGACAGTTTGAAGCAGGTAATTGCCGCCGAGGACGAAGCATTCAAAATGGCACGGGAGAGCATGGGCCGCCCCGAACCGAACCAATAGGGGCGGCGAGCTCGCGGCCCATGCAACAGCGGCATGTCAACGTGTATTGACAAGGCGGCCGATGCGTTCTGTCCGAACGGAGCAATGGCTGATCCAGTAACCCTTTTCGCGAACGACCGTGGAGATCCTCGCGGATTCAATCACACGCCATCGCATCGTCCACCTCCAGGCCGTAGGCCGTGATCCCCCCTTTCAGGTTGATCAAGTTGGTGTAACCGTAGCGGGTGCTGAGGGCGTTGATCACCGCCGCACTCCGGGCACCGCTTCGGCAATGCATCACCACGGGTATGTCCTTGCGTATCTCCGACGAACGATCCACGATCTCGCCCATGGGAATGAGTGTTCCGCCCAATGTGCAACGATCCGCCTCGTAAGGTTCGCGCACATCGATCAACTGGAAGGCCTCGCCGGCGTCCTGCATGCGCTTCAATTCTTGCACGCTGATCTCCTTCATGGCACTTACTCGGGTTCGTTCACCTGCTTCAGCTTCGCCACCACTTCTTCGGGCAGGTGATCGAAAAAGGTATCGCCGCGCAGGCCCAAACGCAATGTTTCCAGCGGGATCACCTCGTCGGGTGGCACGTTGCCCAGGTTCACGTTCGGTCCTAGTTCCTTGATGAACCAGATCTGCTGCGCCTTGATGGGCGCCTCCCAGATGATGGATTCCGATGGCACCTTGGATACGATGCGATGCACCAGTGTCGTGTGCGCGTGTCCGCTTGGCCGGTAGATACCCACGGTACCGCTCTCGCGCGCCTCGGCGATCACCTTCCAACTGCCGGCGTCAAGCTCTTGCAGCATCATGCGCACCCAGCGTTGCGGACTGATGAGGATGCCGGTCTCCTTGCTGCCCACCTCGCTCAACACGGTGATATCGCGGGCCAGCGTGTTGATGTATTTGCACTTTTCCGCGTGCGGCAGGTTGATGGAGCCGTCGCTCACTTCCGCGCACTCCAGTCCCAGGTCGTCGATCAGCTTGCGGTAGTCCTTGAACATACCGCGGGCGATGAAGGCTTCGAAGAGGGTGCCTCCGAGGTACACCCGCATGTCGGCGGCTTGATAGAGCTTGATCTTCTCCTTCAGGCGCGGGGTGATGTAGCTGGTGCCGAAGCCGATCTTCACCATGTCCACCAACGTGCCGCAGCTATCGATCATATCCTCGGCCTGGCGCATGGACAGCCCTTTGTCCATCACCATGCAAAGCCCATTCTCCCGTGGCTTCTTTGAGCGCGCGGGGATATGCGTGAGACTGTAGTTCATTTTCGATAAAGCTCCACAAGGTGCAACACCTGCGGCAAAGTAGCTCCTTCGGGATAGTGTTCCATGAATTGCGTGTGGTCCGCAAAGTCGGCCGATAAGGCCTCTTCGAGTTCGAGCAGGGCTTGTTGCTCCTTGCCGCAGCGCAGGAGGTAGCTTGCCAGACGGTACTTGTATTTAGGGCTGAGCTTATGCACCATTTCGCCCTCGCGGAACTTGGCCAGCGCGGCCTCCGGTCCTTTCAACTGCATCAGCAGATCGGCATGGTCCATCCATCCCTCGAGGCTGGCGGGTTCAATGGTGTTCAAGCGGGTGTAGCTAAGCAGTGCCTCAGCGAAGCGTTCGCTACGAGCGAGAGCGTTCGCATAATAATACCAGCTATCGGGGTTGTCAGGGGCGATGCGCGTAGCGTTCTCCAGGTCGCGGATCGCCTCCGGCAACCGGTTCAACACATCCTTCACCACGCCACGGCCGATCCACGCGTCCACCCAAGTAGGATCGAGGTGGATGCTTTGATCGTAGTGGATCAGCGCCTGCTCGTAGCGCTCCATCTTCTCATAACACTCACCAATGAAGCTGAACGTGATGGCTTGTGGGCCGTCGAACACAAGTGTTTCCTCGTAGCATGCGATCGCGTTCTCATAATCGCCGGCGATCAACATGTTGCGGGCTCGGCTGAAGTAAGCGCTGGTGAACCGCTCATCGATCGCCAGGGACAGATCCAGCGCCTCATTGCTCTCGTCCATGCGTTCCAACTTGCTCAGTACGTTGCCTAGGCTGTACCAACCCACGGCGCTATATGGCTGGTCGTTGGAGAATTCCTTGAAGTAGGCCACACTGGCATCATCCGCGCCGGCCAGGTCGAAGCAATAGGCCAGTTCATGCAGCACGGCCTCGTTCTCCGGATTGATCTCGGCCGCATGCTTCAGGCAGGATATAGCCTCATCGTACTCCTCCAGGTTCTCATGCTCGAACGCCAGATCCAGATAGATGTCGTCCAAGCCTTCCTCGGCCAGCTTTAAGGCACGGCGGTAGTGCTCGATGGCCCGGCGGTAGTTGCGCTGCTGGCTGAAGATGCCGGCCTTGTGCAATTGGATCTCCTCATTGAAAGGTTCCACCTTCTCCAGCGCATCCAAGATCTCGAGCCCCTTGTTCAGGCGGCCCATGCCCATGTGTACCAAGGCCTCGCAGAAGGTAATGTCCACAGAATCGGGATGCTGGGCCTTGGCGTGGTCCAACACCACTTGGGCTTTACGGGCCTCATTGTTGGCGAGGTAGTGGTCGATGATCAGTTCGAACTCCTCCACATCGAAGAAGCCGGGGGAACCCGAACTGGACATGGCCTCATACCGCTTCACACACGCAAGCTGTTCATCGCTGTGGTCGGGGGTGTGGCGGAGGCCTTCACTCATGCGTTGATCGGGTAGGAACTGAATGCGAAGGTAGGCAAGGGGCCCCGGTGGGTTCCGCATCATTCAGGGTGCTGAATGTCAACAGGCGATCGTGTGTGATCCCATCGGCTGAGGATCAGGCATTGAGGTACTTTTGCGGGCTCTACCGCAGACCCTACTCACATGACCCTCATCCGCAGCATATCCGGTATCCGCGGCACCATTGGTGGTGCTTCTGGCGACAACCTGACCCCCATGGATGTGGTCCGCTATACGGCGGCCTTCGGCACCATGATCAAGCAGCGCAGCGGCAAGGTAGCGCCCAAGGTGATCCTGGGGCGCGATGCGCGGCTGAGCGGTCCCATGGTGGCCGACCTGGTCCGAGGCAGCCTTGTCGGACTCGGCTTCGAGATCATAGACCTGGGACTAGCCACCACGCCCACGGTGGAAATGGCCGTGCCTGGGGAGAAGGCCGATGCCGGCATCATCCTTACCGCCAGCCACAATCCCAAGCAATGGAATGCGCTAAAGCTGCTCAATGGCAAGGGCGAGTTCATCAGCGCCGAGGATGGGGCGGAGGTGTTGCGCATTGCCGAGCGCGAGTCCTTTTCGTTCGTAGCAGTGGATGAGCTAGGGAACGTGCGCACCGATGATAGCTGGACACGCAAGCATATCGATGCGATCCTGAAGCTGGACCTGGTGGATGTCGCCGCGATCAAGGCCAGCAACTTCAAGGTGGTGGTGGACGCAGTGAACAGCGTGGGCGGCGTGGCCGTGCCGCAGCTGTTGGAAGCGCTCGGCGTGAAGCAGGTGGTAAAGCTGTTTTGCGACCCAACCGGACACTTTCCGCACAACCCCGAACCGCTGCCGGAACATCTCACGGACATCTGTGCGTTGGTGAAGAAGGAAGGCGCACACCTGGGCATCTGTGTGGATCCGGATGTGGACCGCTTGGCCATGGTCTGCGAGGATGGCAGCCTCTTCGGCGAGGAATACACGCTGGTGGCCTGTGCCGATCACGTGCTACAAAGCCGCCCCGGCGACACCGTTTCGAACCTGAGCAGCACACGCGCCTTGAACGACGTGGCCGAGCGCCATGGCCGCGAACGGCATGCGAGTGCAGTGGGCGAGGTGAACGTGGTGGAGCTCATGCGTCAAGTGAACGCCCCTATCGGCGGTGAAGGGAATGGCGGCGTCATCCTCAGCGAACTGCACTACGGCCGGGATGCGCTCGTGGGCATCGCCCTCTTCCTCACCCTCCTTGCCAAGCGCGGCAGCAGCTGCTCCCAATTACGCCGCACCTATCCGGACTACTACATCAGCAAGAACAAGATCGAACTGAAGCCCGGCATGGATGTACAAGGCCTGGTGAACGCGATGCAGGAGCGGCACAAGGCTCAACCCCACAGCACGGTGGACGGCCTGCGGATCGAGTTCGGTCGGGAATGGGTGCACCTGCGTCGTAGCAACACGGAACCCATCGTGCGCATCTACGCGGAAAGCGACGGCCCGGACAAGGCGGATGCGCTGGCCAAGCGCATTATTGTGGAGATGCAAGAACTGGTGGCCCAGATCAAATGATCAGGGAATTGGCGTGCCGGAGCGTCACATACTTGACCTGTCGTTCCATGGATCATCAGAATTTCTGATAGGCTGACCTTCCGATCCTCCCACCTTTGCTTCCCCATGAAAAAGGTCTATCTGGATAATGCTGCCACCACACCGCTCGATCCCGAGGTGATGGAAGCGATGCTCGTATACATGCGCGAGCACCACGGCAATCCCAGCGCCATCCATAGCTTCGGTCGCACCACGCGGGCAGCTATTGAAACGGCCCGGCGTAAAGTGGCTGCGCTGCTGAACTGTACGCCTGGCGAGATCATCTTTACCAGCGGTGGAACCGAGGCCGATAACATGGCCATCATGGGCAGCGTGCGGGATCTGGGGGTGAAGAACGTGATCACCTCGCCGATCGAGCACCACGCCGTGGAATACGTGGCACAGGCACTGCAACAGGAAGGAAAGGCACGCGCGCACTGGCTGCGTCTACTTCCCGATGGCCAGCCCGATATGGAGCATCTGGAGGAATTGCTGAAGGCCCATCCGCAGGCACTGGTCAGCCTGATGCATGCCAACAATGAGATCGGTACGCGCATCGACCTACAGGCCGTGGGCGCGATGTGCCGCACGTACCAAGCGCTTTTCCACAGCGACACAGTGCAGACCATGGGGCACTACCGCTTCGATATGTCAACCCTACCGGTTGACTTCATCACCTGTGCGGCGCACAAGTTCCATGGTCCGAAGGGAGTTGGCTTCCTGTTCATGCGCAACTCCGTAGTGCTGAAGCCAATGATCCTCGGGGGCTCACAGGAGCGCAACATGCGCGCGGGTACCGAGAACGTATATGGCATCGTTGGCTTGGGCAAGGCCATGGAAGTGGCATACAGTGATCTCGACGAGCACGTGCAACACGTCTCCGGCCTAAAGCAGCGGATGAAGAAGGAGTTGATGGAGGCGGTTCCGGGGGTGAGCTTCAACGGCGATGCGAGCGAGAACAGCCTGTATACCGTGCTCAGCGTGAATTTTCCGGACGACGGAAAGAGCGAGATGCTCATTTACAACCTGGATATCGAGGGCATTGCATGCAGCGGTGGCAGTGCCTGTACCAGCGGCAGCAACAAGGGCTCGCATGTGCTGGGCCACCTGTATCCTGAACGTCCGGGAGCCAATGTGCGCTTCTCCTTCAGCAAGTTCACCACCCAAGAGGAGGTGCACCGTGCTGTGGATGCTGTAGCTCGCGTGTTCGCAGGAGCGGCGGTGAAGGCTTGATACCTCGGTTTACACGGCGAGAGGAACTCGTGTCCGGCCGGAGTGCTGCACACCGCCTTGTCCCTACTGACCTGAACGCACCGGTGGCCGGATCACTCCAGCGGTGCCACATCCATCACCACGAAGGTCCCGTCCTTTAGTTTGCGGCGCGGATGCGGGTCGGCTGCTGTGCTGGCAGATGCAGGTAGGTAGTCAGCCGTGGGCAGGAAGATGTGATGCGACTTCTGATCCACAGTACAGGTCCGTGCACCGGGTTGTGTGGTCAATGTTTCCAGCACGCTGAATGTATCGTCCGGCCCTTCCTGCACCACGGTAAGGGTGCCATCGCCGTTCGAACTGTAGGCGCGCTTGAGGGTCGCGTCGAACATCACGCCATCCACGCGTTCGCCGATCGGCAGCCGTGCGACCACGCTTCCATTCTGTGCATTGAGGATCACCACCACCTTGTTGTCGCATACGCTGAATAGCCGATGCGTGGCGCCATCCAAGGCGAGGCCACTGGGTTCCTCACCCGGTGCGAGCGGCCAGTTGTGCCGCACCAGCAACGCGGTTGCATCGATCACGCAGACCAGGCTCTTATCCTCAATGTTCACGTAGATGGTCCCCGCCTCATCACTTACAGCGAACTCCGGAGCACCATGCAGTGCAATAGTGTTGATGACCGCGTGGCTTGTCGCGTCCAAAACGGTCACGTTCGCGCTGCCTGCATTGAATACAAAAACGCGTTGCGTGAAGTGGTCATAGAGGATCGCATCCGGGTTGGCGCCGGTGCTTTTCACACGCGCCACTGTATGCAGGTCCTTCAGGTCGATGATCACCACGGACGAATCGCGCCCGCAACTGATAAAACCCTTTCCAAGATCGGTGGCCAGCGCGATGCCGTGCACACCGGCGAGATCCGGCACTGTGCCGAGCAGCTCACCGGTGTGTTCATCCACTACCTGGAGCACGGTATTGTGCGACACAAAGAGCCGACCGCTCTCCCCGTCAGCCACGATATAGTCCCAGCCGCCATTGCCTGGCAAGGGAATTCGCTGTGCGATGGTGTAACCGGAGTGTTGCGCGCGGCAGGCGATGGGGCCGATCGCAATGACCGCAAGGAAGGGGACGAGGGAGGCAAGGGTCTTCATCTAGGCTCAATGGTTCAATTATTCTCCTTCACCCTTGGTCAATTCACTGAGCAGGTAGTAGGCCCCCAGGATCACGATGTGTGCGTCGGGTGCGATCGCATCGATCGGGATGATCTCCGTGTAACCCAACTCGCTCGCACCGATCCGTACGGAGGCTTGCGTAAAGTGCCCTGGACCGGCCTGCACATATACGTAGTGCTCATCGCCGTTGCCCACAACAGCCTCAGTGGGTAAGCTCCAAGCCTGCGTGCTGTCGGTCATGATCAACGCTTCGATGAACATACCTGGCAACAGCTCCTCGGCGGTGTCATCCAGCTTTGCGTGCACAAGCACGGCCTGCTGGTCGTTCTCGAACGCCTTGTTCAAGGCGAAGACCGTGGCGCTGTGCTGCCCGATGGGTTCTCCGGCATGGCCGAACACAACCTTCTGGCCCACGTGGACGCGCGCGATGTCCTGCTCGAATACGTTGAGGTCGAGATGCAGGCCACGATTGTCAACTATTTCGAAGAGCGGCTTATTGGGTTCGGCGAATTGGCCGAGCATGATGCTGATGTGCTTCAGGTTGCCCGCGATCGGTGCGCGCAACGCGAAAGAGGGACCGATGTTCTCGGGTGAAAGTCGGGCTGGATCGGTGCCGAAGAGATGCAGCTTGGCGGCCATGGTGGCGAGGCGCGCCTGCGCAGTGCTGAGGTCTGCTTGCGCGCGCTCCAGCGTCTTCGTCGCGTTTATGTTGTCGGTGTGAAGGTCCTGCTGGCGCTTCAGGTCTGCATCTAGCACCCGTAGGTTCGCTGCGTTCTCAAGGTAGTCCTGCTGGAGTTGCAGGAACTCCAGGTTCTCCAGCGTGGCAAGCACCTGACCCTGTTCCACGTGCTGTCCTTCCTGCACTGGAATACCCTTTACGATGCCACCAATGAGCACGCCGGCCTGGGCGTTCTTGTCCGGTGGAAGCACAAGGCGGCCGTTCGCTTTCAGGGCGGTCTTCAACCCGCGCTTCTCCATCGTACCCGTGGTGAGGCCGATGGCGCTGATCTGTTCCGCTGTGAGCGACACTTCAGCGGTATTACCGACGGTTGGCGTTTCGTCAGTGGTGCCTTCGGTAACGACATGTCCAGAGCAGGAAACGAACAACCAGGCCGTAGCGAAGAGAAGAGGTGTGGATCGCAAGATCGCGCGAACGACAAGGATTGAGGATCTCATCTTTGATCGGATTCAAAGGCCCAAAAGGGCACGGAGGTGAAGGATGGTGAGGGCAAGTTCGTAGCGCACGCGCAGGTGTTCACTGTCGATGGTGTGGGCCTGATCGACGCCCTGAATGAAGGCGATATAACCGATATCGCCGGCGCTGTAGGCACGGTCGGCATCGTTGCGCAGGATGGAGGCCAGCTCGGACCCGGTGCTTTTGTAGTAGTTGAAGCTCTCACGCAATTGTGCAAGTTGTGTCTGCGCGCCAGCTAGTTCGCTGGTGCGTCTTCGGCGTAGGTCCTCCAGTTGCTGCTGCGCGATATCGCCACGCAAGCGGGCGGCCTTGGTGCGCGCCCCCTGCCCGGTACCGGGTATGGGGATGGTGGCGCCGATCAGGTAGCCCGTGAAGGGGGAAACGCGGTCCAGCGTTTGGTAGAACGCGCCACCTTGCAGGGTGGGTGCCCACTGGCTGCGTTCCAGTTTCCATTCCTCCTCGGAGACCAACGCTCGTTGTTGCTCCTGCAGGAGTGCGGGATCCGTACCACCACCGGGATCGGGTGCGTTCCCGATGATCGTCAGTGCGGTGGGGTCCGGAATGGCAGCTCCCAACGGGCCGGTCCAGCGTTCCAACTCGGCCACATAGGCGCTCATGTTACTTTCGGCTTGGCGCAGTTGCAGGCGCACGCCATCAGAGCCACTCTGTGCGGCCACCTTCTCCAAGCGACCGGACTCGCCCAGCTCGAACCTTCGCTTTGCGCGTGTGGCGAGCGTGGTGTACGAACTGTCGAGACGTTGCAGCAGCTTCACCTTCTCAGCGCCCATGGCCCATTGCAGGTAGGCGCTGCCGGCGTTCTCCCGAACGAGTGCACGCGTGGTTACCAGCTCGCGCTCCGCTAGGAGCATGCTTTCCTTCAGGAACTTAGCGCGCCGCGCGATGGTGGTGGGGAAGGGGATGCCCGTAGTGGCTTGTAGGGAGATGTCATTGACGCTGCTATTGATCTGCCCGCCCTGCAACTGCGCTGCGATGGGATCCAGTTGGAAGGCCGTTCTCCGGAGGGCCTCCTGTTGTTGCACGTTCAACTCGGCGGCGGTCATCGCCGGATGTGTGCGCACCGCGCGGCTCAAGGCGCTGTCCAGTGGGAGCACCGGAGACTGCGAATACACACTGGCTCCCATCATTAGGAAGATGCTGATCATGGCTGCTGCGATCGGTGATGTTCCGCCATTGCCTTTGCGCCGACGCGTGAATACCAGATGATAGAGTACGGGCAATACCACTAACGTGAGCAGAGTGGAACTGATCAGGCCGCCTATCACCACCGTGGCGAGCGGGCGTTGCACCTCGCTACCTGCGCTGTGACTTATCGCCATCGGCAGAAAGCCGAGCGAGGCGACGGACGCCGTAGCGAGTACAGGGCGCAGGCGAGCGAGCGTGCCTTTCACCACGCGCTCGGTCACATCCTCAAGACCATCCTTCTCCAGGCTGTTGATGAAGCTGATGAGCACGATCCCGTTGAGCACCGCCACACCGAACAACGCGATGAAGCCTACTCCGGCACTGATGCTGAAATCAAGCCCACGCAATGAAAGTGCGAACACGCCACCCACCGCCGCCATCGGCACCGCACTGAAGATAATGAGCGCTTCCTTGATGCTGCCAAAGGCAAAAAAGAGCAATATGAATATGAGCGCGAGCGCAAGCGGCACCGTGAGCATGAGCCGGGCACTCGCCTCCTGCAAGTTCTTGAAGGTGCCACTGTATTCCACGTAATAGCCGGTGGGCAATTTCAGCTGGGCATCGATGATATGCTGGATGTCCAACGCCACACCTTGAATATCGCGACCCCGCACATTGGTCTCCACCACAATGCGGCGCGCGCCACCATCCCGGCTCACTTCCGCCGGTGCACTGCGGAAGCCGATATCGGCGAGTTGGCCCAGTGGCATCTGCGCACCGTTAGGCAAAGGCACCAGGATGTTCTTAACCTTCTCAGCATCGGCATCGCGCATGTCCGCAAGTCGCACGACCAGATCGAAGCGGCGTTCACCTTCATACACCACACCGGTCCTGCCACCGGCAAGCGCAGTGTTCAGTATGCGGTTCAGGTCGGCGATATTCAGGCCGTATTGTGCGATGCGTTCGCGGTCATAGTCCACCACGAGTTGCGGCATACCCACGACCTGTTCTACCCGTATGTCGGTCGCACCTTCAACTTTCGAGATGAGCGCGGCCACTTCATTGCCGCTTTTGAAGAGCCGGTCCAGGTCGTCTCCGAAGATCTTCACAGCGATGTCGCTCTTCACGCCGGCGATCAGTTCGTTAAAGCGCATTTGGATCGGTTGTTCGAAGCTCACGTTCATCCCGGGAATAACCCGCATCTTCTCGTTCATCAATTCGGCCATCCGTTCGCGGTCCTTCGTGGTGGTCCAATCCTTCTTATCCTTCATCACGATCAGCATATCCTGACTTTCCACAGGCATGGGATCTGTGGGGATCTCGCTCGAACCGATCTTACACACCACCTCTTCTACCTCCGGGAATTCCTTCTTCAGGATGCGGCAGAGTTCATCGCCCACGCGGATACTCTCGGTGAGGTTGCTTCCTTGGCGAATGGT
>JBKJNF010000259.1:0-6325 GCA_046596155.1 Flavobacteriales bacterium | reverse complement strand
CAACATCGCCTTTACTCGATTCTGGGTAACACGACTGGCCATGACGCAACGTTGGCAACAAAGCAACCTGGACCTGCTGGTGGTGGACCGCCATTCGGGTGTGCCGAAGGCCGGTGTGGGCGTGGTCTCTTGGTCGCTGAAGTACAATGATGGAAGGAAGTTCGTCCGTTCACTGGAGAACCTGTCCACCGGTACCGATGGTTTCATGCGTACGCATTTGAGTGGAGCGGAGGGAAGCATTGGCTGGGAACTGCTCGATGGAGAGGACCGCTTCATCAGTTCGCGGACCTGGGCCCCGAACGACATTGATGGCCGGAACGAAGAACCGCTACGCACCTTCCTCTTCACCGACCGCGCGATCTACCGACCCGGCCAGCCGGTGATGTTCAAGGGCATCGTTACGCGCAAAAAGGGCAAGTCGACCGAAGTGGAAGCGAACTACACGACCACCATCGAGCTGCTCGATGTGAACGGGGAGAAGGTCGATTCAATTCGTGTGACAAGCGATGCCTACGGATCCTTCCATGGCACATTCACCGCACCGCTTGGTGCGCTCACGGGTGGCATGACGTTGAGCGAGAAGCACGGTTCGCAGAGCATTCACATAGAGGAGTACAAACGGCCAACTTTTGAGGTGGTCTTCGAGCCGATCGCCGGGCAACCGAAGCTGGGTCAGGAAGCGAACGTGAGCGGCGTTGCGAAGAGCTACGCTGGTGTGCCGCTAGATGGCGCGAAGGTGCAGTGGACCGTGAAGCGCAGTGCGCAGATGCCGTGGTGGTGCGGCTGGCTGTACCGCGGCTGGCTGCCTTGGGGAATTGGAACGCAGGTGGCCCAAGGGGAAGCGCTGTGCGATGCACAAGGCCAATTCACCGTGAAGTTCATCGCCGAGGCCGATGAACAATTCCCACGTGGGGCAGACCCCACGTTCAACTTCAGTGTGGAGGCCAGTGCCACCGACATCAACGGCGGATCGCAGAGCAGCACCACCGGTCTGAACCTTGGATACCGTAGCATCACGATCGCACTGGGCATTGGCGATGGGTTTGACCGGTCGGCGACCGACAGCGTGGATGTGCATGTGGAAAACCTCAATGGGCAGCGCGTGGACGTGCCACTGGACATTCGGGTGTTCCACCTGCAAGCACCTTTCGTTCCGCTGCGCGATCGCGCATGGGAGCGGCCGGACCGCTTCACGCTTACCCGCGAGGAGCATACGGCAAAGTTCCCGCAGGACGTGTACAGCAGCGAGAACGATCCCCTTACGTGGATGCGGGGCACGGAGGTGATGGACGAGCGTGGATTTGTCGCGGGCACCAAGCGCCTGCCGTGGAACGCACGCAAGTGGGAAGTGGGCAGCTACTTGGTGGAGGCGGTGGCGAAGGATGCGAGCGGGACAGAGGTGAAGGTGGACAAGGCATTCACCGTGTTCGATCCAGAGATCCAGAATACGGGCTTCGTGAACGAGGCCTTCCACTGCGAAGCGGTGAGGGCCCGGGTGGAACCCGGGGAAAAGGCAGCCCTGCTGTTGAGCAGTGCCCTCTCGGACGGCCGTGTGTTGATGGAAGTGGAGCGTGCGGGCAGGATCGTGGTGAGCCGCTGGTTCACGCTGAAGAACACGCAACAACTGGTCGAGCTGCCGGTAACGGAGGAGGACCGCGGAGGATTCACGGTGCATCTGTTCGCCGTGGAACGCGGGCTACTGCACAGCGAAAGTCGCTTCATTGACGTACCGTGGACCAACAAAGAACTGAAAGTGGAGTGGATGAGCTTCCGAGACAAACTGTTGCCCGGAAGCGAGGAGGAATGGCGATTGAAGATCACCGGCAGCAAGGGCGAGCAGGTGGCGGCGCAACTGCTCGGTGCGATGTACGACGCCTCGTTGGACCACTTCGTTCCGCATGGATGGGACATGGGCATCTGGCAGAACAACTATGCGCAGCTCGGGTGGCAACGGCAGGAGCCGTTCGGCGCTGCGAGCGGGCAACAGATCTGGCGCGAGCGTCAATTCCCGGCAGGAGCGGTGCACATCTACCCGGCGTTGAACATGTTCGGGTACATACCGCGCATCAGAGGGCGTTATGGATTCAGGGCTTTTGCCGCGAATGCTGTGATGGAGGGAGATGCGCGGGCTGAAACGATCGACGGAGCTGAGCCGACAACGGGCACATTTGCTTTCACCCTCGACGCCAAGGACAAGAGCGGTGAGGCCCCGCCGGGACCACCTGTAAACGTGGTAAATAATTCAGGTGGCTCCGAGCCTCAGCCCCTGCGAAGCGACTTCCGCGAGACAGCCTTCTTCTTCCCCGACCTCCTCACCGACCGCGATGGCAGCATCGTGCTCCGCTTCAAGGCACCGGATGCGCTCACGCGGTGGAAGGTCATGGGCCTTGCGCACACCAAGGATCTGCAACTCGCACAGTTCACGCGTGAGTCGGTCACACAGAAACCGTTGATGGTAGTGCCGAACCTGCCGCGATTCCTGCGGAGTGGCGACCGCATCACGCTCACGGCGAAGATCAACCTGCTTCCGATGGACCCCACAGCGAGCAAGGTGGGTCGAGCAGAAGGACTGGCCTCGCTCGAGCTCTTCGATCCGTACTCCAACATATCGATCAACAAGGCCTTTGGTCTACAAGCGAAGGATCAGTCCTTCGTGGCGGCCGTGGGCGAGAGCGCGGTGGTGCAATGGGACATAGCTGTTCCAGAGGGTGTGGATGTCTGCGGCATCCGCATCAGCGCATCCAGCAAGGGCGGTCCGCGCAGTACGATCGCAGCTTCCGACGGCGAAGAGCGTGCATTGCCGGTACTCACGGATAAGGTGCTTGTTACAGAGAGCCTGCCGTTGTGGGCAAGCAGTACGGGTACAAAGACCTACACGTTGGACAAGCTCAAGAACGATACGAGCAGCACCTTGCGCAACCGTTCGCTGAAGTTGGAGTACACGCCCAACCCAGCATGGTATGCGGTTCAGGCGCTACCCTACCTGATGGAGTTCCCGCACGAATGCGCGGAGCAGGTTTTCAGTCGGTACTATGCCAACAAGCTTGCAGCGCACATCGTTGCGGAACGCCCGGTGATCAAAAAGATCTTCGAGCAATGGAAGAGCGCAGGTCCAGAAACGTTCGCGAGCAAGCTCGAAGCAAACCAGGAGCTCAAGAACGTGTTGTTGGCCGAAACGCCGTGGGCGGTGAACGCGCGGAGCGAACGCGAAGGCAAACAACGCATCGGGCTGCTCTTCGACATGCAGCGCATGGCTGGTGAGGAGGGGCAGGCGCTGAAGAAGCTGCACGATATGCAGCTGGGCAACGGTGCGTGGCCATGGTGGAGCGGCATGCAGGAGAGCCGGTGGATCACGCAGCACATCGTGGCAGGGTTGGGTCATCTGGAGCATCTGAAGGCCGCCGATCTGCGAGAGGATGGGCAAGGTCAACAGATGCTGCGGAATGCAATTCGGTGGCTCGATGGCGATGTGGACCGTGAATACCAGCGCATGCTGCGCGAGTGGAAGAAGGACGACCTGGCGAAGTACCGACCCGGATACACGGAGATCCACTTCCTCTACGCACGCACCTTCTTCCAACGGTGGCCCATGGAAGGGGGAACGAGCACCGCAGCGCACTTTTACCAACATCGCATTACCAAGGAATGGTTGAGCTACGACCTTCAGGAACAGGCCATGATCGCCCTTACGCTCGCGCGGATGGGTGATGAGGTGACGCCTAAGCTGATCCTGGAATCGTTGCGGCAGCGTGCCACCCGCAGCGAGGAGCTGGGCATGTACTGGAAGAACTTCACCGACGGCATGGACTGGTGGAGCTTCCCGACGGAAACGCACGCCATCATGATCGAGGCCTTCCATGAGGTGGGTAAGGACCAGGCCAGTGTGGATGCGCTGCGCACCTATTTGTTGAAGTTGAAGCAGACCACGGATTGGCGGACCACAAAGGCCACGGCCGAAGCTTGCTATGCGTTGCTGCTCACCGGCGACGCTTGGTTGGACGAAGCGGAAGCGCCGGTGATCACGGTCGGCCGCGAAGTGATCCACGTGGACAGGAAGGAAGCGGGCTCAGGTACGATCCAGAAGACCTGGTCGGCAGCCGAAGTGACCAACACACAGGGGACCGTGACCATCACAAGCAAGGTCGACAAGCCGAGCTGGGGCGCATTGCACTGGCAGTATTTGGAATCGATGGACAAGGTCACGCCACACGAAAGTCCGTTCAGCATCAAGAAGCAAGTGATGCTCACCGAACAAGGCGATCAGGGACCGAAGCTCACCGCACTGAACGGCACAAGGAAGTTGAAGGCCGGGGACAAGCTCACGATCCGCATTGAGCTACGCACCGACCGTTATGTCGACTACGTGCACATGAAGGACCTGCGTGCATCGGGCCTTGAACCGACGGAAACGTTGAGCGGCTATAAGTATCAGGGCGGCCTAGGCTACTACCAGAGCATCCGTGACGCGAGCACAAGCTTCTTCTTCGACCGTATTGCACCGGGCACCTATGTGTTCGAGTACACGTTGCGCGTAACGCACGCAGGCGACTTCAGCAACGGTATCACCACGGCCATGTGCATGTATGCGCCGGAGTTCTCCAGCCACAGTGAAGGGGTGCGGGTGAAGGTGGAAGGGGAGTGATGCCGATCTTTGCGCGCATGATGATCACTCCTCGATGGTTATTGCTTGTTGTCCAGGTAGGCATCGCGCAGTTGGTGACCGCCCAGGAGACGCTCGTTACCGGAGGCTTGGCATGGCACGACAGCCTGGATGCCTATTGGTCGCGTCTGGATGCCGAATACGCCGATAGTGCCACATCGCCGCTGAAGGCGGCGGATCGGGCGCACTTCATGCACTTGGCGCACTTCTCCTTCGACAGCCTTTACTGCGTGCGTGCGTCGTTCTCTCCCGCGCAGAAGTCCGAGCCCTTCATCATGAAGACCACGAAGGCGCGGACACCGATGTACAAGGCCTACGGAACGCTCCACTTCATGCTCAACGGCGGGGAGCGGACGCTCATGGTGTACGAAAGTGTGCCTCCACATCCAGGGTACGAGGATGAAGTGTTCGTGCCCTTCACGGACCTTACGAACGGCAACGAGAGCTATGGGGTGGGACGTTACCTTGACCTCAAGGCGCCGTTGGCGGACACTGTGATCCTTGACTTCAACAAGGCCTACAATCCGTATTGCGCGTATAACGATAAGTACAGCTGTCCTATTCCTCCTAGCGAGAACCACCTGCCTACAAGGGTGAAGGCCGGGGTGCTGAAGTTCCACGATTGACGGAACCTCACCTCCGGTGGGCGTCCGGAGTCATCGCCCAACATTCCCCTTCCTGCGCTTGGAATGGACGCATTCCGCGTGATCACACTAATTTGCAGGGCGCTCTCCGCGGTTCCATTCGTTCAACCCCTTGCAGATTTCATGCAGTTCCTCAGGACCACCATTCTCGGTATCGGCGTGTTGAGCGCTCTCGCCAGCTCAGCGCAGGAGCAACTGAAGTACACGGTTGAGCGTACGATCCCCCTGGAGTTCCTTGGGACTACAGTGCCGTTCGTTGCCTTTGATCAAACGCAGCGGTTCAGGGATGAGCGTGTGCGGAATGATCGAGGCTTGGTCGGCGAGAATGAGGAGGCCGAGGAGGAACTGGAAGGTCGCCGCGGCAACCCTGTGATCGTGAATGATCCGCTTCCACGCGGTGTTGATCCGGCGTTGCAGACCGAAGGGCCGCTCCATGGCTTTGATCGGGCAGTGGACCTGTCGGTGAACGGGATGGGCTACACCAGCGTAAGCCCGGCGGATCCCTGCATGGACGTGGGTCCCAACCATGTGATCCAGATGATCAACGGTTCGTCCGGAGGTTATTTCCGGATCTTCAACAAAAGCCTTACTGCGCTTGGCGCGCAGACCTATCTGGACAACTTCACCGGTTCCGTGGGCGGTGCGGGCGACCCGATCGTACTGTACGATGCCATGGCCGACCGCTGGCTGATGAGCGAGTTCAGTTCCACTGGGAACAAGTTGTTGGTGGCCATTAGCCAGACCGCCGACCCCCTTGGCGCGTGGTACGCCTACGCCTATCAGGCCACCAATTTCCCGGACTATCCCAAGTATGCGGTCTGGAACAACTGCTATGTAGTGACCACGAATGAGAATACGCCAGCTATTTACGTATTGCCAAGGGCCAGCATGCTCGTCGGTTCGGCCGGTACGGTAGTGCGCTTCAGCGTGTCGGCCTACGGCACCATCGCCTTCCAAAGCACCACGCCGGTCACCTATGACGGAGGCACAGCGCCACCGGCCGGAGCTCCGGCCATGTTCA
>JBKJNF010000207.1:0-2882 GCA_046596155.1 Flavobacteriales bacterium | reverse complement strand
AAGGCCCAACTGGCCGAGCTGTTGAGCGCGGAGCAGTACCAAGCGTTGGTCGGCTGATCCTGCGGCCATGCTCCGTCACTTGCGTTGGGCGCTGCTCTGGGCCGGAGTGATCCTGTGGCTATGCCTGATCCCTGGAAAGTCGCTGCCTGAGTGGCACTGGTTCGCCATCCTTGACCTGGATAAACTGGTGCATGCGGGCATGTTCTTCGTGCTGGCCGTATTGCTGGCGCAGGCCTTCCGCAATGGCGGTACACCAGCGCGATACGTTCTCTGGGCCATCATCATCAGTGCGGCCTACGGCATCGGCACGGAATTCATGCAAGGGCTCGAGGCCTTGGGGCGCCGCACGGACATCAACGACATGCTGGCGAATAGCATCGGTGCCATGGCCGCAGGAGCCTTTGCGAATTGGCGAGAGGGAAAGGGACGGGAGATCGTACCGTTCGGTTTTCTGCGGTAATGGCCACAGTACTCCTCTTCAAACGATCATACCCGCCGCCACCGTCTCGTTGGTGCCTTCATCAATGAGGATGATGCTGCCCGTGTAGCGGTTGCGTTGGTATTTGTCGAAGTGCAGTGGCACGGTGGTGCGCAACTGTACGCGGCCGATGTCGTTCATGCGGATCGTGGGGTCGCCTTCCGCTTTGCGCAGTGTGCTGATGTCCATGCGGTACTTCACCTCCTTGATCATGCAGCGCGCATCGCGGCTCGTGTGCTTGATCGCATACTTCCCGCCGGGTTGAAGCGGGCGCTCGTTGAACCAGCAGAGCATGACGTCGATGTCCTGGCTGCTCTCGGGCAGGTTGTTGGCACCCACGATCATGTCGCCGCGGCTGATGTCGATCTCGTCCGCCAAGGTCATCACCACGCTCTGCGGAGCGAAGGCTTCATCCAATTCGCGTTCGCCGAGGTGGATGCTTTTGATGGTGCTCTGAAAGCCGCTCGGCAGCACGTTGATCGCGTCCCCTTTGCGGAACACGCCGCCTTGCACGCGCCCAGCGAACCCACGGAAGTCGTGGAACTCTTCGGTCATCGGGCGCACTACGTACTGCACGGGGAACCGGCGGTCGATGTGGTTGAGGTCGCCGGCGATGTGCACGTTCTCCAGCAGGTACATCAACGTTGGACCCTGGTACCAGTCCATGTTCTTACTGCGGTCCACCACGTTATCACCTTTCAACGCGCTGATGGGGATGTAGCGGATGTCGCGCACTTCCAGCTTGCTGCTGAAGTCCTCCAGTTCCTTCTGGATGCGCGTGAAGACGGCCTCATCGAAGTCCACGAGGTCCATCTTGTTGATGCAGAACACCACGTGCGGGATGCCGAGCAATGATGCGATGAACGAATGCCGACACGTTTGTTCCAAGATCCCTTTACGTGCGTCCACGAGGATGATCGCCAGGTTCGCGGTGCTGGCACCGGTCACCATGTTGCGGGTGTACTGGATGTGCCCGGGTGTATCGGCGATGATGAACTTCCGTTTCGGCGTGGCGAAGTAGCGATAGGCCACATCGATGGTGATGCCTTGTTCGCGTTCGGCGCGAAGCCCGTCGGTCAGCAACGACAGGTCGACCTCACCGGTGCCCCGTTTGGAACTGGCCTTCTCCATGGCCTCCATCTGATCGTCGAAGATCGCCTTGCTGTCATAAAGCAATCGCCCGATGAGCGTGCTCTTGCCATCGTCCACACTACCTGCGGTGGTGAAGCGGAGCAGGTCCATATCGAGGTAGCCTGTTGGGGCCTGGGCGGGATTTTTCCCGTCCTTACTGTGCTCACTCATCAGAAGTATCCCTCTTTTTTCCGATCCTCCATCGCCGCTTCACTGCGTTTGTCGTCCATCCGCGTGCCGCGCTCGGTCACTCGTGAAGAAGCCACCTCATCGATGATCTCTTCCAAGGTGCTCGCCGGCGAATCCACCGCGCCGGTACAACTCATGTCGCCGATGGTGCGGAAACGCACGCGCATTTTTTCCACCTTCTCTTCGGGCTTTAGCTTCATGAAGTGCGAGTGCGCGTAGATCACACCATCGCGATCGAACACATCGCGCACGTGGCTGAAGTAGATGCTCGGGATCGGGATGCTCTCCAGCAGGATGTACTGCCACACGTCCATCTCGGTCCAGTTGCTGATGGGGAACGCGCGGAAGTGTTCGCCCGGCCGCTTCTTGCCGTTGTAGAGGTTCCACAGCTCGGGGCGCTGCATCTTCGGGTCCCACTGACCGAACTCGTCCCGGTGGCTGAAGACGCGCTCTTTCGCTCGGGCCTTCTCCTCATCGCGCCGGCCGCCGCCTATTGCGCAATCGATGTGGTGTTTCTCAATGCTGTCCAGCAAGGTCACCGTCTGCAACTTGTTCCGGCTCGCATAAAATCCTTTCTCCTCCTGTACGCGGCCAGCGTCAATGCTTTCCTGCACGCTGCCTACGAGCAGTTTCGCGCCGTGCTCCTTCACCAGTTCGTCGCGAAAGGTCATCGTCTCGGCGAAGTTGTGGCCGGTATCCACGTGCAACAGGGGGAACGGTACTTTGCTCGGGTAGAACGCTTTGCGGGCGAGGTGGAAGCACACGATGCTGTCCTTACCGCCGCTGAAGAGCAAGGCGGGGTTCTCGAACTGCGCGGCCACTTCGCGCAGGATGTGCATGCTCTCGCTCTCGAGCTCCTTCAGGTGGGTCAGTCGGTACGAATGCATGTCGGTCAGTTCCGCGTGATCCGCGGGAGGATGAAGTTCAACAGTTCGGTGGTGCTCGCCTCCTCGCTGCGATCGGCGGTGGCAATGTGCATGGCGGGTGACGTTGGTGCCTCGAAAGGGGCGCTGATCCCGGTGAAGTCCTTCACCACCCCTGCACGCGCCTTGGCGTAGAGGCCTTTCACATCGCGTGCCTCACA
>JBKJNF010000332.1:0-5243 GCA_046596155.1 Flavobacteriales bacterium | reverse complement strand
CGCTATCGGGTGATCCCTCCGCACAAGCGGTGCGCGATGCCATAACAGCGATCCGGAGCGCGGGCTACGATGTGGCGACCGAAAAGCATTCGTTCACGACCACCGGCATCACGTGCGGTGGGTGCGTGGGCAGCGTCACGAAGATCCTCTCCGCGCTGCCCGGCGTGCTGGCTGTTACGGTGGATGTCCCCCTGAAGCAAGCGACCGTGGAAACCGTGCAAGGCACCGTGACCGATGATAAGCTGCGCGACGCGCTGAAACCCGCCGGTTACGAATTCATCGCGCAAGCAGCTTAAGCGATGGCCGAAGAGAGCACCATCTTGGAACTGCCTGTGGAGAACATGGACAGCGAGCATTGCGCGCTGATCGTGGACAAAGCGTTGGGCACCGTGCAGGGCGTGGGCGAACACCACGTCGAACTCAACAACCACAAAGCGTTCGTGACCACCAGCACTCCGGTGGAAACCGTGCGCAGTGTTGTGGCTGCGATCCACGACCGAGGCTACGAAGTGCCGACCATGAAGCGCACCTTCCCGGTAACGGGTATGACCTGCGCTAGTTGTGTGAACAGCGTGGAAAGCATCCTGAGCGCTCAGGCTGGTGTGCTGAAGGCGAGCGTGAACCTGGCCACCAGCACGGTGCTCGTTGAATACGTGCCCGGTGTGATCGACGATGCGCGGATGAAATCCGCTGTGCAAGGCGTCGGCTACGACCTGATCCTGGGGGAAGAGCACGAAGCGAAGAGCGATCTGGAAGAGTTGCAACGCGCGAACCTGAAGTCGCTCACGACCCGTTTATGGGCCTCGTTCGCGCTGAGCGTTCCGATCGTGGCGCTGAGCATGTTCGGCATGCACTACGCCTGGGGCAACTATGCGATGTGGGCGTTGGCCACGCCGGTGGTGCTGGTCTTCGGCAGGCAGTTCTTCATCAACGCATGGAAGCAGGCGAAGCATCGCTCCACCAACATGGATACGCTCGTTGCGCTCAGCACTGGCGTGGCCTATCTCTTCAGCGTCTTCAACACGTTGAACCCATCGTATTGGACCAGTCGCGGACTGGAACCGCACGTTTATTTCGAAGCCGCTTCGGTGGTGATCGCCTTCATCCTGCTCGGCAAATTCTTGGAGGAGCGCGCCAAGGCGGGCACATCAACAGCGATCAGAAAGTTGATGGGCCTTCGACCGAACACAGTGATGCGCGAAGACGCCAAGGGCGAACCGCAGGAAGTGCCCATCACGCAAGTCGCCATCGGCGATGTGTTGTTGGTGCGTCCGGGTGAGAGCATCGCGGTGGATGGAACGGTGATCGACGGTGACAGCTTCGTGGATGAGAGCATGATCAGCGGTGAGCCGATGCCCGTGGCGAAGAACGCCGGTGCATCGCTGCTCGCGGGAACGATCAACCAGAGAGGCAGCTTGCGCATGAAGGCCGAAAAGGTCGGTGCGGATACGCTGCTCGCGCAGATCGTGAAGGCGGTGCAGGAAGCGCAGGGCAGCAAAGCGCCGATCCAAAAGCTGGTGGACAAGGTTTCGAGCATTTTCGTGCCCATCGTCATCGGTATTGCGGTGCTCAGTGCGATCGTGTGGTGGGTTCTTGGCGGCGAACACGCGTTCACGCAAGGCTTGCTCGCGCTCGTTACCGTGCTGGTGATCGCCTGTCCGTGCGCACTCGGCCTGGCCACACCCACCGCGATCATGGCGGGCATGGGCAAGGGTGCCGAGAACGGGATCCTGATCAAGGATGCGGAAAGTCTCGAACGCGCGCAGAAGATCACCGCCATCGTGCTGGACAAGACCGGCACCATCACCGAAGGAAAACCAGAGGTGATAGAAGCGATCGGACTGGACAACCCCGAAGCGGCGGCCGCGCTGCTCGCGATCGAATCACGCTCGGAGCATCCGCTCGCTGAAGCCGTGACACGTTATCTCCACGCGCACGGCACGCATCAAGCCGCAGCGATCACGGCCTTCGAGAGCATCACCGGCAAGGGTGTGAAAGCGAATGCGAACGGCCACACCTACTTCGTTGGAAGCAAACGATTGATCGAAGAACAGCATATCATCATCGATCCCGCACTGGCCGCGAAAGAGGCCGCATGGCAGGAGGATGCGCGCACCGTGGTGTGGCTCGCCGATGAGCAGAACGCGATCGCCGTGATCACCATCGCCGACCCCATCAAGCCATCGGCGAAGGAGGCCATCGCGCGTTTGCAAGCTGAGGGCGTGAAGGTGTACATGCAGACCGGCGACACCGAGCGCACAGCGAAGGCCGTTGCACAAGCCGTCGGCATCGCGGACTTCCGCGGCGGCACCTTGCCTGCTGACAAGCGGACATTCATCGAACAGTTGCAGAAGGAAGGACATGTCGTGGCGATGGTCGGTGATGGCATCAACGACAGTGAAGCATTGGCCAAGGCCGACGTGAGCATCGCCATGGGCAAAGGCAGCGACATCGCCATGGACGTGGCGCGCATGACGCTCATCAGCACCGACCTCAACACCATCCCGCGCGCTATTCTGCTTTCACGCAAGACCGTGGCGATGATCCGCCAGAACCTCTTCTGGGCTTTCATCTACAACATCATCGGCATCCCCATCGCCGCTGGTGTGCTTTACCCGATCAACGGCTTCCTGCTCAACCCCATGATCGCCGCTGCAGCCATGCCGCTGAGCAGCGTGAGTGTGGTGAGCAATAGCTTGCGATTGAAATGGGCGAAGCTGGAAGGATGAATGCGACAAGTCATGAACCAACCCACAAAGCCATGAAGTCCAACCCCTATCCCAAGTTCCTGCTCATGCTGGCCATTTCCTTCGTGATCATGTACGGCGTGATGTTCCTGAACGTCGCTTCCGCATCCCACATCCACCTCAGCCTTACGCGGACTTACATGACCTTGCTCATGGTGTCACCCATGGCGTTGCTGATGCTGCTCATGATGGGACACATGTACCCCAACAAACCGCGCAACCGGGCGATCATCATCACGAGCGTCGCGGTGTTCGCGGCGGCGTTGTTCGGACTTCGTGCGCAAGTGCCGATCGGTGATGTGCAGTACATGGAAGCGATGATCCCGCATCACTCGTCCGCCATCCTTACCAGCGGGGCTGCGGACCTGCAAGACCCGGAAGTGAAGAAGTTGGCCGAGGACATCATCAAGGCCCAAGAGCGGGAAATCGCCCAAATGGAGGCAATGCTGACCCGATTGAAATAACCGAACTCCCCAGAACAAGAAACCATGAACACCTTCAAGTCATTCCTCCTGCTTTCGACCCTTGCGTTCAGCGTGGGTTGCAATGCACAGGTGAAGAACTCCAAGACAGTTACCGTGCGCATCGACGGCGATTGCGGCATGTGCGAGAAGACCATTGAAAAGGTCGGGTCCGTGAAGGGCGAGGCCGATGTGGATTGGGACACCGATGCGAAGACCGCGCAAGTGACCTATGACACCACGCGAACGGACCTGGATGCGATCCTGCAACGTGTTGCGCAAGCCGGGTACGACAACGAGCGCTACCTCGCCCCCAAGGAAGCGTACAGCAAGTTGCCAGGCTGCTGCCAGTATGATCGAAGCATGGTACACGCACCACTGAAGGGAGAGGACGCGCACGCGGAACATTCCGAACATGCCATGGGTGACGCGCATACGGATCACGGATCCATGACGATGGAACAGGACGGAACAACGGATCATCTGCAACCCGTCTTCGATGCCTACTTCATGCTGAAGGAAGCACTGGTGGCTTCGGATGGAAGCAAAGCGAAGCAGGCCGCGTCCACGTTCGATGAAGCGGTGCATGGCGTGCCCATGGAGAAGCTGGACCAAAACGTACATGTGGCGTGGATGGAAGTGATGGAAGGTTTGATGGAGCCGGCGCATGCGATATCCAAGACCACCGACATCGCCGTCCAACGCCAAGCCTTTGCGAAGCTCACCGAGCCGATGGCGAAGCTGGCGAAGGCATCACCGCGATCGGCGGCCATTTACCTGGACCACTGCCCCATGTACGAGGGCGGCGCGGATTGGCTAAGCACCGACAAGTCGATCAAGAATCCCTTCTACGGATCCATGATGATGACCTGTGGCAGCGTGAAAGAGACGATTGTTAAGTGAACAGCCGGATCACCATAGCACTGCTTGCGGTGGGTTTAGCGGGTAGCACGCTCGCGCAGTACCCTGCGGGACTTCGGCCACTCGGCGCGTCCGTTCCTCAAGGAGCCTTCACGCCCAAGACCACGCACTACGATCTGGTCGTCACCGACACGGTGGTGAACTTCACCGGTAAAGATCGTACGGCGTTCGCAGTGAACGGCACGATCCCGATGCCGACGCTGGAATTCGTGGAAGGCGATACCGCGCTGATCGTGGTCCACAACGCGATGGCCAAGCACGAGACCTCCTTGCACTGGCACGGCCTGATCCTTCCGAATGAGTTCGACGGCGTGCCCTATCTGACCACTTCACCGATCAAGGCTGGCGAGACACAGGTGTACAAATTCCCGCTGATGCAACACGGCACGTACTGGTACCACTCGCACACGGGGTTGCAGGAGCAGAATGGCATGTACGGCGCGCTGATCATCCACGAGCGGGATCCCGGGTCAAGCTCGGGATCGATGCCGGAGTACGCGCTGGTGCTGAGCGAGTGGACCGACATGAAGCCCACCGAAGTACATCGTCGATTGCACAACGCGAACGACTGGTTCGCGATCCAGAAGAACAAATTGCGGCCCGGCACCACGCAGAGCTATTGGGACGCGATCAAGGAAGGCAAGGTGGGTACCAAGCTCGGCAACGAGTGGAAGCGCATGAACGCGATGGACGTGAGCGATGTGTACTACGACCACTTTCTGGCGAACGGTCAACCCGTGGCCGAAGCCCCGCAGTTCAAGGCTGGTGACCGTGTGCGCATGCGGATCGTGAACGGCAGCGCCTCTACCTACTTCTGGTTGAAGTACGCCGGTGGCAAGATGACGGTGGTCGCCAGCGATGGTGCCGATGTGGAACCCGTGGTGGTGGACCGCTTCATCATGGGCGTTGCCGAGACCTACGATGTGATCGTCACCATTCCAGCGGACAGCACCGCATTTGAATTCCTGGCGACACCAGAGGACCGGACGCGATCCACTTCCGTGTGGCTCGGCAGCGGCATCAAGCAACTCGCAGCACCCATGGAGCCTCTGAAGTACTTCGAGGGAATGAAGATGATGAACGGCATGATGAAGATGGTCGGGAACCTCGGCGA
>JBKJNF010000201.1:0-3457 GCA_046596155.1 Flavobacteriales bacterium | reverse complement strand
CAGGTACTTGCCACCAATGTGCTCCGCAGCGGAGGTGATGGCCTGCATCTCCGCGTGCGCGGTGACATCGTTCAAGCGTTCAGTGAGGTTGTAGCCGCGCGCGACCACTTGGTCGCGGGCCACGATCACCGCGCCGATCGGGATCTCGTCCTCGGCGAAGGCACGCTCGGCCTCGCGCAGCGCCATGCGCATGAAGTGCTCATCACTTACCGCACCGATCACTGGAGCAGCAGATGTCTGCGTTGGAGCACGGCACCATCAGGCCCGCGCACCTCGGCGATCATGCTGCCGCGCGCCAGGTCACTCACGTCGATCGTGTTCTGTCCGCTGGTGAGCATCAGGCGCTTCACCTCGCGGCCCTGCACATCTATCAAGCGCAGCCAGCAGGAGCGACCTTCCAAGCCGATGGTCAGGAAGGAGGTCGCGGGGATCGGTGCAATGCGGACCCCTTCGACACCAGCAAGTTCATCGGTGCCAATATTGAAGTCCGTGGTGCAACCCAGGTAATGGGCGGCGTGTGTGCTGTTGTCCACCACGATCTGCTCATCGGTCTGTAGACCGAAGGTGTACGTGAAGTAGAACAGCATCATCTCATCGGTGGTGGCCTCGCCCAGCGTTACCCAGTTCGGGGGATCGTTCGGGTTCTCCAGGTTGTTCGCCGTGTTGTCATACGTGGCCTCGCCATGCAACACCGTGCCGGCCGGCAGGAAGATGGGGTTGCGGAACTCGTACAGGCCCTGCCAGTGGAAGTCCCAGTCGGGGATGTGGATCAGCGGGATACTGTCCTGTGTGGGGGTGATGGCCCATGCTTTCATGTCCTTGCATATCAGGTGCGCATGCGGTCCAATGGCGGTGATGGTGGCTTGGACGGGTGTGGTGTATTGCGCGTGGAAGGTGCGCACCTGGTCGGGCGGAATAACCAGCGGGCCGTCGGTGATTGTGAGCAGATGGTCAAGGATGGGCGCGATGCTCAGTTCCCGTGTGAAGCTGCCCGTGGTGAACTCCATGCTCACGCGCGTGCTGTCGACCTGCCCGTCGCTTCCGTCCGGATAGTGCACTTGGATCACGATGTCGGCCCCGGCCAGCAGCTTGATGCCCATGCCGTCGGGCGTGTTCAACACGCCTGATCCCGGCACCCAGATGCCGATGAGCTGCGCATCATTCACGCCGATGCCGCCGAAGCTCGTGTAACCAGGATCTGGATCCTGCGCATCCAGCGCGGCCGCCTGGCCGCTGACGTCCTGGAACACCAGCACGTGGTGCACCACCTGCCGGTTCCCCGGGATCACTTCGATGCGCTTGATGAAGTTGTCCGCCGTGTTGTTGATCGGCAGCACGAAGCAGCGGTACAGGTCAGCGTTGAGCGAAGGGATCGTGTACGGCGCCATGATCGTCGTGATGTCCGGTGCGGTGATCACGTTTTCGTTCAGGTACACGGGAGGCATGGGGGCATTGGCGGTGTTGCCCTCGGGGCCGTCCGCCGCGGCCCATGCTGCGATTATGTCGATCTCGTCCTGCGTCAACGTGCGCTCGTGCGCCAGTGTACGATAGTTCGGGTCCGGCGGCCACGGCGGCATTAGTCGGGCCCCTGTGTACAGGCTGATGTCGTCGCGGTTCGCTTGGGCCTCCGTGAAGCTCATCAGATCGAGCTGTTCACCGCTCAATCCGCCGGGATGATGGCAGCTGGTGCAGTGGCTGTAGAAGATACACGCCACATCTTCGGACCACGTGGGTGCCTGCGCGGCGAGGACGCCGCCGATCGTGAAAACGGCGAGGGTAAGAACATGGCGCATGTGCTTCGAGCTTGCTGCTGATGTGAGAGTGTGATGGATACTCAAGGTTTGATCGACTCCATGGTGGCGGCCTTGGATGCAGGTGCTGACCGGTCGGAGGTGAAGAGCTTCTCCACGCCCGCCTTGATGTCCTTGATGTTCAATTGCACGTTCTTGCGGCCCTGGTATTCGTTCTCCTCCACCACATAGAGAACGCTGAACGGCTCACCACTCTTCACCATGTCCAGGTGACGGCCCATGCGGAAAGCGATCGCATCGAGCCGCTTCTCCGGATGTCCGGGCATCTGGATGCTCAACTTCAAGTGATCCTCGCCAACTATGCGCGAACTGCCCGCATCCACCACGCCCCGCGTAGCGAAAACGGGGCGCATATTGCACGGACCGAAGGGTGCCATATGCTGCACCGCCTTCACAAAGCGTTCGTTGATGAGGTCAAGTGGAAGTTCGAGGTCCACTTCCTCCTCAGGCGTGCGCAGGTGCTCCGGCATGCGCGCCCGCACCACCTGCTCAAAGCGTTCACGGAAAGCGTCCACATTGTGCAGCGGCATGGTCAATCCCGCCGCATACATGTGCCCGCCGAACTGATCGAGCAGGTCGGAACATGCGCTGATGGCCTCGTGCACGTCGAAGCCTTTTACGCTGCGGGCGCTGCCCGTGGCTTTTCCATTGCTTTCCGTGAGCACCACGGTGGGACGATAATGCGTTTCGATCAGGCGGCTGGCCACGATGCCCACCACGCCCTTGTGCCAGTCCTTGTTGAAGACCACCGTGCTCCACGAGTCGCGTAGCTCTTCCACGTGCTCGAACATCGCCAGCGCCTGCCGGGTGATCTCCTTGTCCAGGTCCTGTCGCTGGCTGTTGTTGCGGTCCATGCGCAGGCCCATCTGTTCCGCCTGCTTCTCATCGCGGCTCAACAGCAGTTCCACCGCCTGCTGCCCATGTTCGATGCGGCCGGCCGCGTTGATCCGGGGTCCGATCGTGAAGACCAGATCGGTTATCGTCAACTGCCGTTTGAAGTTGGCCACACCCAACATCACCTTGATCCCCGGCCGCATTTCGCCGTGGTTCAGCTGCTTCAAGCCGAAGTGCGCGAGGATCCTGTTCTCCCCGTCGATGGGCACGATATCGCACGCGGTGCTGATCGCCACCAGGTCCAGCAAAGGCTCCAGGTCCTTCGGCGAAATGTTGTTGTGCTGCGCCAGTGCCTGCATCAGCTTGAAGCCGATGCCGCAGCCGCTCAGTTCCTTGAAAGGGTAAGGGCAATCGGGTCGCTTCGGGTCCAGCACGGCCACCGCGTTCGGGATCTGTTCGCCGGGCAGGTGATGGTCGCAGATGATGAAGTCGATGCCCTTCTCCGCCGCGTACGCCACCTTGTCCAGGCTCTTGATGCCGCAGTCCAATGCGATGATCAGGGTGACGCCCTCGGCCGCTGCATGATCGATGCCTTGTGTGCTGATGCCGTAGCCTTCGGCGTAGCGGTCGGGGATGTAGGAGATGAGGTTGCCGGTGAAGCGCGAGAGGAAGCCATAGGCCAGCGCCACGCTCGTGGTGCCGTCCACGTCGTAGTCGCCAAAGACCATGATGCGCTCGCCATCGCCCAGCGCGCGTTCGATGCGCGCAACGGCCTTGTCCATGTCCTTCATCAGGAACGGATCGTGCAACAA
>JBKJNF010000163.1:0-23922 GCA_046596155.1 Flavobacteriales bacterium | reverse complement strand
TCCATTCGTGCCGATCACCTATTACGTCCACTCCTACATCCCCCTTGATCCTATGTAGTTTAGCTGCTGTGCATTTAACTACCATGGGCTAGACAACATTCTCTTCTGTTCGCTTATGCTTACAGTGTCCGCGCCTGTAGCGCACGCTCAGACTTTTGGCGACCTTCCGGACCATGATCGCTTCTGGATGGAACCAGCGAATTGACCTAAAGCCTACCCATGCTCTCCCTCGACCTCGCATCCCTTCCTACCCTCACCACCAAAAGGCTGGTGCTGCGCGAACTTCGCTCAGAGGACGCGTCTGCGCTCTTCGCCATGCGCAGCGATCCGATAACGATGCAGTTCGTGCGCCGCCCGCTCGCAACCACCATCGACGACGCGCATGCCTTGATCGCAAAGATCCACGGCATCCAACGCGCGAACGAGGGGGCACAATGGGCCATAATGCTGACCAGCGACGACACCTTCATCGGCCTGATCGGTCTTTGGCGGATCGTGAAAGAGCACCACCGCGCGGAGCTGGGCTACACGCTGTCGCGCGCCCATTGGGGCCAGGGCATTCTCACGGAAGCGATCCCTGCAGTTATGGACCACGGCTTCGGTGTGTTGGGTTGCCACAGCGTGGAAGCCATCACGGACCCGAGGAACGTGGCCTCGATGCGCGTGTTAGAGAAGAACGGCTTTGTGCGCGAAGGGTACTTCAAGGAGGACATCTTCTGGAACGGGGTCTTCACCGACTCGGTGGTCTATAGCCGGTTGGCTCCGAAGTGAGGCAACGGTCATTCGCGCTCCGTTCACTTCTTGCAGTATGCCTCTGATGTTTCCACAGGATACTTCCCAGCGAGGTCCACATCGTTCAAACTCTTCCTGGCGCCCCATGCGAAGACCCGCTCGAACATGGACAGCAGCTTCTTGTTCTTGATCCGGTCCAGGAAGTAGATCTCGTGTTCCTTCTCCCGAATGCCCATGTCGTAGAGCACTTGGTCGTGATCGGTGATCCCTAACGCATGGAAATAGTGCATCAAACGGAAGTACTCGCACACGTTCCCGCTCTCCAACCGGCCGGCGAAGTAGAAGGGCATGAACCAGCCGATCACGTGACACGATACGGAGATGACCTTGCCGATGAGGTGAAAGCGCACTTCGTAATACGTCGAAACCGGTATGCCGTACTGCTGCATGATGGCCTTCACTTCATGGCGATGGCCCCATTCATCCACTTCGATCTGGTGGATGGCCGCTTTGTCTACAGGGTCCTTGACGGACGCCGCGTGACCTTGGTAGGCGAATGCTGCCGCCTTCTCTGCTGAATAGGCCATCTGGAGCAGCTCGACGAGCGCGTGGTGCCCTTTTACGCGAGCAATGGTATCTCCCTCCGGCGGCATAGTGCAAGGTTATCGGTTCTGCAGCGACGATCCGTCCATTGACGTCCACTGTGCAATGCATCTTGCCGAAGAATATGTTTGCCGAGCATCCCGCCCACATGGACCCCACTCCCACCCCCGGCCAACAGATCATTCTACAAGGCATTGCGCGCGACCTGAACAACGGCCACCGCTTCGCTTCCATCACCGATCGCCTGGTAGCTGCGGGCATGGAGAAGGATCTGGCGTGGAAGGTGGTGAAGCAGGTGGATGATGCCCTCGGCGAGACCAAACGTGCCAAGGCGAAGAAGGACATCCTGCATGGTGCCGTGTGGTGCGGTGGCGGTTGCATCGTCACCATTTTCACATACGCGGCGGCCTCTCGACATGGCGGTGGCGGATACGTAGTGGCTTGGGGCGCGATCATCTTTGGCGCCATCCGGATGATCAGGGGCGCTACGGCCGACTGATCCGATCAACCATCCCTAGGCTGAGGGGCTTGGGCCGATCCCGCCACCATTGAGCGTAGCTGTCCTGATAACCTGCACGCATAGCGGCCAAGCGTGCCATTGCTGCCCGACCCGACCATTTTCCCATAGGGCCATGCGGTCACACTTCCCCAGATCGTGCATGGATCTCCACACTCCATGCAGTGCTCTTCGAATTGGTGGCCATTCAGTTGTTACCTTCAAAACTTAACGGTAGCAAGGATTCTATAGCTCCATGACCACTTGCAGCCCGGTTCGGCACACGGTTCGGATAATCCTGACCAGCACACTGCACATCAGCGGTAACGCAACGGACCAAACCAGCGAAAGCCTCCACTAACTGATCACCACCATGAACACACGCACACTCTCAAAAGCGGCTCTGCTCAGCATGGGCGCGCTCGTCCTCTTCACATCCTGCCACTCCTCACGGGCCGTTAAAGGTGGAGCGATCGGTGCTGGCGCGGGTGCCGGTGTGGGTGCCATTATCGGTAACCAGTTCGGTAAGAATGGCACGGCCATCGGCGCCATCATTGGCGCGGCTGTAGGTGGCACCACGGGTGCGCTCATCGGCCGTCACATGGACAAACAGGCCGAAGAGCTGCGGGCTGACCTACAAGGCGCAACCGTGACCCGCGTGGGTGAGGGCATCAAGATCACCTTTGACAGCGGCTTGCTCTTCGAAGTGAACAAGAGCGACCTGAGCTCCACTGCGCGTGCCAATCTGGATAAGTTGGCCGCCACATTGAACAAGTACGACGATACGGACGTGTTGATCGAAGGCCACACGGATTCCGATGGTGATGACACTTCGAACCATGCACTTGCCGAACGCCGGGCGCAGAGCGTACGTGGCTACGTGGTAGGCCAAGGTGTTCGCTCCGCTCGCATCAGCACCATGGGTTACGGGGAGAGCCAGCCGATCGCGGACAACAGCACCGCAGAAGGAAAGGCCGCCAACCGCCGCGTGGAGATCGCTATCTACGCCAACAAGCGCATGCAAAAGGCCGCGGAGAAAGGCGAGTTGTAAGTTGATAGACCACGAGCGACCCGGATCTATCCCTGCGATGGATCCGGGTCGTTCCTGTTCCGGTGGACCAAGCCGTACCGACTAGTCGTCGTACTCCTCCCCGAGCGGACCGATCAGCGCATCACTGGTCCTTAGCTGCATCATGAGGCGGTAGGGTTTGCGATCGATGCTGGCGTACACATGCAAGAAGTAATCCTCCATTCCGATCTGTTCACCGGACCTCAGCACAGGAGCACCCATGTCCGTGTGCATGCGTTTGAAGGTCGCAACATGGACGGCCATGGGCCGATCCTTCAGGAAGCCTGGACCTACGTTTGCCTCTAGCCTTCCGGTCCGTACAGCATCACTTCCCCCGGTGGAAATGACCTGCAACAAGGCGTTCATCCGATCTCCAGCAGCATCCGCGGGCAGCGGGTCAGGACCATGAAGGTTCGCAGTTCACTCTGCGTACCAATCCACCGACCGGACTTCGATCGACGGATCACCTTCTTGCACGATCTGCTTGAAACGCGCAACATCACTCAGTCCGTTGGTGCCACGATAATGGTATGGGTACACCATGCGGGGCTTGAATGCCAGCACACCGCTCGCAGCCTGCTCCACGGTCATGGTGTACGGAAGGTTCATGCACACAAAGGCCACATCAATGTTCTGCAACGCCCGCATCTCCGGGATGTCCTCGGTATCGCCGGAGATATAGATGCGCTCGCCACCGATGGTCAGCACGTAGCCATTGCCACGGCCTTTGGGATGGCGTGGATCGTTGGGATCCGGCATGTTGTACATGGCAACGGCCTCAACACCGATCCCCAACAACTGCTGAGTCGCTCCGTTGGCCATTATCGTGCAACGCTGCCGAAGTGTAGCCGGAAGCAGATCGAATACCGCCGAGGGAGCAATGATCCGCGCCTTCGTCAGGTCAAGCGCATTGAGCGTTAAGCTATCCAGATGATCGCCATGTATGTCTGTGATGAACACTAGGTCAGGCGCAGCAAATGCATGGAAGCGCTGTGCGCCGTCATGGGGATCTACATAAATGGTCAACCCATTCCATTCGAATACGATGGCCGAGTGATGCACAGGATGGATGCGCACATCGCCAGGAACGGTCGCAAGGTCATTGCTGGAGGTTCTCATTTCATTCGATCGATCCCTATGCACGGATGAACAGGACAATGCGAGGATCGGGATGAGTATGGTGGCTTTGCGCATACGTCGAAGTTACATCTGCATGCCACCTATGGGATGATGAGCAAAGTGGAAGATCATTCCGTTCGTTCGATCACAACCAAGGAACCGGTACTGCATGTATCCGTTTCGGCGCACACAGCATCGGGAACAGTACTCCATCAACCATGGCTTGTGGATACGCCAGCGCCTCAACCGGTCCTTCACTTCCGCGCTGCGGATACCTTGTCCTTCATGTGTAACCCCTTCGTTCGTGCAACGACACGGTAATACGATCATTCCATGTGCATTTAATGGTGAAACAACAACAGAACGCTCATGAACGAACGCGAATGGGACCAAGTGGCCACAACATTTGAAGAAGAGATCTTCAACGTGCCCCAGAACGATAGCAAGGGTCTGATACATCAATGGGTCACGCGCCTTGCCACGCGTGAAACCACCGCCACCGATCTAGGATGCGGCGTGGGCCGTACACTGCCCATGCTGGCCGAACGCTTCGGGCACGTGTATGCCGTGGATGTTAGCAGCCAGTGCCTGTCCGTTGCGGAAAAAGCATGCACCGATCACGCGAACATCACGTATGTGCATGCGGATCTCAGCAAGGATCGCAACGGTTATCCTGCGTCTGATGTCGTCTTATGTATCAACACATTGCTCAATGCCTCGCTCGAGGTGCGCGAACCCTTGTTCGATCGCACCTGTCGCAGTGTAAAACGCGGTGGTCATCTGGTGCTGGTGGTACCGTCGCTCAATTCGGCGCTCCTCACCGCCTTTCGTCGTCTGCAATGGAACCTGCGCGACGGCATGTCACCTCGCAAGGCGCAGCGGGATGCGTCGCAGCATGGTCCGGGGGTGGAGCATGGCATCGTATCCATTGACGGTGTGCCCACCAAGCATTACCTCGCTGAGGAATTGGAGGCATCGCTCGCGCAGCGAGGCTTCAATGTCACGGCCATGGAAAAGCTCGAATATCCGTGGAACACGGAGTTCCAAGCACCACCGAAGTGGATGAAAGCGCCCTTCCCATGGGATTGGATGGTGGTCGCCGAGCGCGTCCGAGGATACAGATAACCTCCTCATTTTAGGACCATTACGCCAGCTTCTGGCGCTTGGCGCCAGCCCAAGGAATACCTTTATTCGCGGCGGGAGGCCGGTTTTGACCGACCTTTGGAGGCACATGGCCCTTACCCCCGCAGAGATCCAACAGGCGCTTCGCATCAGCAAAGCGATCCAGGAACACTTGGAGAACACCCGCACGGTGAATGTCAAGAGCGAGGAACTCTATGGCATCTTGGCCGATAAGAAGCTGGTGGAACGCGATCACCAGCATGGGCATCACTTCCGCTTGTTCCTTCGTCAGTTGCTGAAGGAGAACATGTTGAACCTGATCCCTCAATGCAAGGCCATGCCACGCAGCGGTGGCAAGTTCGACTGGGTCTTCAACAGCGCCGCCGATCGCATGCCGGTCCGCAAGGCTGTGGCAGCTCCGGCAGAGGCCAGCAAGAGCTGATCGCCGATCCCTTGGTGTACGTAACGCTGTTCTTGGCCGAGACCCTTGGCCAGCGTTCTGTGTTCGTCCGTGAACTCCTGTCGTTCGTGATGATGATCTCTTTGCGATCTTGCGGTCATGTCCACGCTGCCCGGTGATATTCGCGCTAGGATCATATCCGACTTTTTCCTGGCGGCTGAACAGAGCGAAGTTGTTGCTCTGCTAGGCGCATTGTGGGACAGGCCGCTCAATGTCGGTCCCGCGCAATGGTCCAGGAGCATCCTCGTACTGGCGGAAGGGAACGTGCAGGAGGTGCGCGTGTTGTGCGATGGGCTCTTGGGCGATCCGCGCGACGTGATCATGGCCGCCGAACGTAAGGCAGGTGATCCGGGACATTCCTTCATTCAACCCTTCGCATCGTGAACGACAGGCCAACGTTCATCTCCCACCGCAATGTCGCCATCGCCCACAGCTGGTTCGCTGCCTTCAACGCGCACGACCTGGAAGCCTTGCTCGCACTGTACGCCGATGATGCACAGCATTACAGTCCGAAGCTGAAGGTACGTCAGCCAGTGACCAAGGGCGTGATCGCCGGAAAGCCATCGCTGCGCGCGTGGTGGCGCGATGCCTTTGACCGCCTTCCCAGCCTGCGGTACGACGTGGTGAGACTCACTGTTGATGAGGGGCAGGTGTTCATGGAGTACATCCGTCATGTCTCAGATGAGGAGGAACTTCGCGTGGGCGAAGTGTTGGAGATCAGGGATGGACTGATCGTAGCATCGCGCGTATACCATGGCTAGCGAACACGGGCGAAGAGATCTCCGCACGCGTGGTCGCTTTCCATTCCTCGCGAAGTCTTAACGGCCCTTTCGCTTACCACCGGTGTTGCTTCCACCGCTCCTTGTGGGCGCTGCCTCCCTCGGCGGGTTCATCGTACCCCTGCTCGACCTTGGAGATACATGCGGTACAGTGGCCGGACGCGGCTGCGGTTGCTGCCTGCTCCGCTCGAAGTCGCGCTGTCGTTGATCTCCGCGGTCACGGTGTTGTTGGATCTGGATCGGGTCATTGTTATTCGGGCTAAGAGACTCCTGGCTGACTGGCCGTTGGCTAGGATCGGGCTGCTGCGTCGGGACCGGACGTATATCTTGGGTGGGCGCGGGGTGTTGTACTGGTTTCCAGGTACCACCATTATACTGCTGGGTAAGATCACCATTCTGGCGGTACACATTTCCACGTGCATCGATGAAGTGGTCCTGTGTGAGCGGCTTCGAAGCGGGGCGCTCCACCGCCGCTTGCGACGGCTTCAATTGTCCGTTCATCAGGCTTGCCGGGCGTACGACCGTGGACGGTTTCACGCCATTCATCGGGCGTACACTGTAGAGGTTCTGTTGCGGCCTTTCCGTAGGGGAGATTTGACCGGTGGCACCGTCATTGTGCCCATCAGCACGTCCGTTGCGATCGTTCATGGACGGACGATGGCCATAATGGTAGTAACCGTTATCATGCGCCACATGGCAATAAGGATCATAGCCATACGGCCCCCACCAGCCCCAGTGATGGTAGCCCCATCCTCCCCAGTAGCTCGGGTAATACCAGTTCCAGCCCCAGCCGCTTCCAAGGCCCCAACCATACCACGGATCATAGTACATACTGAAGCCCCATGTGTAAGGCCGCGGATACCAATAAGGACCCCATGGACGGTAGTAATAGCCTGTGCCATAGATCACACAGCCGTCCTGCACATAGGCGCCCAGATAACCGGGTGTATAGCCTACATAAACGACATCCGGCGTGTGATCATAGATATACACGTAGCGCAGGTTGTACATCTGGTTGCTCGGCGGGATCGAATTCACATCGGAGGGCACTTCGGTGCTCACGGTCCATGGCCCGTCAGGTGTGTCACCCTCGAACCACACGGCATTGTCGCACACATAGTAGCGCCCCTTGATGCTAAGCACGTTGGTGCTGGCGTTGCGTGCATAATACACATCCGTGCCGCTGATCTGCTCAAAGGCGGGTTCGCCTTGGTAGGTCACATTCGTGGTCGCACTGCGCCGATCCACCTGCGCTGTTTGCGGAATACTGGCATCACGCGAAGCTTCCCGCGCGGCATCGGTGCCACTGATGTGCGCGAGCACATCATCACGCTTTGAACCTTCCGGAATGGAAGCGAACGCCGAAGGCAGTTTGTTCGCGGGCACAAAGGTCCAGGGACCGCCCTTGGGGTCCTTGGTACTGAACCAACGACCGCTGGCCAGGAGGTAATACTGCTGTGAGTTGATGTCAAGGAAGAGGCTCTTGTTCGTGTTGGTCGCATAAAGCAGGGAGGTGTTCTGCACCGGCTCCATCCGTGGTGCTCCATCAAGGTCCACTAGTTCCGCAGGCCCAGTGCGGACGACGATGGCCGGAACCATGCGCTGATCGTCGCTGGCGGTGATCGCAGCCGTACTATCCACTTGGGTGGCGATACTGCGAAGCTCCGTTGGCACATTCTTGTCCTGCGTCCATGGGCCCTCAATGGCGCGGGACCGGAACCAGAGTCCCGAACCGTAGAGGTAATGATCGCCTCCTTCAGGGCGCAGGATCAGGAATGGTGTATTGATAACACGCTGAATGGAGCTCTTCCCCGAGGCATACACGGGGTCTTCGCCGGAAGACATCGTTCCGCTCATTGTTTCATACCTCGCTGCACCATCGATAAAGACCAAGGCACTGGGTATTTCCGTGTAGATGATCTCAGGCGGATCATTCGCAAAGCCACTATCCGACAGCTTTTCCTCCTCCAGAGCGGCCACCAACCAATCGATGCTGATGGGTCCGCAGTGCGCAGGCAATTCGGTCGAGATCGTCCGCTCCAGATCTTCGAGCTCGGCACCTTCTGCAAGGTTCGGGAAGCGCGCATCGGTCACCGTAAAGCGCGTAAGCTTCCCCAAGCGTGAGGACCGATCGACTTCCAGAACACCTTCGCCCCAGATGGCACCGAAGATGGGCTGCTTGTCCTGGGCCCGTTGCAGCGCCACGGCCGAGCGCGACGTGAAGTGATCGCCGATCATGGTCTCCGGTTGTGGTGCGAATATTTGGTAGTCCATGCCATTCGCAGTAAAGCGCACCGGCCACTTTTCCTGAGCGCTGGCCGCAAGGGTCAGAATGGCTGCGAATGCAACGTAAAATGGCCGGCAGGTGGACGGAAAGTATGCACAGTGGTTCATGGCAGTGTTGATCGATCACCTAAAGGACTGCAAGGAGCGTGCCCGTTCAACTGAGCATCGTCAGCTGTACAGCAACTTTCACATCCGCCGTAGCGCAGATAGGGATGCGAGCACTATGTCCACTACCGCAACCCACCGCCGCCCCACAGCTCACATCGACTTGTCCCGTACCCATACGTAGGACAGCTTGATGGCGGTATTGCCCTCGATCGGGTCGAAAAGTTCCAAAACACCGGCCTTGCTCGGCGTGGCCTCCTTCGCCGTACCCACATCGAGGCCGCTATGGCAGCGCTCCACATTGATCCGCGGTGCACTGATCCGTGAAGCGATCCGGAAACCGTCATCCCACCAGCCGATATCGCTCAGGTTCAACTGGCCCATCACGTATAGGATGACGGGTGCGCTCTGCTTACCGTTCCAATAGATGTTCACCAGGTCAACGGCGGCCTTCGACGGCATGTTCACGTAGATGGAAGCCACCTTCACCTTGTGTTCCACGTGGAAGCCAGAAAGCGTGAACGACTTCACCACCGTATTGGAGGCAGGCTTTCGCTCATCGCCATCCGTGGTAGCGGAAAGGAACAGATCATGATCACATGCGGCGCCTTCGGAAACACACTCGCTCATGCGCACACCGCCGCTGTTCAGGATGGTGAAAGCATCCGTGGTGGTTGACATTGCGTTCACGCGGCACTGTTCAAGCACGCAGCTGTTGCTCTGGCTGTTGAAGGCCGTGGCGCCGGGCCAATCGCCCTGCCTTAGCACGAAGCCTTTGGCACGTGGGTTCGTCACGAAGATCTGTTCCAGATGCGCAATCAGGCAGAAGCGCAGGTCCACCGCCGCATCGGTCTGCCCGATCAGCTTGCAATTGCTCATGGAACTGCCGAGCGTGGCTTTCAGGTCGAAAGCTTTCAACCCGCCTTCGATCGCCGCAAAATCCCTTATCACATATCGGCTGGAAAGCCGGGATACCGCCTCCTTCTGGTCGACCACCGCACAGGTGAAACCATTGGAGTTCGGGCCGAGGTGCAATGTGCAGCCACGCCCATCGATCACCAGCAGCGGCCGCGGCGGCAGTAAGATATCACCGGAGCATTGGTAATCGGATGCAGCCGAAAAAGACACGTACGTCGCATCCTTCGGCAGGGTGGCGAAGAAGCCCGCCACATCCCCCGCAGGTACAACATAGTCGGTGGCACGCAACGGCAGCGTGCACAGCAGGAAGAGAATGGAGAACAAGGTGGTTGAGCAACGCATGGCGATCGATGCCACCAAGCTAACACGCGCGTCGGAAATGATCTTCATCAGGACAGGATCCACGGCATCGACATTATCTTCGGAACGATGGCGAAGGACTATTACAAGGTGCTGGGCGTGGAGCGCAGCGCCACCGCAGAGCAGCTCAAAGCAGCATACCGCAAGCTGGCACGCAAGCATCATCCGGACCTCAATCCGAACGATGCGGCTGCGAAGCAGAAGTTCCAGGAGATCAACGAGGCGAACGAAGTGCTGAGCGACCCTGTAACACGGAAGAAATACGATGTCTACGGCGAACACTGGAAGCAAGGCGAGGAATACGCCAAGGCCAAGCAGTCGGAAGGCCAGCACGCGCGCCGTGACTCATCGCGTGGCGGCTTCGAAGAGGAGGACGCGTCCGATCTTTTCGGATCCATGTTCGGTGGCGGCAGGGGTCGAAAGGTGAAGTTCCGCGGTCAGGACCTGCAGGCGGAATTGCAGCTGGACCTCAACGCCACCCTGCACACGAACAAACAAACGCTCACCGTTAACGGCAAGCAGATCCGCTTCACGGTGCCTGTGGGTGTGGAGGACGGGCAGACCATCCGGATCGAAGGCCATGGCGGGCCTGGTGCCAACGGTGGACCTTCCGGTGACCTGTACATCACCTTCCGCGTGGCGCCCCACCCGCGCTTCAAACGCGTGGGCAACAACCTGCACACGACGATGGACCTTGACCTGTACACCGCGCTGCTCGGTGGCGACGTGATGTTGGACACGTTGGAAGGACAGGTGAAGCTGACGGTGAAACCCGAAACACAGAACGGCACCAGGGTGAAGCTGCGCGGCAAAGGCGCACCCGTGTATAAACAAGAAGGCGCGTACGGCGACATGATCGTCACTTTCCACGTAAAGCTGCCCACCGGACTTACGGAGCGGCAACGCGAATTGCTCCGCGAAATGAAGAACCCAACCACCTGATCCCATGGATGCTAACTCATTGATCGCACTCGATGCGTTCTGCACCCATGAAGGGATCGAGCTCACCTTCGTGCATGCCTTGCAGGACCGGGGCCTTGTCGAACTCACCATCATCGAAAGCCGCCACTTCCTAGCGCCCACGATCCTGCCGCGCGTGGAGCGCCTGGCGCGGATGTATTACGACCTGGACATCAATTTAGAGGGCCTGGAGGCCATCAGCCATCTGTTGGAGCGAATGGAACTGCTTCAGGAAGAGCTGCGACGTTCAAGATCCAGGGAGCACTCTGCGGCAGAGAAATAATAAGTCGCCGGGCCGCAGTGTTGCATCTTAGCGTCCTTCAGAATGACGAACCGACCGCGCCCCACCCTGCTGCTCATTCACGGATTTCCGCAGGATCATCGCTTGTGGGATCCGCAGGTCCATGTACTTGCCGATGTGGCCGATGTGCTTACTCCCGACCTCCGCGGCTTTGGCGATGGCGCGCAGGTGCCGGAGGTGATGACCATGGACCAGTACGCGTCTGACCTGAAGGACCTGCTGGATGAAAACAAAGTGGATCACGTGGTACTATGCGGATCTTCGATGGGCGGATATGTGGCGCTGGCCTTCTTGGCGCAGTGGCCGGAACGCGTGCAGGCACTAATCCTGTGCAACACGCGCAGTAATGCAGACACGCCCGAAGGCCGCAAGGCCCGGTTGGATACCGCGCGCAATGCGTTCGACAAAGGCGTGGCCGTGATCGCCCGCGGCATGGTGTCGAAGGTGCTTTCGGGACGCACCCAACGCGAACGCCCGGAGCTTGTGGCCAGCATAGAGGCCATGATGGCACGACAAACACCCGCGGCGGTTGCCGCCGCATCACGCGGAATGGCGCAGCGAAGCGACCGGACCCCGATGCTGGGCTCCATCAGCGTGCCCACACTGATCATCACCGGAGCGTATGACGACCTGATGCCTCTGCCAACCAGCCGCGCCATGCACGAGGCCATTCCGCAGAGTCATCTGGTGATATTGCCCGGCGCAGCGCACCTGAGCAATGTTGAAGCACCAGAGCCGTTCAACCGAGCTGTGAGGGACTTCCTGGTTCTTCTGCCGTAAGGAATACACCTGATCAGCAGAATGGAGACGCCCCATACCCGTTACAAGGTATTGCTCGCCTTCGCCGCCATCTACATCATCTGGGGTTCCACTTACTTCTTCATTCACGAGGCGCTCAACGGTTTCCCACCGATGATGCTCGGAGGCCTCCGCTTTGTAACAGCGGCCACATTGATGCTGGCCTGGTGCCTGGCATCCGGGCAGAAGATCGCTCCGGGACGGGACCTACGGAATGCGGCGATCACTGGCATAGTGCTCCTCTTCGTGGGCAACGGCGTGGTGGTCTGGGTGGAGCAGTCGATACCCAGCAGCGTAGTGGCGATCATGATCGCTGTGGCACCGCTGGCCTTCGTGCTGCTCGACAAGCCGCAATGGTCCGTGAACTTCCGGAGCTGGTCTGTGCTCCTGGGTGTGGTGGCGGGTTTCGTTGGCATCTGGTTGTTGTTCAGTGAGAAGATCGCGGAACAGATGGACTCCTCGGAGATCACACCGGAGGTCAACGGCATGGCATTGATGCTGTTGGCCATTGTCGCCTGGCCCGCTGGCAGCCTCTACGCGAAATACAATCCAGCCTCCATTCCCGCAGCGGTGAACACGAGCTGGCAGATGATGATCGGCGGGGTGTGCTTTCTACTGGCGAGCGGGGTCAGGGGCGAGTGGAACAACATGGCCTGGTCTCAAATTCCGCTTTCCGCCTGGGGTGCCCTCGCGTACCTTATGGTGTTCGGCTCGATCATCGGCTTCAGCGCTTACGTGTGGTTACTGAAGGTGCGTCCCGCCGCGCAGGTGAGCACCTATGCTTACGTGAATCCTGTGGTGGCGGTGCTTCTCGGCGTTTTCGTAGCGGACGAGCACATTTCAAGCCGACAGATCGCTGGGCTTGTTGTGATCCTTGGTGGTGTGCTGATGATCAACCTGACCAAGTATCGCGGCCTGTTGCGCAGGTGACCTTTGGCCGCGATGGTTCGCTTCCTTTGCTCATAATGCTGCAACTGGACCTGCGTATTTTCCCGATCCTACGGACCGAGCGGCTCCTGCTTCGGGAACTCGTCCCAACGGATGCACCCGCCCTATTCGCCATGCGCACAGACCCACGCGTAATGCAACACAGCGGCCGTCCCCGGCCGTCGGCGCTATCCGAGGTCGAGTGGCTGATCGCGATCATCCAGCATGATCGTGTGGACAATAACGGGATCACTTGGGCCATTTCGCTCCATTGCGATCCCCTACTCATCGGTTCAATTGGATATTACCGCTTGAAGAAGGAGCACTACCGGGGCGAGGTGGGCTACATGCTGCACCCCGACCATTGGCGCAAAGGGATCATGGGCGAAGCGCTTGAAACGGCCGTCCAGTTTGGATCCCGGCAATTGGGATTCCATAGTATTGAAGCCATGACCGACCCTCGGAACGTTGCATCGAACGGGCTATTGAACAAGCACGGCTTCGTGCAGTAGGCCTTGTTCCGCGAGGACTTTTACTGGAACGGCGAATTCCTGGACACCGCCGTCTGGTCCAAATTGGCGCCCCGATAAACCTTCGGCATGGTTCCTGCGTCCTATCTTCACGCAACCAAAAGCGACACATGAAACACGTGATGACCACACTGGCCCTTGTGGCCGGCCTGCTCGCCAGCCCGCTGCTGCGCGCTCAGGATGCCGACATGGACGACAACGGCAAGAAGAGCCCCGAGGAGCGTGCCCAGCATCGTACGGAACAGATGACCAAGGACCTTAGCCTGAACGATGTCCAGATCGCCAAGGTGAACACCGTGAACATGAACTTCATGCGTACCATGGCAGATGTGTAGCAGCTGAAGGTCGAAGCCTCGCGCAAGAACCGGGCACAGATGCTGAAGGACAAGCGGGAAGCCGATCTCAAGGACATCCTGACCCCCGAACAATTCGCCAAGATGGAGAAGATGCGCGAAGACAGGAAGGAAGGCAAGGACAAGGACCACAAGGAAAAGCCGAAAGGCAAGGAAAAGCCGCACAACGAGTGAACTGAATACGCTTATAACTCCCCAAGGGCCTGCCTTCCGGCGGGCCCTTGTCATTTCCACTGTTTCAATCTTGCGGGTGTATACAGACACATCGAAAGACACCCTCCCCGCGCAGCAGGAACTTATGAACGCGATTGCACGTTAAATTCGGCCGCGATCCAAAAACAACATACCACCACTATCCCTCAGCAAGGCGATGAGCGAAACGGCGAAGATCATCCTGGACGGCAAGACCTACGAACTTCCGATCGTCTCAGGCAGCGAGGGCGAAAAGGCCATTGACATTGGCAAATTGCGGGATATGAGCGGGTATATCACGCTCGATTTCGGATACAAGAACACCGGCGCCACCACCAGTGCCATCACCTTCCTCGATGGTGAGGAAGGCATCCTGCGCTACCGCGGTTATCCCATCGAGCAGTTGGCCGAGCAGAGCACTTTCCTCGAAGTGGCTTACCTGCTCTTGAACGGTGAGCTGCCGAATAAGCAACAGGCGGAGGAGTTCGAGGGGAACATCCGCTATCACTCGCTGGTGCACGAGGACATGAAGCGCTTCTTCGAGTTCTTCCCGAACAACGCGCACCCGATGGGCATTCTCAGCGCCATGGTGAATTCGCTGAGCACCTTCTACCCGAAGAGCCAAGACCCCAACCGGCCCATGAAGGACCGGGAGCGCACCATCTACCGTCTTATCGCGAAGATGCCAACGCTGGCGGCCATCAGCTACAAGAACAACCTGGGGCACCCCTATATGTACCCGAGCAACAAGCTCACGTACGTGGACAATTTCCTGCATATGATGTTCGGCCTTCCCACCGAGGATTATGTGGTGGATCCCGTGGTGAGCAACGCGTTGAACAAGTTACTGATACTGCACGCCGATCACGAACAGAACTGCAGCGCCAGTACGGTGCGCATGGTGGGCAGCAGCCAAGCCAACCTGTACAGCGCGGTAAGCGCAGGCATCGCCGCCTTGTGGGGACCCCTGCACGGCGGTGCCAACCAGGAGGTGATCGAAATGCTCGAGACCATCCGCAACGACGGTGGCGATATCCAGAAATGGGTGGATAAGGCCAAGGACAAGAACGATCCGTTCCGACTCTTCGGTTTCGGGCATCGCGTGTACAAGAACTTTGACCCACGTGCCACCATCATCAAGAAGGCCTGTGACGAAGTGCTACGGAAGATGGGCGTGAACGATCCGGTGCTTGACATTGCCAAGCGACTGGAGGAGATCGCCTTGAAGGACGACTACTTCATCAGCCGCCAGCTTTACCCGAACGTGGATTTCTATAGCGGCATCATCTACCGCGCCATCGGCATTCCCACGCGCATGTTCACGGTGATGTTCGCTTTGGGCCGCCTGCCTGGTTGGATCGCCCAATGGAAGGAAATGGTGGAGAACAAGGAACCCATCGGCCGTCCTCGACAGATCTACACTGGCAGCACTAAGCGGGATTATGTTGCGCTGAAGGACCGCACATGAGCCATGTGATCGGGAAACCTTTAATTCGTATCAACTTTCCAACATGAACACCAAGAAGATCATCGGTATCCTGCTCTGGCTGGTCTCCTTCGCCATCCCCGCCCGTTACGGATTGTTGGAGACGGAGGAGGTCAGTAACATATCCGGCCTCATCGGATTCGTGGCGTTCATATTCCTCCTGTTCTTGGGCTACTATCTGGTGGATAGCAGTTCGTCCAGCACCAGCGCGGACGGCCACGGCCATTGAACAGGCATCAAATAAAAAGGCCCTTCCATGGAAGGGTCTTTTCATTATCCGTTCTGCCGACGCTCACTCTTGCGGTTGCGCCGTTTTCGCTTCACGCTCGCGCGCCTTCTTGCGCGGATCGTGCAGGGTGAACACACGGGAGATGTTGAACCCGTAGTGGATATCTCCGTTGAAGAAGTCGCCTTCCGTTTCGGTTATGAACGCCCTCTCGAACATGCCCGTGCTGTTGGTGAAATGCAGTTGGAACACGTGGCCGCCGGTCTCAATATCAATGCCTGCGGCAATGGAGTTGCGGTAAGCATCGCGTGGCCCCTGGTCGGGCAGCACATAGAAGTATTCCGCATTGATCGCCAACCGCTTGGTCAACTTGACCCGGCCAGCAGCGCCCACGTTGAGCAGATCGTTCTTTTCCTGCGCATACCTCACCAAATTCCGATGCACCAGTCCAGGCATCAATTGCACGCTTACCGACTCGCTGAACTTGCGGCCCAGAATTGCTTGGAAGCTGTAGGAAAGGCGATGGGTCAGGTAATCCGTTCGGCCCTCCCCGTACCACGGCACCTGAGCGGCCTGCAAGGTAGTGATGCTCATGGCGGCCACAACATCTAACGTGAATGGCATGTTACAGCCCGCGTCGCATTGGCGCAGAAGCTTGTACTTGGCAAAACCATCAATGGTCTTTTGGTAGCTGCTGCGACCAATGCCCACCATCAAGTGCTCCGTAACGCCATAATCCAGGCCGAGCCGGATAGTGGCCTGGTCAAGTCCAAAGAACTGTTTCACCCCACCGTTCACAAAGCCGAAGCGGTGTCCGATCTTGAAGTCCAATACACCGTGCGCCACGTTCTCCAGACTGTGGCTATTGATCACCCGGGTGGTCTTGAAGCTTGCAGACGTGTACTCAACAGTGGTGCTATCCTCGCCCAGCAGGTCGAGAAGGTCCTGTGCACAAAGCGGTGTGGAGCTCAGGGAGATCAGCACGGCAAGAAGTAGCGGGCGGTTCATGGGGCGTGTTTCCAGGATCGATCGACGTTCGGCGAAGGTGTTGTATCTCCGGCCTTGTAGGAAGTTAAGGACCTAGCTCCTATGGTAAAGCGACTACATCTGTTTGAGTTCGAGCCGGACTTTCACCTGGATCTCTTCGGCGATCTGACCGCGGACCACGGAAGGGATGGTGATCTTATGATCCTCGGGTTTGACAACGAAATCGCAGGAAACCTTTAGTGCACTTCCAGCGGGGTCGATGGTGACCGTGCCCTTGAGCGTACGGTGCTGCGTAACGCCATGCATGGTGAGGTCGCCCTCGATGGAAACGTCCTTCATGCCCGGCTTCGCAAGGTCGTCCACGGCGATGCCAACGACCTTCCCCTTGAATGTACCCTTGGGAAACGTGTTGCTTTCCATGTAATTCTCGTTGAAGTGCTCCTGCATGAGCGCCTTCTCGAATTCAAATGCCTTCATCAGCATGGAGATCTCGACCTGGCCGGTGGTCACATCGAAAACACAAGTGGCCTTATGGTTCACCGCTTCGATGTTCTCGGCCGGAGTGGCACTGAAGAAGTTCACGTCACCCGCGCGGGTGCTGTAGCGCTCTTGCGCGTCGGCGGCGAGGGGCAGAAGCAGCGATGCTGCAAGGAAAAGGTGATTCGCTTTCATGGTCGTTGATCGATTTATCCCTCATTATCCAACATTCATTCCACATTGGAACAGCGCTGCAGAAGCACATCCATATTAAAGCCTGCACAGAACCCTTTGATCACCACTTTGTCACCCTTCTTCCAGCCGGAAGGCACAGATCCGGGAGCGAATTCGCAGGCCACGGCCGCGAGCATATCTGATGTTTCGAGATACACCGTCGTAGGTCCGCTCTGATCGAGGGTGATGTCCCGGACCGTTCCAGCCACCTGCACCACTTTATCATTGAATTGCTTCCCTGCAGCCACCTCATCGGCAGTGAAGGCCTGAAAGAGATCCTCTGCGGTCAACATTACATCCGCGATCTTCTCCGCGGCTCCGGCGGGTTTCTCATTGTACATGCGGTAACCGATTGATACACCTGCAACCCCCGCGACCAGGGCCAAAAGGAGTAGACTGCGCTTGTTCATGGCTCAAGTCCTAATTGTTAGGGGCACCTGCATTCAACCAAGTCTCTAACTGCCGTAATTCGCAGGCGGAAAGCGGCCCTGAAGGTGGCATGGACTTGTTCACGATGGTCACCGTTCTGAAGGTGCCGTTATCCACTTTCGCCTTTACGCCAGTGTATGAGGTGAAGTCGCCGGGGCCGTTGCCTCCGGGCACATGGCAGCCCGGAACGGCACAACTGCCCTGCACGATCGGCAGCACCTTGGTGGCATACGTCACAGCAGTGGTATCGCAGAATGAATTGGGATACAGGCGCTCTTGGTTATCGTAATAGCACCCTTCGGTTGCCACCAAGAGCATGAACACCAAGAGCGGAAGGGTGGCGCGCATGAGGCTAGATCAGTTGTTGGGGCTGCCAACTTGTACCCAGATCAATAATTGGTTGATCTGGCATTGTGACAACCAACGCCCGGGAGGCATGGAAATGTAGGGTGACAGATGCCGAACGGCACCTGCAAGGCTACCGTTATTCGCGATCTGTGCGACGCCGGCGTATGTGGTGAGGTTGATATTGGCCGCAGGACTGGAAGCATCATGACAGCTGCCCCCTGCACAATTCATTTGCACGATCGGGGAAATGGTACCGCTGAAGGTCACATTGGAGGTATCGCAGCCACCCGTGCAACTGTTGTTCTGGGCGCCTTGTTGGATCCAGGCCACGATCAAGTTCTGCTGAGCGGGTGTAAGGGGCGTGTTGGGCGAAGGTGGCATGGCATTATCGCCGGTCTCCCAGACGCCATTGGTGAGCAGGTCGCTATTATCCGGATCACCGGGATCCACCTCCTCCATGATATTGGCATAATCGAAGAGCCTGACACCATTCTCGTGTGTTATAGCATCATGGCAACCAGGACCGGCACAGTTGCTGGCAAGCAACGGCAAAATGGACTGAGCAAAGTAGACGGTCTCCGTATCACACGGTTCGGAGATGGGCAATGGGCCACCACCGCCACCATTATCCACAACCTCAGGTGCAACAGGTGGTTCGTGTTGGCAGGATGGGAACAAGATGGTCCCAACCAGAAGTAAAACAGAGATGGCTTTGGTCGCTCCGGACATTAGCAGCGGATTGTACGAAGCGAATTTAACGGCCGCTTTCAGCCACTAAGGAGCTTCTCCGGACGAAGCCGGAAACCGGTGTGACGAACCGGCGGATTTCCGGATCGATCCGTCCAGCTCGCCTTGCTGATCAGCCAACCAGACCATGAGCTCCACCACGTTCAGGCGGTTCGCGTATGCAGGCTTCGCGTTCAACACCAGGATCCGTAAAAATCGCAACGCGGCAGGGAGGTGGAGCAGATCCTGAAGGTCCTGTGAACTGAGCAGCTGATCGGACATGGAAAGCAGATCGACCCCTACGGGGATGAGTATAACACTGGACGCAGGGGCATTTGTTCGAACTCAGTCCATCCGGTCCAACATGCGCATTACTTGGCACTGAGCATCATGGTAGGAACACAGCTCTAGGACCAACTTCTGCCTAGGCGCGGCTGTGCTTATCCACCGGCCAGCCATCGCTTGAACTCGGCTGAGCGTTCACTGCTCACAACGGCACCCTCACTAAAGGTGGGATCGACCAGCACCTTTACTCGGCTCTTACTGTAGGCCACAAGTTCCTTGATGCTTTGGAAGTGGATGATCATCTGCCGGTTCAGGCGGAAGAACTTTTCCGGATCCAGCTGCTTCTCCAACCGGTCGAGGCTCTCATCCAAAGGGAGGTCCCTGCCCTCACGCGTCCGAAGAAATGTGTTCTTCTCCAGTGAGTAGATATAGGCGATGTCCTTTGGCTCCACCACACGATAATGATCGCCGTAGCGGATGAGAAAACGCTTGACCAAGGACACAGGATCACCCGCATCGGCAACCGGCTTATCGGCGAGCATGGCAAGGTCGCGGATGGTATGGAAGCGCTTGAAATGTTCAAGTGCGTCGGCCAGATCCTCCTTCTTCAGCGGCTTCAGCAAGTAGTCCACAGCACGCACGGTGAAGGCCTTCAGGGCATATTCATCAAAAGCAGTTGTGAATATGACAGGACAAGCGACCTCCACATGTTTGAAGATCGCGAAGCTGTCGCCGTCGGCCAGGCGCACATCAAAGAATGCGAGGTCGGGGGCTGGGTTTTCCTTCAACCATTGCACGGTCGCTTTCACCGTATCAGTGCTGGCAACGATGATGGTGGATGGGTCAAGCTCTCCCAGGTATTTGGTAAGGCGCCGCGCTGCGGAAGCCTCATCCTCTACTATCAGGATCCTCATGGTTCTGTATGAGTGGAATGGTAACGGAGAAGCGTCCGTTCTCGTTGGAGATGATCACGGGTGTAAGCGTGAGGGCCTGATAGCGTTGACGAATACTGTTGATGCCGAAGCCAGTACTGCCGACCATGGCCTCGCGGGGGCGATCGGGGTTGGAAACGGTAAGTCGTTCATCACTGGCCACAAGCTCCACGATGAGCGGTTCGCCTTCGCTGGCGCGGTTGTGTTTCAGGGCATTCTCCACAAGGAGCTGAACCGTGAGCGGTGGTACCATGCGGTCCAGCGCTACCTCCATCACCTGCGTCCGCAGTTCGATGCGATCCCCGAAACGGCGCTGTTCCAGCAGAAAATACGTGTCTACCAATTCCAGTTCCTCGCGCAGTGGTATCAGTTCCTTATCTCGGACCTGCAAGATCTCCCGGAAGAAATCGCTGAGGTGTTCCACATGTTGCACAGCCTTGTCCTTGTCGTCCTCGATCAGCTCGATGAGGGTACTGAAGCTATTGAACAGGAAGTGGGGGTTCACCTGGCTGCGGAGCACTTCCATTTGGAAACGGACTTTTTCCTTCTCCATGCGTTCTTGCATGCGGATTCGTGAATCACGCAGGCGAACTAGCAAAAGTGCCAAGGTGCCGGCGCCGAACAACCACAAGAGCATGGCCCATGGGCGCAGCCACCACGGTTGCGAGATCGTGAATTCCAAGCTGGTCCATTCCGCCGGCCTGGGACCTCCCGCGACGAAAGCACGGACCTCGAATCGATAGGATCCAGGAGGCAGGTGGCTCCAACTTACGTCTCGATCACGCGTACTGTTCGGTTCATTATCGAATCCCACCAGGCGGTATTCAAAACGAACGGCGTCAGGAGTTGAATATCGGATCCCGGCAAAGCGGATCGTAACGAAATTCTCATCGTGATCCAACCGATAGTTGGGAACGGGTTCCAACGCGCGATCACCTAGAAGAAATGCCGTAATGGAACACGGAACGGAGGAGTTGATGGTTCCTGCCCTTGGATCCAAACGCACCAGTCCGCGATCACACGCGAACCAAACCGCACCCTGTCCGTCCAGTGCGATCACGTTGAGCTCGGCTTGAATGGAGTTTAGGCCATAAACTTGGCCTAGGTCTACCACGTAGCGGGTGGCCGGATCGAACAATGCGGGACCGGATTCGGCCAATGCGAATATCAAGGAGCGGAACGGGCGCAGACCAAAGACGACCCCATCGAACGGCGGATGATCGCTGAGCTCACATTCAATGCCCGATGGCAGCAGCCTGCATAGGCCGGTCCCTGGACCGCAGCACCAGACCTGATCATGCTCATCCACGCACAAGGAATAATACGTGGTGCCCGCAGGCGAGAGCTTTCGGACCTCAATGGCCTCGTTCAGTTCCACCAGACCGGTGCCATCTGTGGCCGCCAACACCCGTCCATCAGGGAGCGGCATCACATCGTAAACGAATCCGCTGCCCATGTGCGGTGTATGATCGAAGTGTGGCACATCACGGTCAACATCCGAACAATACGCCACGCCTTCCAACGTGGCGAACCACGCTTCCGTACCCCGCATCCGAATGCTCAGGATGTTGTCGTTCACAAGACCGCTGGCTTGGGTGAAGTGGTCCACATGCCCGTTGGCCCGCAGCCTGAACAGGCCATTCCCCATGGTTCCGGCCCAGAGAGCACCTGCAGTGTCCACCCGAAGGCAGACCACCGGATTATTCAGTTTGGTGGTAATGGGCTGAAGCAGTAGTCTGGCCTCATCCGCGAAACCCGCCGTGTGGCTGAACACGCCTTTGGGCGTTGCGAACCATAAGCGCCCATCGCCACCTGTGCACAACGCGGTGATGTCGCGCAGGTCAACCCCCTCGTGCTCCGGTATGAGCAGGGCGTCGGGATCGCAACGTCGTAAGCGTTCGGTGCCGTCGGAAGTCCAGACGCTCCCATCCATCGCACGGCAAAGGCCCTTGGTGGCATAGCTACCTTCTGTTGAATGGCCATTGCTGACGTAGGTGGCTGCAGGCCCGCTGAGGTCACGTACCACTGTTCCGCTACGCATGGTACCATACCAGATATGCCCATCGCCCCAGGTAAGGGCGGTCACAGGGCCAAGTGCCCATGTGGTATCCACATGCGTAAACGCGTCAGATACAGCCCCAGGGTTAAATAGACAGGCCCCGGCATCATCCGTTCCCACCCATATCCGGCCCTGATCTCCCATGGCGAGGGCGCTCACCAGATTGTCCGGCAGACCCTGCTCTTCACCGATCACTCGCAAGATGGAGCCTCGTGCGTCACATACCACGAGGCCTTGGTCCGTGGCGGCCACCACTATGCCCGAGCCGCCACTGCATAACGCATTCACGTGACCATCCGGCAGTCCGTCCTTGAGATCGATGTGACGCGTTCTGCCCTCCTTGTGCAGCAACAGTCCACCCCCATACGTTCCGATCCACAACACGCCATCAAGACCCGCAAGCATGCTGCGGGCCGCATGGTTGCGGAGCAACGTGTCCACAAAGAGCGTATCGCAACGGTAACCGGCAAAACGCAGCACCATTCCTTGGGAGGTGGCCGCGTATACCAAAGAGCCATCCGTGCACAAGGAGGAAAGGGAAGCGCCATTGGACTCCCATACAAGATCTGTGTGGTCACCGTCGGTGCGCAGCAGACCCAGATCGCTTGCCACCCATAACAGACCCATTGGATCCTGCACCAACGCGTGGCACTTGGGCCGTTGCTGGCCCACACGCATATCGAAGAACTGCGTGTAAGGATATTGCGCCTGGAGTCCCCAAGGGACCATGAGGGCGAATAGCAGCAAGGCCCTCCGGTTCATAGAGAGCGTTTATCCCTTGACGTGAACAACATGTCCAATCCCACGTTTGCCACGGCGGAGATCTTCTGTTGCACGATACGTGGAATACGGATGTTGAAGTCAGCTAACACGATGTCGAAGGTGCTTTTCACGCGAACGCCATCAGCGGTGACTGTGATCTGGCAAGGAATGATCCGTTCCACAGGAATACCGTGGAGCTCGAAACGCCCTTTGGCCCGCACGGCATAACTGCCGGGTTTGGTGAAGTCAATGGCTTCGATGATGCGGCCTTCGAATACGGCGTAAGGAAAGCGGTTGCTCTCGAGGTAATTCTCATTGAAGTGTTCACGTTGCAAGCGGCTATTGAATCCGACAAAATCCCGTATCGGAATGCGAATGACGAATGTGCGCAAGCCTAGATCGATCACCCCTACCGCCAGTGTACAAGTGGCAGTGATCCGCTCCATGGGAGCATCGCTTACGAAGGATACCTCGCTCTTACGCATGCTCAAGAGCGCGCCCGATCTGGATTGCGCTCCTGCTTCAAGCCCGATAAGCAGGGTCAACAGGGGCCAGTACCGGATGTTGAAGAACATCATAAGTGCTAAGGTAGTCGGGGGTCGGGGAGCGCGGGATAAGGCCTGCCGAACTAGAAAGCCTACCAATGAAGCTGAAATAGCGGTGATCAGAGGCATAGAAGCGGATGAAGATGTGCAAAACCGCCGATACGGTGCAGGTCCGACGAGGCGTCTATCTTTGCCGCCCTTCGATCGGAGAGGTGCCAGAGTGGTCGATCGGGTCTGTCTCGAAAACAGAAGTACCCGCAAGGGTACCGGGGGTTCGAATCCCTCCCTCTCCGCCAAGCAGCCCCCGACGCGTTGG
>JBKJNF010000068.1:0-16014 GCA_046596155.1 Flavobacteriales bacterium | reverse complement strand
AAGAGCGTCACCGGAAAGGAGGCTGAACGCATCCTGAGCCTCACCGACATCACGGTGAACAAGAACATGGTGCCCTTCGACACGCAGAGTCCGTTCGTTACAAGCGGTATCCGGCTTGGGACACCGGCCATGACAACGCGTGGCATGAAGGAGAGCGACTGCCAGCAGGTGGCCGAGCTCATCGATGCAACGCTTACATGCAAAGAGGACAAGAGCCAGTTGGATCGTATCCGTTTCCAAGTGAACGGCATGATGCGCACGCGGCCCCTCTTCGGTTGGTGAACCATGCACCTTCTGACCTTCCTCCCGTTCTTTCTGTTCAACCTGAACCTTATGGGGCAGGCACCAGCAGAAGCAGACAGTATTGCAGGCGGGCTTTACGGCTGTTGGTCGGTGGATGATGGAGCCATGCAGGGGAAGTATTGCTTCAGGCCCGATCATGTGATCGTGGTATCGCCCAAAGGCAAGGGGCGACGTGATGTGCACGGCGACTGGCGCGTCGATGAGAAAGGCCGCGTGATCATCACCTGCGCGGATATCAAACTGCGCTACGCGGTGGAGCGCATTGCGGACGATGGCTTCGTGTTGGTCACCACCCGGGATGGTATCCGGCTCGAGGGTCATCGTGCAAGCACGCAGACGGACCGATGAGCTCACTCACCACTAAGGTGGGCGCCCTAGCGGCTGTGCTGATCGCGGCAGTGCAAGGCGCCGCAGCCCAGTCTCCTTCTGCTCCCCACTTGAAGCACCGCGTGTTCCTGAACTGGGGCTACAACCGGGCGCAGTTCACCACCAGCAACATCCACTTCACCGGTCCGGGCTACGATTTCATTCTGCACGATGTGGTGGCGGACGACAAGCCGGAACGGTTCTCATTCGGCAACTATTTCAACCCGAAGAACATCTGGATCCCGCAGTATAACTATCGCGCGGGCTGGTTCTACAGTGATCGCTGGAGCTTCTCGGTCGGTCTGGACCACATGAAGTATGTGGTGCGCAATGACCAGAACGTTCACATCACGGGCAGCATCAGCCCGCAACGATCAACGCAATATGCAGGTAATGAGGAACACAGTGTGGCCCTCACCTCCGACTTTCTCCGATACGAGCACACCGACGGCCTGAACCTGCTTAGCGCCGATGCGGACCACTACGATCAGTTGCTCACCAGTGGCAAAGGCAGACTTGCGGTATTCCTCACCGAAGGTCTGTTCGTTGGTCCAGTGATCCCACGTACTGATGTGCGTCTGTTCGGCGAGGGCATCAATAACCGCTTCCATCTGGCTGGATACGGGGCCGGCGCGCAACTGGGGCTGTTCACTGTGTTATCCGACCGCCTCTTCGTGCGTGCTGCGGCCAAGGCCGGATACATCGAACTGCCCAACGTACTCACCACCGGCACCAGCGACGACCGCGCCCGGCAGCGATTCTGGTTCTTACAGGAATATGCCGTGCTAGGGGTGCTGGTCGGAAAGTGAATGCAGGACCGTTGGGTCATCGCTGACGGGCCGGACTCCTCATCTTCGCAGCGCACATCCGTGACCACCTCGACATGAACATTCCTGCCAACGACCCTGCGCTCCGCTCCTGGATCGACCTTCCCGCCAACAGTGACTTCCCGATCCAGAACATACCCTTCGGCGTAGGCTCTACCGATGGTGATGAATTCTACGCGATGACACGCGTGGGCGACACGGCGATCAACCTCTTCACGCTCTACGAACTGGGACTTATCCCCGCCATGGCCGAGATGGATGGCGAAGAGTACGTGGGTACGCTCAACGTGCTTTTGCTCAACGGCCCTGAACCCATCCGTGCTTTACGTGAACGGCTATCCGAACTTTTCCGCACGGGCCAGGACCTCGGTGTGATCCGCCAGGTGCGCAAAGCCATGATCCCGGTGGAGGAACTGGAGATGGACCTACCCGTGGATGTTGGCGACTACACGGACTTCTACAGCAGTCGACAACACGCCTACAATGTGGGCTGCATGTTCCGCGATCCGGCCAACGCTCTTCTGCCCAACTGGCTGCACATGCCCGTTGGATACCATGGTCGCGCCAGCAGCATCGTGGTGAGCGGCACGCCGATCCGCCGCCCTATGGGTCAGTACAAGCCAACGCCAGAGGCTGCGCCTGAGTTCGGTCCTACGCGACAACTCGATCTGGAACTGGAAGTGGCCTTCATCACCTATGAAGCAAATGAACAGGGCGATCGCATCAGTACGGCAGATGCAGAGCAGAGGATCTTCGGACTCGTGCTCTTCAACGACTGGAGCGCACGCGACATCCAGGCGTGGGAATATGTACCGCTCGGGCCGTTCCTCGGCAAGAACTTCGGTAGCAGCATGAGCGCATGGGTGGTCACGCTCGATGCATTGGAGCCGTTCCGCATCACTTCACCAACGCAGGAACCGGAAGTCTTATCATACCTGAAAGGCGCACCGAATATGCATTTCGACATTGCACTGGAGGTGGCGCTTCGGCCCATGGAAGCTGCGGAAACGATCATCAGTCGCAGCAACTTCAAGCACATGTATTGGAGCATGGCCCAACAGTTGGCGCACCACACGGTGAACGGCTGTAACGTGCGGGCTGGCGATGTAATGGCCAGTGGCACTATCAGTGGGGACACGCCCGACAGCTACGGCAGTATGCTGGAGCTGGCCTGGAAAGGCACCAAGCCCGTGAAATTGACCGACGGAAGCGAACGCAAGTTCCTATTGGACGGCGACACGCTTATCATCCGTGGGCACTGTGAAAAGAATGGCGTTCGCATCGGTTTCGGGGAGGTCAACGGCGAGATCCTTGCGGCGAAGTAGGCCACTTTCGCTAGCGTAGTTTTGTTCACGATGTCCACCGTGCAACCCGCCCCCTACGTGATCGATCCGGAAATGGAGCGGGACGAGATCATTGCGCGGTACAAAGGCCTGTTACGCAGTATGCGCGGCGAGCGCTCCAGCGACCACACGCGCATGATCCGCAAGGCCTTCAACATCGCCGTTGAAGCGCACAAGGAACAGCGCCGAAAAAGCGGGGAACCCTACATCTATCACCCGATCGAAGTGGCGCGCATCTGTGCTGATGAGATCGGATTGGGCGCTACCAGCGTGAGCGCCGCCTTGTTGCATGATACCGTGGAGGACACTGACCTCACGCTGGAAGAAGTAAAGGACCTTTTCGGACCTACGGTGAGCACCATCGTGGATGGGCTCACGAAGATCAGCGGGGTGCAGTTCCAGAACGACAGCCTGCAGGCGGAGAACTTCCGCAAAGTCCTGCTCACGCTGGCCCAGGACGTTCGCGTGATCCTGATCAAACTGGCCGACCGGCTGCACAACATGCGCACGCTGGACAACATGCCACGCGACAAGCAACTGAAGATCGCCAGTGAAACGCTCTTCCTTTACGCGCCCCTCGCCCACCGGCTGGGCCTCTACAATATCAAAAGTGAACTGGAGGACCTCAGCCTGAAATTCAAGGAACCGGACATCTACAACGAGATCGCCGCGAAGTTGAAAAAGGGCGAAGCGGTGCGCAAGCGCTTCATCAGCCGCTTCACATTGCCTATCCGCGAGAGCCTGGACAAGGAGGGATTCACTTACGAGATCAAGGGCCGACCGAAGAGCATCCACAGCATCTACAACAAGATGCTGAAGAAGAACGTCACTTTCGAAGAGGTGTACGATGTCTTCGCCATACGCATCATCATCGCAACCAAGCAGGAGTTGGAGAAGGCCGATTGCTGGCGCGTGTACTCGTTCGTTACCGATCATTACCAGCCCAGCCCGGACCGTCTGCGCGACTGGATCAGCACGCCCAAGGCCAACGGTTACGAGAGCCTGCACACAACGGTAATGAGCCCCGGAGGCCGCTGGGTGGAAGTGCAGATCCGCAGCAAGCGGATGGACGAGATCGCCGAGATGGGCCTCGCCGCGCACTACCGCTACAAGAGCGACGAAGAGCACGCCAACGCACTGGACAACCTGCTGAACAAGATCCGCGAAACGCTCAACGACCCCGGCAGCAGCGCACTGGATTTCGTGAACGATTTCAAGCTGAACCTCTTCAGCGACGAGATCATGGTCTTCACGCCGAAGGGCGACATGATCAACCTGCCAGCAGGTGCCACAGCCCTGGACTTCGCCTTCGACATCCACAGCCAAGTGGGCAGGCAATGCATCGGTGCCAAGGTGAACCACAAGTTGGTACCGCTCAGCCAGGCGTTGCGCAACGGCGATCAGATCGAGATCATCACCAGCAAGAAGCAGCAGCCCAAGGAGGAGTGGCTCACGTACGTGGTAACGGCCAAGGCCAAGCACAAGATCAAGCAGGCCCTGCGCGAGCAGAAGAAGAAGCTATCCGGCGTGGGCCGCGAGGTGGTTCAGCAGGCGTTACGTGGCTGGGGAGCCAAGTTCGACACAGAGAACATCATCGCGCTGCGCGATCACTTCCGTTCCAACAGCAGCAGCGACCTCTTCTGGCAGGTGGCCCGGGGTCGCCATGACCTGAAGACGTTGAAGGAACCCGTTGTCAAGAACGGTCGTTTAGTGCTCCCCAAGGTGGAACCACCGAAGGACGAGCGTACGCTGGAAGAGGTGATCAAGGAGATCCGCGGGGCCGAAGGCAGCGCATTGACCTTGGGAGATGAGCTCACCCGCATCGATTACAAGCTGAGCCCCTGCTGCAACCCGATCCCCGGCGATGACGTGTTCGGCTTCATCACCGCGAACGATGGCATCCGCGTGCACCGGGTAAGTTGCCCCAACGCCATCCAGCTGATGAGCAACAGCGCGCACCGGATCGTGAAGGCGCGTTGGAAAGGCAAGGATAGCATGGAGTTCCTCGCGGGCATCAAGTTCAGTGGGTTGGATGCCGTGGGACTGGTGAACAAGATCACGTCCATCATCAGCCGGGAACACAACGTGAACATGCGTTCCATCAGCTTCGAGAGCCACGACGGCATCTTTGAAGGCAAGGTGATGGCCTTCGTACACGATGCGGACCATCTGCGCTCCCTGATGGACAAGCTGCGACGCGTGCCCAGCGTGAACCTGGTGGAGCGGGTGGACAATTAGGGACTGCCAGCGTTCACAATTGGCGATCCTACACTATCTCCGGCTCTCGCTCGGTGCGCTATTTTTGTACCCCATAACGCCTTCATCGGCGAGCAATGTCCATGCCCGCACAGGAGATCCAGCAGAACGTACAGCGCCTCTTCAGCGACTACCTTGAGCAAGGCGGCCATCGCAAGACGCCCGAGCGCTTCGCCATCCTGAAGGAGATCTATTCGCTGGATGGGCATTTCGACATCGAACGCCTTTACGGCCGCATGAAGCAGGCCAAATACCGGGTCAGTCGGGCCACCCTTTACAACACCATGGACCTGCTGATGGAATGCCGCTTGGTCCGCAGGCATCAGTTCGGCACACAGCAGGCCCAGTATGAGCGGGCCCACAGTTTCCGCCAGCATGATCACGTGATCTGCACCGAATGCGGCAAGGTGATGGAGTTCTGCGACCCCCGGATCCAGACCGTCCGGAACACCGTGGCCGAAGTGATGGGTTTCGAAGTAAGTCACCATACGTTGCACCTTTACGGTCGCTGCCCACAATGCCAGGCCGCAAAGAAGTCCACCAAGTCAATCGTACTTTCGGCGAACCAGCCATGAGCACAACCACCGAACGCCCCCCTTTCGGTCTCACCGTAAGCCAGCACGACCGCTGCAAGATCTTCCACATGACCGGCCGCCTGATGGACCAGAAGGAGGCTGACCATATGATGGAGGTGCTTGAGCATGAGCTGGGCGACCACCGCGACCTGAGCGTGCTACTGGACATGAGCCAGCTGCAATACATGAACAGCACCGGGCTCAACATCCTGATCAGCGTCCTCACCCGCACCCGCAAGGCCGGCGGCGATGTGTTGATCAGCGGCATGAGCGCAGGCGTTCGCCAGTTGTTCCTAGTGACCAAGCTGGACACGGTCTTCACCATCAAGGACAGTGTGGACGACGCGCTGGCCTCCCTGAAAAAATAAGGATGACCGCCCGCGTGGACGTGCTGCTCGGAGCCCAATGGGGCGACGAGGGCAAGGGCAAGGTGGTTGACGTGATCGCGACGGAATACGCTGTGATCGCGCGTTTCCAGGGTGGGCCCAACGCCGGCCACACCCTGATCTTCGACGGAAAGAAGCACGTACTGCATACCATTCCAAGTGGGGTCTTCCGCCCAGGAACCTGGAACCTGGTAGGAAACGGTGTGGTGATCGACCCAGTGATCCTGATGCGGGAGATCGATCAACTGAAAGCCGTGGGCATCGACGTCACTGAGCGATTGCTCATCAGCCGGCGGGCACATTTGATCCTGCCCACCCACCGCGCATTGGACGCGGCCAGCGAAGCCGACAAGGGCAAGGAGAAGATCGGCAGCACGCTGAAGGGAATCGGCCCTACGTACATGGACAAGACAGGCCGCAACGGATTCCGTGTAGGCGATCTGGAGCAGGCGGATCGTCGCGAACGCTACGCTACGTTGGTGAAGAAACACGAGCGTTTACTGGGGCTGTATAGCACCCCGACCGGGTGGAAGGAAGCAGAACAGGAATGGCAGGATGCCGCATCGCGTTTGCGTGAGCTGAACTTGGTGGACAGCGAGCATTGGCTGGACGACCGGTTGCGCGCTGGAGATCGGGTGCTTGCAGAAGGCGCGCAAGGAACCTTGCTGGACATCGACTTTGGTACCTATCCATTCGTCACCAGCAGCAACACCATTTGTGCTGGGGCATGCACCGGGCTGGGCGTGGCCCCAGGTCGCATAGGCAAGGTCATCGGCATTTTCAAAGCATACAGCACCCGCGTGGGCAGCGGCCCATTCCCCACCGAACTCAACGACGCCACCGGCGAACACATCCGCCAGGTGGGAGGCGAATTCGGTAGCACTACGGGACGTCCGCGCCGCTGTGGTTGGCTCGATCTACCCGCCCTGCGTTACGCGGTGATGATCAACGGCATCACCGAGCTGGCCATGATGAAGGCCGATGTGCTCAGTGACATGGATGAAGTGTCGATGTGCACGCACTACACCGTAAATGGCCAGCTTACCGATCGCGTACCTTATGACATCGTCGCAAGCGTGATCCCGCATTACGAGCAGATGCGCGGTTGGCAGGCATTAAGAACCGATGCCGAATTGCCCGATACGCTCGCCGCGTATATCCACCGGATCGAACAGGCTGTGGGTGTGCCCGTGCGCATCGTCAGCATCGGACCCGACCGCGCGGAAACGCTGGTGCGTAAGAGCACCATGGTCATTTCCTGACCCGATCGTCGTGGCCAAGCGCAGCTCGCGTCCACATAGCTCCGTCCCCCTTTCACTTCCGCCTTCCGTTGCATCCACACTTGGCGATGATGCGCCGGCCTTGCTGCACGCTTTAGGCGGACCGTCCCCCATCAGCATCCGGCTTAACCCCTTCAAGCCGATCGAAACGCGCGGCGAGTCTGTGCCGTGGTGTACCAACGGTCGATACCTAGCGGAGCGCCCGGTCTTTACGCTGGACCCGTTGTTCCATGCGGGTTGCTATTACGTGCAAGAAGCCTCCAGCATGTTGCTTGAACAAGCGTTCCTGCAAGGCGGGTTGCAGCACCACGACCTGCTGGCGCTGGATCTTTGTGCTGCGCCGGGCGGCAAGTCCACGCACCTGGCATCGCTCCTCTCGCCTGGCTCATTCCTGGTGTGCAATGAACCCGTACATGCTCGTCAAGCCGCGCTTTGCGAAAACCTCTGGAAACACGGAAGGCCTTCCGTGGCCATAACAGGCGCCGATCCCATTCGACTAGAAGCACTCAACAGCTTCTTCGACCTGATACTCGTCGACGCACCATGCTCCGGCGAGGGCATGTTCCGCAAGGATCCCTTCGCTCGGGAACAGTGGAATGAAGGATTGGTTGGCGCATGTGCGCGCACACAGCATCGCATACTTGACCATGCCTGGCGCGCCTTGGCACCGGGCGGTGTGCTCATCTACAGCACCTGCACGTGGGAGCGCTCGGAGAACGAGGAGCAGGTCATCAAGCTGGTCAACAGGGGTGGCGAATGGCAGCGTTTAAAGCTCGATCCGGCCTGGGGCGTGGAGACCACGGACGCTGGCCATCGTTGCTACCCGCATCGCGTTCAGGGTGAAGGCTTCTTTATTTCGGTGGTGCGCAAGCCGGGCTTGCATGCACTTCGATCACCGCATCATCCAACTGAAAAAGAAGAACTAGCAGAGTGGTTACGCCCGAATGAACAGTTAACCTTAGTGGAAACGGAAGGTGTGCGTTACGCAGTTCCTGTTCGTTGGTCAGCCTCCATGCGGATCATCGCGGATCACCTGCGCATTGTGGCCCCGGGTCAACCGCATTCCGAGCGAAAAGGCGAGCGCTGGCGGCCACATGCGTCCTTGGCCTTGAGCACCGCGCTTGATCCAACATCCATTCCCGCACAGGATGTTGACCTGATGGAAGCGCTTGCCTTCCTGCGGGGAGAGCTTCCATCCGCCGCAAGCGGTCGATCGAACGGATCATCCGGGGAGCGTGTACAGCTCGTGCGCTATGCCGGTCATCCATTAGGTTGGTTGCATGCGGCGGGTGATCGGTGGAACAATGGATGGCCCGCGGCGTGGCGTATCCGCATGCGATGAACAACACCACCTCGGACTACCTTTCGCACGTATGATCTTCGACCGCTTCATGGACTGGTTCGAACGCCACAAGTTCGGTGTGGTGGGCACGCTCATGTTGCATACCATGGTGCTCTTCGTAATGGCCATGAGCAAGTTGCCGGTGAAGAATGAGGCCACTGCGCAGGAGGACATTCTACTGGAGATGATGGCACCACAGGACCTGCCTCTGGACCCAATGCTACAGCCACCGCTTATGGCCGCAGTGGAGGTGAAGAACCTCACCAGCAACAGTCGCGCGGAGGTCCGCACGTCGGCCACTTTCCTCAGCAGTCGCGCGCAGGAGCGGATCACCAACGATGTCGAATCGGACCTCAAGGAATTCGAGGCTGCGGAGTTCGACCGCCTGGCGCAGGAACGGAAGGCAGCGGGCAAGGAAGTGGTGATGCCCGAGCTGGACCCTTCGAAATGGGACAAGGAGAAGTACATGGACAAAACACCCAAGCCTGCCAAGGTGGAAGGGCTCACTACCGTGAGCTACGAATTCGATGGCGAGCAGCGCGCGGATGTGCATCTGGAAGTACCCGCCTACTTATGCAAAGGCCAAGGCCGCGTGCTGATCCGCATCCAGGTGGATGCTTCCGGTCGGGTGACCAAGGCCGAATTGGACCCCAGCAGTACGAGCGACGAATGCATGCGCGAGAATGCACTGGCCTCGGCCAGCGATGCGCGGTTCACATCTCTCGCCAGCGGCGGATCCGGACAGCGCGGTCGGATCACCTACCTTTTCCTGGCGCAGTAGGCCCCATTGGGCCTGTGAGCCTCCATTTGGAACCTTCTTGCGCAGGGTGCGTAGGAGAAACACTGATCCACGCCATTCCCATGATCGACTGCACCAAAGCCTTGAACTATTACAAGGAAGTCCTCGGCCGGATCAGCTTTGCCGACCGGGCCGTATTCCGCAAGGAGCTGCGCAAGGCATTCAAACGCCTCGTACCTAAGGAGCGGGAAGAGTTGAAACAGTGGTTCCGCACCAGCTGCCTATGCCGACCGGGACGATTGGACCAAGAACTGCAACGGATCCCGGCGCAACACCGGGGGATGGGACGACCTAGTTGAAACGCGGATCGCGCCATGCATCCCGGCTGAACTGGCCGAAGAACGTGAACCAGGCGAACACCGTGAAGCTGGCAAACACCATGCTAGTCCACAGCATCGCCAGGACGCGATGACTGCCCCACCAAGGAAGCTCAGGTGATGCGCCGATCACGTTGTTGGGGAGCAGTCCAGCCCCAAGGGCCGCGAGCACGAGCACAGCGATCGCCAGCTCCACCGGCCCCTTGAAGGGCCAAGCCATGACCTCGCGTAGCGGTGAAACGTCGTTGCCACATTTGTGCACCAAATAATAATGTCGCGGTCCCACAGGAACGAAGAGCAGCGGATCGGCATTGGAATCGCACAATTTGAAGCGGCTGGCGGGTGCCATGATCTTGAAGCCCTTCAGCGGTGCTTCCGCCCGCATCTCTAACGCCCGGAGATGGTACATCGCGGAGGACGGAAGTTTTCCCTTGTATCGGCCAGCATCAAGGAACCTCAGTCGGTAGCGCACACAAATGGCCCTGATGGTATCCTCCGAAAAGACGCGTTCGGCACCTAGGCGGTGGACATGATTAATGGCCTCGCCGGTTGAGCTGAGCACCGCCGCACGGAGCACATCATCCTTGTCCTGTTCATTGCGGAGCACAGATTCAACTTCACGCAGCAACGCCTCTTGACCCAAAAGGATCTCCCGAAGGCGTTCGTCGTTGGCGCTTAACCTGTCCATGGTGTGCTATGAAGTTAACACCGGAAGGTGATCTCCTGTTCAGCCTTCGCTGCGAGCCCCTGCGCTGATCGCTTCCACCTCCGACTCATCGAGGCGGGCTTGGGCCAGCACATGGGCGGGGGCGTCAAGGGCCATGGTGCTGCGCATCTCCCGATCGGGCGGGAGCAAGCGGCAGGCGGCCTTTACATCGTTAGGCTCAGCCACGGTCCCTTTTTCAACTACGGCATACCATACGCTATCGAATGGCAGCACGAAATGGATCGTATTGGCGTCGAAGCGACCTCCGAAATAGGAATGTGTGCGCGAGCCGCCATACTTCTTGAATTCGTTGGCGGTCATGAATTTCACCCGGGCTGCCCGGTCAAGCGAGACCTCCACGATCTCCTTCTTCTTCCCTTGGAACTTGACGTGCAGGAATTTCATGCGGTTGGCCTTGGATGTGGGCGAATGTATAAGCTGTGGGGTCGGCTGCCGAAGATGGCGGCTTCAAAGTTTCACGCTGAGGACCGGAAAAGTCGTGTGGTTGACGATGTCCTCCGTCAGACTGCCGTTCACCACTTGGAAGAAACCGGTGCGTCCGTGGGTGGCCATGGCGATCATATCCGCATCGATCCCCTTGGCGAAGTTGAGGATCCCTTCCTCCACGCTCAGGTCGTTGTAAATAGTGGTGGTGAATTTGCGCAGCTCGTGATGCTGCAGGAAGCGGTCGATGTTCTTATAGGTATCCTCGCTCCGTTCAAAGGTCTTGGGGGTATTGATCTTCACTAGGTGCACCTTGGGGTCGAAGATCTCCACCACGGGCAGGAACGATTCGAACTTCTTCACATCCGCCTCCGAGAAGTTGGAGGCGAACACCAGGTCCTTCACATTAAAATCATCGATGTGATGCTTGATCACCAGCACGGGCATCGGTGCCATGCGCACGATCTTCTGGGTGTTGGAGCCCACCACCCCACGGAAACCACGCGCACCATGGCTGCCCATCACCACCAGGTCCATCTGGGCCAAGCGATCGTTCTTGAACATCTCGGTGATGGTGAGCTGACGCAGCATGAACTTCTTCAGTTCGATCCCCTCGAGGAAGGGCAGTGTAGGCACCAGTTCCAACTTGGCCTCGATCTCGTCCCGCAACTTCTGATTGCTCGGATGGAAATCGGTCATCTGCTCGTAAACATGCACAATGTCTATACACGCACCCGTTAGCCGTGCGATCTTGGCGGCTACACGCAACGCATCGGTGGCACAGTCTGAAAAATCATAGGGTACAAGGATGTTCTTGATGGCCATGGTAATGGGGTGTGTTCCGTTACGGCTTGAAATTAACACTGGAACGCTTACATGCAACTTGAGCAATGGCCAATTGCTCATCCCACCGATGTACTTTCGACCGCCCACATGGAAGTGATCGACCTCATCGCCACCGACAAAACCCCCTCCATCCGCTTCGTTCCGAAGGAGGGCGTCCTGGAGATCGTGGGCTGCTCTATCCACGAGAATGCAGATCGCTTTTTCAGGCCGCTGCTGGACAATATGGAAGCCTATGTAGCCACCCCTGCACGCAGAACGTCTGTGCGGCTCGGCCTCACGTACTTCAACAGCAGCAGCGCGAAATACCTGCTGGATGTGCTGAAGATGCTGGATGATGCCCACGTCCGCGGCCTTACGCAGGTAGATCTCATCTGGGAATATGACGAAGGGGACCTGGACATGCAGGAGGCCGGTGAGGATTTCATGGGCCTACTGGACATGCCTGTGAAACTTGTGGAGCGATAGGCCTCAGTGGCCTTGGAACCGGGCCTTCCAAACCCGCTCGTCCACCGAAAGTCCATCCTCGAAAAAGAAGACCTGGCCGAACGGGTGGTAGACCCGCTTATACATGACCGTTCGTCCCTCCACGGTGACCACGCGCTCGATCACGAACGCACGTCCGTCCTTGTAACGCCGCTCAATGACCCCTTCCGCCTTCTTCAACGAAAAGAGTTGCGTGCCCGCGCTGGGTGCAGGATCCGGGGCGGAACCGGTGATGGCCAGCGGGTCTTCTTGAGCGTCAGTGGTAGGTGCCGTGGACCGGTCCGGAGCAGGGTTGCTCTGTGCGACAATAGGGGGCGCTGGAGGCATCCTGGCCGACCGTATCTCCACAGTTCTTTCCACGGGCACCTCCACTGGGTCGGGGGGTGGCGGCTCATTGGGCGCTGCAGCCTGCCTGGCCATCAAGGCCCGGAGGTCCTCGATCTTCACCTTGGGATATACGTTGTAGGGCCGCAAAGCCCGCGCCTGCTCAAAAAGATGCATGGCTTCTTCATAATGACCCTCCTGGAAGGCCTTCTCGCCCGACTGCATCACCCCTTGATAGACCTGGTCCTGCTTGGCTTCTTCCGCTTCCCGTGCAGCGATCCGGGCGCGTTCCTTGGCGCTGAGATTCGGAAAATCCTGTGTAAGGCTGCGGGTGGTATCCTGTGCGTGTAAGACGGTGCCCATGCCGAAAACCAACACTCCGAGCGCCAATGCGCTACGGAAATGGCCGTGGCTTATGGTCTGTTTACGAGAGAGCCTGAACATGAGCATCGCATTGACGTGCAAGGCTGATGATACGTTGTTTACGGTCTCCGGGTTCCGCGCTGCTCCAACACCTCCCGTGGTTCATCCCATGGGAAGCACTGTTCACCGCTTTCCGATGGGTCTCGGACGAAGTTGTTCACGCGAATTCACGCTTGAGCACACGGCAGAGGTCCCACTAGGCGTTATTTCGCGGCAAGAACCAACGGAACCAACATGAAGAACTATGCCATCATGGCCATCAGCGGCCTTCTTATGCTCGGGTCCTGCAAGGAGGAGGACCCTACGCAGAGCGAACAGTACAAACAACTGGAACAAGATCGCCGATCGGTCACCGCCGAAAGCGGCATGAAGGACAGTACGATCAACAGCATGTTCGGTGCGTTCAACCGGATCAACGAGAACCTGCGGATGATCAAGGAAAAGCAGGGCTTGCTGGGGAAGAATGAAGCGGGTGGCGTAGAGACCGGGCCGGATATGGAAAAGCGCATGGCAGGCGACCTGTACATGATCGATTCGCTGCTTACGGAGAACAAGAAGCTGATCGAGCGCCTGCGGCGCAATTCGAAGGCCAACAAGAACAAGATCAGCGAACTGGAGAAGGCCATCGCTGGGATGGAGCAGACCATTGCGGACAAGGACGTGGAGATCGGGAGCCTAAAGGAGCAATTGACCAGCACGAACGCGTCGCTGGCCAGCATGATCGCTATGTATCAGGACAAGGACCAACTGGCTACCATGCAACGCACGGAGCTGAATAAAGCGTACTACTGCGTTGGTTCAGCCAAGGAGTTGACAGCGAACGGTGTGCTTACCAAGGAAGGTGGGTTCATCGGGCTGGGCAAGGTGAGCAAGTTGAACACACAGGGCATGAACCTGGAGTACTTCAAACAAGTGGACGTGACCCAGGTGATGGAGATCCCGGTGAACGGCAAGAAGGCGAAATTGATCACCAGCCACCCCACAGGAAGCTACAAGATGGACGCGGTTGAGGGCCGTACTGAAAAGCTGAACATCACCGACCCCACCCTGTTCTGGAGCGTGAGCAAATACTTGGTGATCCAAGCCGATTGAGCGATCGGCAGTGAAGCTGAATGCAAAAGGCCCCCCGACGCATCGGGGGGCCTTTTGCATTGATGGATGATGAACTACTGCATCGTGGGGGCCACGGCACCTTCGCCTTTGGCGGGTTTGCGCTCCTCCAATCCGGCCGTCTTCGCCTTGTCGGCGCAGCAGGCACCTTTTGCAGCCTTGCCGGCGCAGCAACCCTTGGCATCTGCTGAACAGAGGCTCATGAGCTTGCCGCTCTTGTTCAGTGCATCAAGCTTGGCGACCTGTTCCTTCGTTAGGGAGGTCTTCATCGCCTCAACAGCGGTGGCGAAACGCGCCTGCTTCTTGGTGGACATGTCCTCCGTGGTCATCTCCTTATTGGCCGAAGCCATATCGCTGCAATCCTTCTGGCAGGCGCTCAAGGCAGTGGATACAGCCGTCTGTTGATCGACGCTCAGGCCGAGTTCCTTGGTGAGCATGGACATGCCAGTGTCGCTCATGTCGGCCTTGGCGCCTTCCTTGGCGTGGCCAGAACATTGGGCGAATGAGCCCGTGGTCATCCAAGCCAGTGCGAGACCTGCGATCAATTTCAATGCGTTCATGGATGGTTGTGTTTGGAGTTCAAAGATACGTCGTGCGAAAGTCATGCCAGGGGTGGTACCCGATCAGTCCTCGACGAACCAGCCCATGGCCTCCTCCGGTGTGCGGAAGTAGCGCACCTCGAACTGGATCTTCGGAGCGGCCCCGTCCATGATGCGGTCCACACTGCTCACATTGAAGAAATCGTCGCTCATGAGGATGGCCATGCGGCGAAGTCCGGATGTTGCGATCCGCGGGAACCAATCGTTCACTGTCCACGTCTCGTCCTGTCGGAGTATCGCCGCCATTTCGCGCAGATCCGCCAACCAGAACTGCAGATCGTGGAGTTTCACGTTAGACAACGCATCCTCCAGGATAGAGCGGAAAACAGGGCTGGGTGCATAGCCTCTCCACGTAAGCCTGATCAGGTTTTCCCGCGTGTTCAGCATGACCACGACATGTTCATCCTCCCGGATGATCTGGTCGGGTCCGCGTTCGTTCAATATGAGCATGACCCAAAGTTCGGTGATCCCGACGACAAAAAACAAGGATTCATCGACGAGATCTTCGCTTTCGTGGCACACGCCCGGAGAATAGTTGCTCGATGACCACGGCGGCTGTTAGGGCAAGGACCAAGGTGGTGGTGATCATGAGTATCCAGGAATGCCGCAATGTCAGGTGGAAGAGCAGGCAGGAGACCGCCGCGTTGAGGCTCATGATCCCGGTGAGCAAGAAGGCCCAGCCCATATACCGATCGGCCTCGGGCCATTCGACCACCTGGCCATCGATCTGCTTGTGCACCCTGCCGTGGAGGCGAAGGCGCAAGCGATCGGGTAGTGCGAACGCGATGATCGCGGCGATCACGAACATGCAACCCGGAAAGAACAAGGCCGAACGATGCATGCCTCAGCTACCCTTTGCCCCGCGTACCATTTGCTCGATCGCGTCCCACATGGCCGGTTCCACGGCTTCCAATTGGCTGAACTGCCCGGCCCCTTTCAGCCATTCACCGCCGTCGATTGTCACCACCTCACCGTTCACGTATCCACTGAAGGGACTGACGAGGTACGAGGCCAGATCGGCCAATTCGTTGTGCTTGCCCATGCGTTGCAAAGGCACGCGTTTGCGCAGGTCGAAGCGCTCCATCATTTCACCGGGTAGCAGACGATCCCACGCTCCTTTTGTTGGAAAAGGCCCAGGCGCAATAGCATTATGGCGGATGCCATACTTGGCCCATTCCACGGCCAGCGATCGGGTCAGTGCGAGCACCCCGGCCTTGGCACAAGCACTGGGCACCACATAGCCGCTGCCGGTCCACGCATAGGTTGTGGTGATGTTAAGCACCGC
>JBKJNF010000050.1:0-5094 GCA_046596155.1 Flavobacteriales bacterium | reverse complement strand
GGTCGCTGTTGTGGAACCATGTACAAAGGTGTGTTCATTCTGTCCTCGTTTTCGGTCAGGATAGTGACATTCCTGTGATCACAGCGCTAAGGCCTAGGAGGCTGCGCAGCAAATGGTCGTGCAATACCCACTGCAGGGGTTCATCTTTGCGCGGATCCGGTCAATGAGTACAATTACGATGTGGAAAGTGATGGACGGCGCTTCACTGGGTGGTTCGTGAAGGAGGGATCTCGATACCTTTCGGATCAGCACGACTGCGGCAACTCATATCCCTGCTTCTTACCCGACCATTTCAAAGCTGAGTTCTACTTGTTCTTGCTCCGCAGGCAGGTCACGTTCTCACTGATCCTGCGTTCCCTATGCGTTCTGCACGGTGTTCACGATACATCACCTGACCATCTTCACAAATGCACGCACTCCGTTCCCTCTGCTTCGTCCTTGGCCTGACTTCCATTGCAGCCGCCGCGCAACAACCGCCTAAGCCGCACTGCGGCGAATTGAATGTACTGAAGGTGGGCGATGTTGCGCCGATGTTCACAGCAACCGATATCACAGGCGCAAGTGTCGACCTTGCGACGATCACCAACGGCAAACAAGTGGTACTGCTGTTCTACCGGGGTCAATGGTGCCCGTACTGCACCGAGTACATGGCCGAGATCCAAGAGCACATGGCCGAGATCACCGCAAAGAACGCGGTAGTGATCGCTGTTTCACCAGAGGAGGAGGTCAGCGGCATGAAGGCCGCAGAAAAGACCGGGGCAAAGTTCCATCTCGTGCATGATAAGGCGTATGCGATCATGTGTGCCTATGGCACTGCATATGAACTAAGCCCGGAAATGAAGGAGAAGTACAAAGGGTATGGTATCGATCTGCAAGCCACATATGGCAACATGGATGGTGTGCTTCCCGTGCCGGCCACATACATCATCGGTACCGATGGAAAGATCAAGGCTGTTCATTTCGATCTCAATTACAAAGAGCGCATGCCGGTGAAAGACATGTTGAATGCGCTTTGAGAGTGCGCGGCCCTTTTGGCTATGTCCAATGAATTTCAACATGTTGGCGCCGGAGTCGGCGTGCATTCATGAACGATAGCTCACCCACTATAGCAGGCCGTCGGCCTACGGTCCAGGCTAATTGATGCCTCCGTGATCAGGTTTTCCGAAGGCCGTGATAGTTCCGTGAAGAACTCGCCGTTGATTTGAGGCGTGCGGAAGATCCTGATCATCGAGGACGATCGCGACATCAGCAACCTGGTGCGCATCCACCTCACGGACCTGCAATACGAAGTGGAGCAGGTATTCGACGGCAAAGAAGGGTTACTGCGCGCGCTGGAGCGCCAGCACTGCTTGGTCGTCCTGGACCTGATGTTGCCCGGTGTGGACGGCATCACCATCTGCCAGCGCCTGCGCGCTGAGAAGGTTCCCACGCCGATCCTCATGCTCACAAGCAAAGCCGAGGAGATCGACAAGGTGCTCGGCCTGGAAACGGGTGCCGATGATTACATGACCAAGCCGTTCAGCGTGCGTGAATTGGTGGCCCGCGTGAAGGCGTTGTTACGCCGCATGGAGAACATGCCGCCAGCACCTTCTGCCGCCGGCGATATCCGCATTCCGGGGCTGGAGATCAATACGCAGAAGCGTTTTGTCGAAGTACACGGCGCACGTGTGGAACTGACCCCTAAGGAATACGATCTGCTGCTGCATCTGGCTGCTCATCCTGGCGTCACCTTCACGCGCGATGAGCTGTTGACCAAGGTGTGGGGCTACGAATTCAGCGGGTATGAACACACAGTGAACTCGCACATCAACCGGTTGCGTAACAAGGTGGAGCGCAACATCGCCACACCGGAATTCATCCTTACGACATGGGGCGTGGGTTACCGCTTCATCGACGCATGACCGATCGCACCCCTTGGTACCGCAGCCTGTTCTGGAAAGTGTCGGCAACCTTCCTGCTGGTGCTGCTGATATTCACGGCCCTTGTGCTGTGGATCAATACCAGCGCCTCACGCAACTACGCGCTTGAAGTGGCCCAGCGCTTGAACCATGATCTGGCCGTACATACCGTTGAGGAGATAAAGCCTTTTTTGAACGGGGAGATACCGGAAGAGAAGATCGGCACCTTGATGCACAGCATGATGGCGGTGAACCCCGGCATCGAAGTATACGTGCTGGACACAACAGGGCGCATCCTGAAGTATGTAGCGCTCGCTGGTGAAGTGAAGTTGGACCGCGTGGACCTCTCAGCCGTGCAGGAATTCCTGGCTGACCAGCGTGAGAGCGGGCTGGTGTTGGGTGATGATCCGCGGGCACCGGGACAGCGCAACATCTTCAGCGCAGCACCGGTGGTGGAGGATGGCTTGGTGCGCGGCTACGTCTACATCATCCTCGCAGGACAGGAATATGCGGGCGCATCGGAAACGCTCTTCAGCAGTTATTTCCTGCGCTTGGGCGGGAGGTCAGTGCTGCTCGCGCTGGCCATCACCTTGCTCGCCGGGTTGCTCGCCATCCGGTTCATTACCATCAACCTGGATCGCATTGTTTCGGGATTCCGTCGCTTCCAAAGCGGCGATCACCATGCGCGGATCGCCCTAGGTGGCAGCGGAGAGCTGAAGGAAGTGGCCTCCACCTTCAATGATATGGCCACCACCATCCAGAAGAACATTGAAGAATTGAAGGGTGTGGACAAGCTGCGCAAAGAGCTGATCGGCAACGTGAGCCATGACCTGCGCACGCCGATCGCGGCCATACATGGATACGCGGAAACGTTGCTAATGAAGAGCGGTACGATCACGGATGCGGATAAGCAGGACCATATTGGGATCATCCTTAAAAGTGCGGATCGCCTGAAGCTGCTTGTGGACGATCTGTTCACCCTGAGCAAGTTGGAAGCCGGTCAGGTAAAGTTGGACCTTGAACCTCTTTCGCTCGGTGAATTGGTGCATGACGTCGTGAACAAGCTGCGCTTACTGGCGAACGAAAAGGCGGTGAGCATCAACATCATCATGGCGAAGGACCTTCCCATTGTGGAGGTGGACGTGAAAAAGATCGACCGCGTGATCCAGAACCTGGTACACAACGCGATCAAGTTCTGCAGGAAAGGTGATCGCATCACCATAGATCTGGATGGCGGTAGACCCGGAAGCGTTGACATTCGGATCACCGATACCGGGGTTGGCATCAGCCCGGAAGAACTGCCGCACATCTTCGATCGCTATTACATGGGTAAGCGCTCCGCCGCTGCGGATGGATCGGGCCTAGGGTTGGCCATCGTGAAGCGCATTGTGGAACTGCACGGCTCGTCGGTAACCACGGCCAGCAAGGTGAACGAAGGGACGACCTTCCGCTTCAGCCTACCTGCGATGCGGGCCTAGTACCATCATTACGTGATGTGAAATGTGATCGCGCCGTGATATCGGTGTGACCGCGCTCGAGGTGCTTTGCCAGCACAAATAAGAACATGATGAACCACACCAAACTGATCACCTTGGCCGCCATGAGCGCGCTGCTGATCACCGCCTGCAAGAAGGACGAAGAGGACATGATGACCCCAACACCGACGACCCCTACGGTGTATGATCCAGCGACCGCACCACATATCTCCGTAGATCGCTTCAGCTCCGCCGCAGGCACGCTTATGGTGCGCGATGGAATGAACGGATTGCCTGCGGCCAACGCAGCAGTGAACTTCGACCAGGCGCCCTTTCTTACCCAAGGCAAGGGTCCCAATGGACAGATCGTGGAGTACTACAACTTTGATGTGATGCCCATTACGGCCATTCCCATTTACGTGTGCTTCGCGCCCGGCGCGACAAGTCCCGTAAGCGGCCAGCTCAACATCATCGGAAAGATACCTGGCGAAGCAAGCTACAACGATTTTTGGGAGGTGGTGAAGGTGATGGTGCCCAGCAACTACACGGTGAATACGCTGGCGAGCCAAAGCGACGTGCTCAGCAGTGGCTATACGCTGGACTATACCGGCATGGTAGTGAACTGTCCCGTAGTACCCGAGGGCAGCACTGCGGTGAAGCGCCTCGCCGGTGATAATAACGCCCTTGTTGAATGCTGGTATGATCACAAAGTGGGTTTCTACTTTGACTTCGAGGAAGCCCCGCTGATGGAAGCCAGTAACGCCGTGCCCACCTCACCGATCTATGTGATCTTCAACATCAACCCTGACCAACCGATGGGCGGGCCGCCTTCAGGTTTCATGGTGGAACCCGGCACCATGCAAACGCACAATGTGCTGGCCACTCTGCCCGGCGTCGGTGCCTATTCGCCGCTGTGGAGCGTGAGCGTGATCAATAACAGTGATTTCGCGTCGGTAACCGACCTCAACTCCGCGCAAGCGGCCAACATCATGGCGATGAACGTAATGAACGTGAATTGCCCAACTGTGGTCGTTAACTGATCGCACTTCGGGATGTCGGCGGTCTTATGACGTGCCGCCGATCGTCTTCGCCGTAACGCGGATGAGGTGGTGTGGTGTTAACCCTTCCCGATCCCTCGGACCCTGGCCAACGCCGGGGTTCGTCGGTTAAAGGACGTGGCTGGATCTCAGCCGCGATCGTTGACCAAGCCGTCCACGAAGTACATCTCCATCTCCCCCTTGCCCTTCGCCTGCACTTTGCCGCGTGGGGTGAACGTGAATATCCGGCTTTCGCTGAGCGGAGTCGAAGCGTCTTTCACCAGCGCATACGTCGCCTCACTGATGTTCACTTGTCCCACTTCGCCGCTGCTCTCCATTCTTGAAGCGGTGTTCACCGTGTCGCCCCAGATGTCGTACTGGAACTTCTTCACGCCCACGATCCCTGCGACGACCGGGCCGGTGTGGATGCCCACGCGCATTTCGAAAGCGGGTAGACCTTGTGCATCACGTTCAACTTTGCGACTTGTCATGAACGTCTGCATCTCCAACGCAGCATGCACCACATCAGCAGGGGAGGAGGTCTTCGGGTCCGGCAAGCCACCTACACACATGTACGCATCGCCGATGGTCTTGATCTTTTCGATGCCGCGCGCGGTAATGATGTGGTCGAAGGCCTTGAAGCAGGTGTTGAGTTCTTCCACCAACTCCTGCGGCGAGAGCTTT
>JBKJNF010000047.1:0-9330 GCA_046596155.1 Flavobacteriales bacterium | reverse complement strand
GGCGGAGACGCTTAGCTGCGGCACGGGCGTAACGGCGGCCGCGCTGAGCGCCATGTCCCGTGGTATAATTCAAGGTACGTGCGTTGTCCGAACCCGTGGAGGCGAGCTTCGGGTGGATGCAACTGAACTGTCTTCGCAGGCCTTCACGAACATCTTCTTGGCCGGTCCGGTGCGTGAGGTGTTCCAAGGCCTAGTGGAGACCTGAGCCACCTGTGATCTTTCACTTGCTTTGCTAGCGCGAACGGCGCCTCGCCTGATGCGCACTCAACGGAACATGAAACGCATTCTCCTCGTCCTGCTTATCGTGGTACTCGGTGTCGGGGCGTATATCGGTTTTCGCGTGTGGAAGCAGGTGTTCGGGCCGGGTCCGCGCTTCTCGCAGCCTGAACGGATCCTCCTCATTCCCACTGGAGCCACATTCGATCAGGTGATCGACAGCTTGAAGGTGAACGGGGTCATCAAACAGGAAGGCACCTTCCGCATGCTGGCCAAACGCAAGAAATATGGGCCGCGCATAAAGCCTGGTCGTTATGTGATCCCGAATGGCACAAACCTCAATGCGCTCGTGAACAAGCTGCGCAGCGGCGAGCAGGATCCCGTACACATCACCTTCACCAACATCCGCAGGCTTGATCAGCTCGCCGGCCAGGTCGCTAAATACCTCGAATGCGACAGCGCTGCCCTGATCAAAGCGATGCGCGACCCAGCGGTGGTGAACAAGCTGGGCTTCCGATCCGAGACCATGATCAGCTTGTTCATTCCCAACACCTATGAACTCTGGTGGACCACCACGCCCGAGGCCTTCCTGGAGCGCATGGCCAGGGAATACAAACATTTCTGGACGGACGAGCGCAGGGCCAAGGCCAAAGCATTAAGCCTTACACAGAGCGAGGTGAGTACACTAGCCAGCATCGTACAGGCAGAGACGGCCAGACCCGATGAGGCCCCGATCATTGCCGGGGTCTATTTGAACCGGATCCGCAAGGGCATGCCGCTACAGGCCGATCCCACGCTCAAGTTCGCCTTGGGCATGGACAGTCTTTCGCGCATCCTCACAGCAGACCTCAACGTGGATTCGCCCTACAATACCTACACCCACACCGGGCTACCTCCGGGGCCCATCAACATGCCCGAACCCCGCTACATAGATGCGGTGCTCTACGCGCGAAAGAACGACTACCTCTATTTCTGCGCCCGTGAGACCCTCGACGGCTATAGCAACTTCGCAAGAACCTACGAGCAGCATTTGGTGAACGCTCGGCGTTACCAGCGGGCGTTGAATGAGCGGGGTATCTACAGGTAAGGTGTTGAAAGAGAGGATGGGCCATTGACATGAAGGTGCTCTCCGATCCTACTTTCGCGCCTTGTCCGCGGTGAACAGCCCCCCGACGGGCACGGAAAACAAGCACACACATGACGAAGATCAAGTTCGGTACGGACGGATGGCGCGCCATCATCGCGGATGACTTCACAGTGGACAATGTGGCCCGTGTGAGCGTGGCCGTGGCGCAATGGTTGAATAAGAACTTTCCGCAGAACCCCAGCATCGTTGTCGGCCACGATTGCCGGTTCGCGGGCGAACTGTTCGCCGATACCTGCACCAAGGTATTCGTGCGCCACGGTATCAAGGTGCATTTGGCCAAGGGCTTCGTCAGCACGCCGATGGTGTCGCTCGGCGCGGTTGAACTGAAGGCGAGCATGGGCGTGATCCTAACGGCCAGCCACAATCCGCCGAGCTACAACGGCTACAAACTGAAAGGTCATTACGGCGGACCCCTGATCCCTGAGCAGGTGCAGGAGGTGGAGGACATCATTCCGGAAACGCACGGTATGGACCTAGCGAACATCGACCTGAAGAAGGCTCAGGCCGACGGGTTGATCAGCATCGTGGACCTGGAGACGATGTATGTGAAGCATGTGGAGAAGAGCTTCGACCTGGAGGACATCCGCAACTGCGGCATGAAGCTGGGTTACGATGCCATGTACGGCGCCGGCCAGAATGTGATCCCCCGGATCCTGCCACTGACCACGCTGCTGCATTGCACATATGACCCATCCTTCCAAGGACAGGCCCCTGAACCCATCCACAAGAACCTGATCGAGTTCAGTGAGCTGATCAAGAGAGAGGGCATCCACTGCGGCCTGGCCACGGATGGTGATGCCGATCGCATCGGGCTATACAACAGCAAGGGTGAGTTCGTGGATTCACACCATATCATCCTGCTGTTGATCCACTATCTGGTGAAGTACAAGAAATTCACCGGCAAGGTGGTGGTGGCGGTGAGTACCACGCCGAAGGTGGAGAAAATGTGCAAGCATTACGGCCTGGAGTATCAGGTGACCAAGATCGGTTTCAAGTGGATATGCGGGGTCATGATCATGGATGACGTGTTGTTGGGCGGTGAGGAGAGCGGTGGCATCGCGATCAAGGGCCACATTCCCGAGCGCGATGGCATCTGGATGGGTCTTACCATTTGGGAATTCATGGCGAAGAGCGGCAAGACGCTGGAGGAGTTGATCCAGGAGGTTTACGCGATCGTGGGTGAATTCAAATACGAGCGTAGCGACCTGCACATCAGCGAGGCGTTGAAGCAACAAGTGCTGAAGTCCTGCACCGAGGAGAAGTACACAAAGTTCGGACATCTGGAAGTGCGCCGTTTGGAAACGATCGATGGGTGGAAGTACCACTTCGACGATGACCAGTGGCTGATGATCCGCGCGAGCGGAACAGAGCCTGTGCTGCGCACCTACGCCGAGAGCAAGGACATGGACGGTGCACGCAGTATCCTTGCGGCCTGCAAGGAGGCGATCGGAGCCTGACGGTCTACTGTTTGATCAGCGGCAGCGCTCCGATCACAGCACCCTGGTCGGTGCTTAGTACCACCATGTACGTACCTGCGGCGAGCGCTTGAACGTCCAAGGTACGCTGGAGCGCATCGCCCATTCGGCCAGACACCAAGGTGCGACCTTCGGCATTCATCACGTTGATGATGGATCCGGGTTGCGCTAGATCCAACACCACCTGCAATTCACTTTGGGCTGGATTCGGGAAGATCAAAAGTGCCCCATTGGCGCGCGTGATGGCGATCACCTCGCTCAGTTCATCCGAACCATCCTGATCGATCATGCGCAATTGGTAGTACCCGGTGCCTCGAGGTGGAAAGATGTCCATGAACGTATAGTCCATTTGCGCAGTGCTTTCTCCGGCAGCGGGCATACTGCCAATGACCCTGAATTGCTCGCCATCTTCGCTGCGTAGCACGTCGAAGCGAGCGCTGTTGTGTTCGGTCGCGGTGGACCAGTTCAGCACGTTCTGCGAACCCACAGCGATTCCCTCGAATTGAAGAAGTTCGATGGGTAGCACACCAATATCGCCGATGCCCGTTGCGAAGGCATAGAACCAACGGCTGAACCGTTGGCCATCGATCAACTTCGCGAGGTCATATTCGACCCGAACGCGCCATTTGTATCTCCTGCGGGGCGGTGCCTTCGGCACGAGTTGCTTGATCTCGATCCCGGTGGTCGGAAGGAACGTCCACGCCGCGCCAATGGCAGTCTGTAGGACACTATTGGTGATGGGACCACCTGTATAAGGCTGCCCTTCATTCACCACCTCCCATCGCAGCCGGACCTTGCACCGTTGCACGGGACTCCGCGCCCGATGACCGATGCCGAAGAATAAAAGGTTGCCGAAATCCTGGCTGTTGGTGCTCATTGGTGTCACCAGATCGGCATCATATTGTCGCGTGAGGCGGTTGAGTGCGCGGTTGACGCCACCCCGATACCAGTACTGTCCGCCCTCAGCCGCGAATGCGGGATTCGCTCCCGGTGCACCCACGAGCACATCACTGTAGCCGTCGCCGTCCACATCACCCCCGCCGCTCACGGCCGTGCCGTGCAGATAGCCGGCGATATTCGGTTCAAGCTGGTCCAACGCGGCGGCATTGATACCAGCAGCGGATCCCCTGAAAACGAAGGCGATGCCTTCATCTGCAGTGGTCGCGGGATTATCTGCCAATGGTGCGCCCACCACGATATCGGCATAGCCATCGCCGTTCACATCGCCGCCTTCGGCCACGCTGTGCCCAAAGAGCCAATTCGCCACGTTGCGTTGTAGGGTGGTCGCTGGAGCAGCAGCCACGCCCGTGGGGCCGCCTTTGAACACGAATGCTCCTCCTTCATCCACCTGGCCGCTTTCCCACAGGTCCGCGCCCACGACCACATCGAAGTATCCATCGCCGTTCACGTCACCGGCCCCGGCAACGCTCACCCCGAAATTGGCGTTGGCCTGGTTCACCTCAAGCAAGCGGGCAGAGGGTGTCACTAGGCCTGTTGGTGATCCGTGGTATACATAGGCCAGCCCTTCCGCGCTTTGTCCGTTGGAGGCAAGGCTCGCACCGACGATCACATCGCTATAACCATCGCCGTTCACATCCCCTGCAGTGGAGACGGAGCAACCGAAAAGGCCGCTGCTCGGCGGTTCGGCAAGGATGATATACGGCGCGGCGACGAGCCCGGCTGCCGATCCGCGGAACACGAACGCTTGTCCGCTTCCGGGTGATCCGATGATCACTTCTGCGAAGCCGTCATGATCCACATCGCCCGCTGTTGCGACCGATGTGCCGAACAGCGCACCGCCGGTGAGTGTGAGGGCAGGTGTTGCGGAAAGGCCGCCAGGGCCACCCATGAAGACATGCGCCGAACCCGTTCCGTTCAGAGGAGCACCAACAACGACGTCGGCGTATCCATCGCCGTTCACGTCACCGGCCGAAGCAACGCTGGTGCCGAACGCAGCACCGCCAACATTGACCTCCAAGGTCAGCGAAGGTGCGATGGAAAGCCCTGTTGCAGAGCCGTAATGCACATATGCGAGGCCTTCGCCGGCCTGGCCGTTGGAAGCCCCCGGAGCCCCAACGATCTCATCGGCATAGCCATCGCCGTTCACATCACCAGCATTGGCAATACTGGTGCCGAGCAATGCACCTCCCGTTCCACCGAAGCGCGTGGCGGTCGGCGTGAGGTTCGTGGAATAGGGCCCACCCAAATAAACCGCCGCTGCTCCTCCAAGGCCATAGATCCGCGCACCCACGATAAAATCGGAGTAACCATCGCCATTCACATCACCTGCAGGCCCGATGCCCTCTCCGAAGTTGGCCCCTGCATTGTTCAACTCGAAGGTGAGCGATGGCACCAGGTTGACGCCGGTGGGTGAACCGAAGTAGATCGAGGCTATGCCTTCAGTGACTTGGCCACTGGAATATTTTGGAGTGCCCACGAGCAGATCTCCATAGCCATCACCGTTCACATCGCCGGCATTGGACACGGCCCGGCCCATCCAGGCGTTGGTTTGATCCGACTGGAGGATCGCAGCGGGAACTGTGTTCAGCCCGGCAGCGCTACCGTGGTACACGTATAGCAGGCCTTCATCGGTCTGGGCTCCGCTTTCTTCTTGGTATGCGCCCACCGCCACGTCACTATAGCCGTCACCGTTCAGATCACCGGCTGAGGTTACGGACCAGCCGTAGAAGGCCACGTTGCTTCCCGACCCGAACAGCTGCACACTGAATGTCGGGTTGAGCCCACCGAGCCCCAGACCGAGGGCACTTCCGTAGTAGACGAATGCCGTGCCTTGATCAGATGCCCCGGTGGTGTAAATGAATTTAGTGGCGCCGATGATCACATCGCTGAACCCGTCGCCATTGATGTCACCTGCGCCGGCCACGCTACGTCCGAAGAAGGCGCCGCCCTGGTTACGTTCCAAACGATGTTGCGGCGCGGGATTCAGACCAGCGGCCGAACCGAGATAGATGAACACGGCGCCTTCGTTCAAAGTGGGATAGCTGGCGAGATAGGCGCCAATGATCACATCCGAAAAGCCGTCATTGTTGATATCCCCGGCGCAGGCCAGGTTACTTCCGAAGTTATCACCCGCGTGGTTCGGCTGCAGGATCAGATTGGCCACGGTGCCGATGCCGGTAGCCGAGCCGTAATAAACGAATACGGCACCTTCGGTCAGCTCGTTCACGTTGTCGCTCTCCCAAGCATGAGCCCCCACCATCAGGTCGCTGTAGCCATCTCCGTTCACATCGCCGGCCGTGCCCACGGCCACGCCGAATTCAGCGCCTCCCTGAGCAATGGTAAGCGACACGCTGGGGACCGTGCTGATCCCGGTACTGGATCCGTAGTGCACATATGCAGCGCCCGATTGGGCGAATCCGCCGACCGTTGCTTTCCAGGCGCCGATCACCACATCGCTCCGACCATCACCGTTCAGATCACCGGCCGTGTAAACGGAGATACCATACTCCAAGCCGGCTGACGCTCCGATCAACAAGGTAGCGGCTGTAGTGCTAACGGGGTCAATGGTGATCGGATAGGTAGCGTTCGCATCCTGTACCACAACACGCAGGTATTGTTGCCCAGCAGCTTCTGCCAATTCGAAATGTGCGTCCAAGGGTCGTTTCTCTGCGTCCCAGCAGCGTAAGTCGCGATAGTCGATGGCCTGTGCATTGTTCCTGTCCAGGAAACGGACTGTGGTGGAGTCGGAAAGCGTAGCACGGAACGAGCCCTGCGTGGTCAGCATTACGGTCAATTCCCCAACGCCTTCCGGGCGCTCGTACAGGATGAAGTTCTGGCGAAGACCCTGCGCCGAATGTTGGTAGTGGACGGCCATGCCATCGCCCGGGTACAGCAGCTCATTCCCCACCAGGTAGGGGGATGCAGGCTTCCAAAGGATCAGGGCTCCACCCGCACGTCCATGACCAAGTACGGTGATGCGTTGTGCGGCCAGAGCCGGCGTGGCTCGGATGAGTTGGAATCCATTTGGGTCAATGGCTCCTGTGAAACCGCCGGGAATATTCGCTGCCGTGTAGGTGCCAAATTCGGATCCGGGTAGGAGGGAGGAGGGGTCGTCAGGGCCAACTCCCGCCAGCAGCGTCCATGGCAAAGCCAAGAGCGTGGCAAAAAGCCAAACCATTCTGCAGGGTGCAGAACTATGTTGGACGGATTTTTCGATCACTTCTTAGAGAACGTCAAAGGTACCCCCGACCTTCCACAACGCAAGGGGCGATATCCCTTGAACGCAAGTACCTTAGCGGGGTTGCCGATGGAACGGGAAAATAGGGGGCTGGGCATGGTGCGAATGGGGACGTTGGTGGGCCTTTTGGGGTTGGCCGGAACGTGTTCTGGCCAGCGTTTGGACTCCGCGAGTGGGTCGGGGGTCATCCATCGGGGCCGTTTGGTCGGCACGACCATCGGTGGCGGGGCCATTATTGCAGGTACACTTATCGGGCTCGATCAGGCGTGGTACGGGCAATTCGATCGCACCCCCTTTCACTTTTTCGATGACGGTGGCGAATGGCAGGGGTTGGATAAGGTGGGGCATGGCTTTGCGACCTACACCGTTGGCCGCTGGGGACACGGCTTGCTGCGCTGGTGCGGTGTGCCGCGGAAGACAGCCTTGTGGACAGGGGGCACACTGGGCCTGGTGTACTTGACCGCCGTGGAGTTCATGGATGGCCATAGCGATGGCTGGGGGTTCAGTGGCTGGGATATGGCAGCGAACGTTGCGGGCACGGGTTTGTTCATCGGGCAGGAATTAGCATGGAGAGAGCAGCGCGTCAAGGTGAAATACTCCGCACACCTTACACCGTTCGCCAAGGAGCGGCCCGACTTGCTTGGCAGGGGCCTCCCGGAACGCATCCTGAAGGACTACAACGGTTCAACCTACTGGGTCAGCGCGAACCTCCACGCATTTGGGTGGAAAGGGCTGCCCACCTGGTTGAATGTGGCCGTGGGCTATGGCGCCGAAGGCATGGTACAAGCTGATCACGCACCGGGACAGGTGCGTCAGTACTTCGTCTCTGCTGATGTCGATCTGGAGCGGATCCCTGTGAAGAACAAAGCGCTGCGCACTCTGCTATTGGTGCTCAACTGCGTGAAGGTGCCGCTGCCAGCGCTCGAATTCCGCAGCGATGGGCGCGTGCTGGCGCATGGCCTGTATTTTTAGATCTGCCCTTCCACTAGCAACAGCTTCACTTTCATCACGGCCGCTACGGTCAAACTGTCGCGTACCTCGCCACGCATCACCCTGGTGTAGAGCTCTTGGAACGGCAGTTTGCGCAGCTCCAGTTCCTCGTCATGGTCGGGTTGCGGCGGCTGGAAACTGAGGCCCCGCGCCGTGTAAATGATAGCGTGCTCGTCGCTGGCGCTGTTGCTCAGGTCCATGCGCAACAGCTCCTTCCATTCCGTGGCCTCGATGCCCGCCTCTTCGCGCAGTTCGCGTTGTGCACTGATCAGCGGGTCGATGTCGCGTCGCCCGCCGCCTTCGGGGATCTCCCAGCTGTAGGCCTTGATCGGATAGCGGTACTGACCCACGATCCACGTGTTCATCTCCTCATCCAGCGGAACAATGCCGATGGCCAAGTTCTTGAAATGGATCACCCCGTAGATCCCCGCAGCACCGCTGGGGTCAATGATTTCGTGGTGACTTACGGAGATCCACGGGGTCTCGTAGCGCAACTCCTCCTTTACCTGTTTCCAAGGACCACGTTCGATCATGTTCGTAAGGTGAAGTGCGAAGGAAGGCTACGGACGACTATTCGCATCGAGGCGGAACTGGATGTCCATTCTCATTACGCTGCGCACGCGTTTGCCATGCTTGAACGCGGGCTTCCAGGCGATGGTGCGGATCAGCCGCATGGCCTCTTCATCGCAACCCGCCCCCAAAGCCTCCACGGTCCGTAGGTTGCTCACGCTGCCGCTTACTTCCACCACGAACTCGATGCCCACCTTGCCTTGCATGTCGCGCCGGCGCGCATCCTCGGGGTAACGCAGGTTCTCGCCCAAGTAGGTGGGCAGGCCCCGAAGTCCTTTGGGGATCAGTGGCGTGGCCAGCGTGTCCGTGCCGCGTTCCACCAACGCGCCGGTGCTGTCCGCTGGAAAGGCCAAGAAGGTCCGAGGCGTTGAAAGGTCCTTGTTGTGCGCCTTGCGGTAGCGTTTGCTGCTGATCGGCACCTCCAGCTTTCGTTCGGTGTCCAGCGCCGAACCGCCCACCGAAGCAGGATGCCACCGCAGCAACCGGGCCACGCGAAGCACCTCGGCATCGAGCACTGCTCCCATGGACCGGGTCACGCGCACGTCCTTCATGCTGCCATCGACCCGCACCGTGAAGGTGAGTTCCACTGTGCCTTCCACGTTGGCGGCCATTTGATCTTCTGGGATGCGCAGCTCCTGTTCCATCAACCATTTCACCGATTGTTCGCCACCAAAAGGCTCGGGCGAAACGAAGCTCTGGGCTGAAGCCAGCAGGCCGAAGGCCAGAAGGAATGC
>JBKJNF010000006.1:0-7785 GCA_046596155.1 Flavobacteriales bacterium | reverse complement strand
CCGATCTGGATCCTGCGTTACCAGTAAGGTCGTAGTGGTGAAGGTGGGAGGAGGGAACGCTATCACATGGGAGCCCCTCATTACGACCAGTTGACCGCTACGAGGCGGATCTCAGGCTGCAAATGGAACCACTGCGAGATCAGGAGCGGCAGCATCCCGTACCTTGGGATCAATGCGTTGTTGCTGGCCGTTGCTCCTTTTGCTTTCGTTTTGCGCTGCGGCTCAGCCGGGCCCGTATTGGGCGCACGGCTATGGCAGCATCGGCGATGACCGGTTCACGGCCATCGCACGCGGTCCGGGTACGTCGATGTATGCGTGTGGCACCTTCAGTGGCAACATGGTTTACCCCGGTGGGAGCGTTGCGGCCGTTGGGGTCACGGATATGTTCGTGGTCCGGTTGGATACCGCCGGTCAGGTGATCTGGATCCGCACAGGCGGTGGTCCAGGGCCGGACAGGGCCACCGACCTGGCCGTGGGCGATGATGGTTCGGTAACGGTCACGGGCCAGTTCAGCGGGTCGATGAGTCTGTCGGGTACCAACCTAGTGGGCAACGGACCATCGCAGGACATTTTCCTTGCGCGCTACACGGCGGCGGGGACGCTCAGCTGGGCGCGCGCGGCGGGCAGTCCGGAGAATGCGGACATCGGAGAGCAGGTGTCCGTGGATGCCGCGGGCAATGTTTACGTGGCAGGGGAGTACAGCCACACGGCCGTGTTCGGCACGCTGTCCATCAGCAGCACCATCGACCCCCAACTGCAGGCGCCCGGCACCGATGTCTTCGTGGCAAAGTACTCCATAACGGGTACGCCCATGTGGGTGCAGGGCGGTGCTTCGCCCAACGGCGATGAGGCACTGGGCCTTGCGGCCGACGCGGCGGGCAACTGTTGGCTGGCAGGGCGGTTCAGCCAATCCATCACCTTCGACCTGCCCCATGCGAACACCTTGAACAACGCAGGCTTCCTGGTGAAATTCAACGCGGCGGGGGAGGAGCAATGGTTCCGACGCATCGGCGGTGGCAGTGCGATCCGGGTGGGCGATCTCTGCTTTGTTGGCGATACGTTGTGGATGTCGGGCTCGCAGTCCGGTAACAACTTGGTCTTCGCTGCGCCCCCCGTACCACTGGCGTCAGCCTATCCGTACAGTGCATTCACCGCCGCGTTCTCGCAGACCGGCGAGCTGCTGGCCCAGCGCAGCCTCGGCAGCGACCACATCATCGAGGCCAAGGCCATCGACGTGCGCGGCAATGAGGTGTTGCTCGGTGGCACCTTCGTGTGCCAGGCGTTGGAACTTTCGCAGGAGTCCGGTGGCGATGGCCTTTTCATTTCCTGGGGCACCTCGAACGGCTGGGTGGCCACACTGCGACGCAGCGATCTGGTGGTGAACTATGCGCAGATGATCGCGGACCGTGCGTCCATGGACCTGCGGGGTGTGGCCTTTGATGTGGGGCAGCGGATGTTGGGGGTGGGGGAGTTCACCGGCGACCTAGTGATACCCACGCAGGAAGGACGCATGCGCGCACTTCCAGGCGACTCGCTGTTCACCATCGGTCCGAACGGCCTCCTGACCGCCTGCGAGGACACGACCTATTATGATGCGGCGCAACTGCACACACGGGGTGTGCTGGATGGATTTGTAGCGCGCGGATTCATCCGGCAGCGCAGGCCGATGGACATCTTCCAGCGGGACAGCTGTAGCATGGAGCTGCCTTTGGTCTTCCAAGTGGTGCCCGCGTCCCCGGCCACCTGCACCGATCCCGATCACGATGCTTCCTTTTGTGGCATGGGAAGCATCGCGGCTATGTTCAATTATTCCCAAGGCCCCGAACAAGCCATCATCTGGAACTCTGGCGAAACGACCGCTTCCATTGAGGTGATGACGGGAGGCGTGTATGCCGCCACGGGAAACATCGGCGCGGGCTGTTTTAGCGGTTCCGGTGCTATCGATGTAGGCATGTGCGATCTTCCGTTCGCTCCGGGCATCACGGATTCGCAGTTGGTGAATGAGCAGGACAGTCTGTGCGATGGGTTGAATAGCTGCCTGCCCACACTGATCCAGCTGACAGCAGGCCCCACGCCGGGCATCGCATTCCAATGGACATCTGAGCCAGGGGATACCGTGATCCAGGATCCGTCCTTCACCGTGCCCTATACCGCACGCTGGTACCTCACCGTGTTCAATGAACTGGGTTGTGCGCGCCAGAGCTTCGTGGATGTGGCCTACCTGAACGGGGACACATTGCAGAACGCCACGTTCGCCCAACAGATCCAATTCCCGCAGGATGCGGATGGGAACGACACCATTTCGATCTGTGCCTTCCAGAACATCGAGGCGCAGTTGATCGGAGATATCACGAACAATGGAATGCCGCTTTTGTCCAACGGTTTCTTCCAAGTGTTCGATACGGTGTTCTGCAACCAGTCGGGCTATGTGGATGTGGGCGGCTTCAACTTGAGCGACCCATACAAGTCCATACTTTCTTCGTATTACGGCAATGGCTGGTATGTGTTCACCTATCGGCTTTCCATCTCTGATCGGCCCTGCCAGAACCACTCGGCCGGTGCCACGGTGCAGGACAGCATTTATGTGATGGGCACTCCGGGGGGCAACAGCGCGGTGGACATCTTTGGGTCGATCTTCATCTGCACGGGTGATACGATCAGCCTGGTGGCTCAAGCGAATGGATCCGGCACATTCCAGTGGTCGGCGCAGAACGGAGGGATCGTGGGCAGTGACACAACGAACACCTTGCTGCTTACCCAGCCGGGCCTTATCGAGGTGGTCTTCACGCCGCTGGATACCGGCGTCTGTGTGGCTTCGGATGTGGATCAGCACTCACTTCAATACGTTGCTCCGCCTTCAATCGAGATGGTACCGGCGGACGGTTTGGTCTGTCCGGGTAGCACAGTGCAACTTGCTGTAATTGGAGCCACGGGGAACTACACGTGGTATGGCCCCAGCGGTCCGTTGCCGTTCTTCACCGCCAGCATCGACGTGCAGGAACCGGGTACCTACTTCTGCGTGGTGAGCACGTTCCAGGGCTGTGTTTACGCCACGGCTTTGCGCACCGTGATCCAGTACACAACGCCGTTCATTGCCGTGTTCCCGCAGCCGGTGCTGTGCGAAGGTGGAAGTGTTCAAGTGGCCGTTCAGTCCCAGTCCGCGGCACAGGTCACCTGGGCCGCACCGTTGAGTGGGAATTCGTTGTCGCAAACGATCACGGCTCCGGGCACATACAGTTGTTCGGTTTTGCAGTGCAACGAGGTCACACCGATCACCTTCGCGATCACACAGAGTTCGGTGAGCGTGAATGTGGTGGATTTGGGTCCCTTCCCGATCTGCCCCGGGGACAGTGTGCACCTACAGGCCACGCCGGGGCTGGTGGCGTATGTGTGGCAACCGGGCAACTCGATCGGCCCCGATGTACTTGTAAGCGCGGACGGTTCGTATTCCGTGATCGGTTTCGATCAATATGGCTGCACGGACACGGCCGGTGTAGCAGTTGTGGAGGTGTATGACTTTCCGCAGCCGTTGACCTTATTGGCGGACACGGTCTGCGAGGGCGAGTTGAGCATCGCTCAGGCGATCGGGTCGGGGCTGATCACTTGGTACGCCGATCCCGGTCTTCAACAGGTACTGACCACCGGATCCACCCTGCAAGGGGGTGTGCTCTCCGAAAGCGCCATCGTCTTCGTTACGCAAGCCGATGCACAATGCACCAGCGTGCCGATCGCCGTGGAGCTACCCGTGGTGCCAGCGAACGTGCAGCTGGACATCCTCGGGGATACGATCTATTGCGAGGGAATGACCCTTGAGCTCACGGTCATTTCAGGGGGCACCTTCACGTGGACAACGCCCTTGGGTGAATTCAACACGGCCTACGTCAGCGTGCCGAACGTCAGCGCGGCGGCCAACGGAACGTGGAGCCTTGCCACCAACAATGCAGGCTGCCCGAACGGCATCGGGGCGATCACGATGCAGGTGGTGGCACCGCAGGTAGCGCTGATCAGCCAAGGACCATACATTCTCTGTGCGGGCGACTCCGTGTTGTTGGAGGCCACCCCGGGCCTGTCCTTTTATATCTGGTCCAACGGCGATGCGCCGTATTCATCGGTGTACGTTGATCAACCGGGTGAATACAGCGTGGTGGCCAGCGATGACTACGGTTGTACGGACACCACCGGCGTTGCGGTGGTGGATGGCTTCGAATTCACAGAAGCGCTCGCTGCGGACCTAGTGGATCCCATTTGCGCGGGTGGGTCCATCAGCGCCACCGCCATAGGATCGGGCGCCATCACTTGGTACGCCGATCCGCTCTTAGCACAGGTGTTGGCACAAGGGGCGCAATTGTCCCTGTCCGCTTTGTCCGCTAGCACCACCGTCTTCCTCACGCAGACCGAGGCGCCGTGCACTAGCCAGCCGATCGCCTTGGTGTTTCCGGTCATTCAATTGCCACCGGCGCCCATCATCCAGGGCGATACGCTCCTGTGCGCTGGGGAGGATCTTTTCCTCACCGTAAACATCATCGCTACGGCCAACTGGAGCACACCGGTCGGGTCCTTCACACAACCGGGCGTGGTCATTCCCAACATGGACCCGTCGCTCAGTGGAACGTATAGCGTGTATTACAGCGATAGCGGTTGCGTTGGTCCCACGGCACATGTGCTGGTGCACGTGGATGCGTTACCCGTGGTGGATCTCGGAGAGAACGTGGACATCTGTCAGGGTGAGAGTGTTGAACTGGACGCCGGAGCCGGTGGGGATGTGCTCTGGAGCACGGGAAGTACCGAGCGCAATCTTTTCGCTGGTGCGGGCACCTACACGGTGCAGATCACAGGACCTACTGGGTGCGTGGCCATGGACACGCTCGAGGTGCTCGCAGGCGATTGCAACGTGCCGGTCACCAATGTTTTTACTCCGAACAACGATGGCGTGAATGACGTGATCACGCTGACGAGCCCATCGGAGGAGCCCTTGACACTGGAGATCTTCAACCGCTGGGGTCAGGTCCAGTTCTCCCGATCGGCGCGTATTGTTCAATGGGATGGCCGCAACGGCATCTCCGGAGAGCCCGTGCCCACAGGGGTCTATTTCTATGTGCTGCATGCGCTGCTCCCGAATGGCGAACCCTTTTCAAGAACAGGGTATGTTCATGTGATGCGATGAGCGTGACCCGGCCGTATCGACTTATCAACCCCTGTGCGATCTGCTACACGCTGTCGTATCTTTTGGTTCCGTTAGGAAACTCGGTTAACACATACGGTCATGGGACACATGCTCATTCGTCACAAAGTGACTGACTTCAGCACTTGGAAGACCGGCTACGAATCGCATACGGACATGCGTACCAAGGCGGGTCTGCACGAGGAACAACTGTTGCGCAACGCGAACGATCCCAATGAGGTCGTCATACTCTTCAAGGCCGAAGACCAAAAGCGCGCGGAGGAGTTCGGCAACTCACCCGATCTGCGTGAAGCGATGGTGAAGGCCGGCGTGGTGGGCAAACCGGAGATCTTGTTCCTGAACTGAACCTTCACTGAACAGGATTGGAGTTGAGCGCGCACCGATAGAGATGTCTTGTTCCTGTTGAAGGGCGAAGCGTGGTGCTTCGCCCTTCAACGTTCACAAGGTCATGTGAGCGGTCACGCTACGCGTTTCAGCATCCGCAACTGGTGCGAATACTTCCCGTCCTGCGCATTGAAGATGCCCTGATGGTCCAGCGTATCCATGCGCACCTGGCCGGAAGCATGCAGGATCCGGCGGTCGGTGAGCACGATACCGACATGCACGATCCGGCCTTCCGCATTGTCGAAGAAGGCCAGATCCCCCGGAATGGCCAGGTCCACCAATTCCACGGTCGACCCTAGCTCCGCTTGTTGCCAGGCATCGCGCGGCAGCTGGAACCCTGCGACCATGAAGAGCATTTGGGTAAGCCCACTGCAATCCACTCCGGCCGGGGTGCGACCGCCCCAGAGATAAGGCGCGTTCAGCCAACGGTCGGTCAGCGATAGCAGGCGTTCCACCGCAGTGCCGAGAAGCGAACGGGTTGTGTTCCCTGTGAAAGCGACCTGTTCCCCGTTCAGCAGGAAACGCCCTTGCGAAAAGGAGTCCAGCACGGAGCCGAAGGGTAGATGCAGGGGGCCTTCAGGGGTTGCCAAGTTGTTGAACGGATCGATGGATCGTACAGCAAAGGCTTCGGATCGATGATCTGTGACGCGCACTTGTTTGTCGTCCACCCAGCCCTGGTAGCCATCGTGATGAAAGCGAAGCAGGCTCCACTTTTCATTGCGTTCCAACCGATCAGCGGTTTCACCGAAGAGCCATTGCGATACCATCTCCGCGCGATCACTCGGTTCCCTTCGCACGGGAACGATCGACAAGGGGCAGACGGAAATGCTCAAAGCGCTTCGATCACCATGGCACTGGCACCACCGCCACCATTGCAGATGCCGGCGGCACCGTACTTCGCACCGTTCTGCTTCAGCACATGGATCAGCGTAACAAGGATGCGGGCGCCGCTGCAGCCCAGCGGGTGGCCGAGAGATACAGCACCGCCGTTCACGTTCACCTTCGATGCATCGAGGTTCATCAGCTTCATGTTGGCCAGGCTCACCACGCTGAAAGCCTCATTGATCTCGAAGTATTGGATGTCGGACATTTTCAACCCGGCCTTCTCCACCGCGCGGGGGATGGCCTTGGCGGGTGTGGTGGTGAACCACTCAGGCGCCTGTTCAGCATCGGCGTAGCTCAACACGCGGGCCAGCGGCTTTAATCCCAGCTCCTTGGCTTTTTCCGCGCTCATGAGCACCAGGGCTGCGGCGCCGTCGTTGATCGTGCTGGCGTTGGCGGCGGTAACGGTGCCATCCTTTTGGAACACCGGCTTAAGACCGGGGATCTTGTCGAAGCTCACGTTCTTGAACTCCTCATCCTCAGCGATCACCACATCGCCCTTGCGGGTCTTCACGGTAACGGGTATTACCTCATCCATGAACTTACCTGCGGCCCATGCGGCAGCGCTGCGCTTGTAGCTCTCGATGGCAAAGGCATCCTGCTCCTCGCGGCTGAAGCCATGCTTGCTGGCGCACAGTTCGGCGCTAACGCCCATGGCGGTCTGGTGGTACACGTCCGTGAGGCCGTCCTTCATGATGCCATCCACGAGTTGGCCATGTCCATAGCGGTAGCCGTAGCGTGCCTTTTCCACATAGTAGGGGGTCTGGCTCATGCTTTCCATACCACCGGCCACCACCACCTCATTGTCGCCGAGCAGGATGCTCTGGGTGGCCAGCATCGCGGCCTTCATGCCGCTGGCGCACACCTTGTTCACGGTAGTGCAATTCACTTCATCAGGAAGACCCGCAAAGCGGGCGGCCTGCCTGGCTGGGGCCTGGCCCACATTGGCCTGGAGCACGTTGCCCATGTACACTTCGGATATCAACTTGGGGTCCACACCTGCGCGTTCCACGGCGGCTTTCACGGCTGCTGCGCCCAACTGTGTGGCCGGCACCTCGGCCAAAGCGCCGCCGAAACTTCCAAGTGGTGTGCGTACTGCGGAAACAATGACGACTTCGCGGGCCATGACGGGTTGGTGTTGCTGGTTTTTCGGGGTGCAAAGTTAGCCGAGTGCATCTAGGTGTGTTCTGTTCCGAACCTCCTTCTATATTTGCGCCCCTTCCGAACTCGGAAACGAGCAAGGAAGGGCAAGGGCTGTTCTTTCATATGGAGAGGTGGGTGAGTGGCTTAAACCAGTAGTTTGCTAAACTGCCGTACGGGTTAAACTGTACCGGGGG
>JBKJNF010000267.1:0-3130 GCA_046596155.1 Flavobacteriales bacterium | reverse complement strand
CCCCTTACATCACCGGCTTCACGGCCGGGGCCGTTCCGGCCACTGCGCCGATCCTCGTCCGACTATCGGAAGGCCTCACCTACCGCGATAGTTCCGCGGGCGCCATTAGCGAACTGTTCGCCTTCGACCCTGCGGTGGAAGGCACGGTGTGTTGGTTGGATCGGAACACGCTCTCCTTTCAACCTCGCGAGCGCCTGCACCAGGACCAGACGTACGATATTACCCTCCATCTGGCCCGCCTGATCCAACTACCCGCAGGCCTGGACGACTTTAACTTCCACATCAACACCTTTCGCCAGGCCATTGATGTGAAGGTCAGCGACATGCAAGCCGTTTCGCCCGGCGACCTCCGCTGGCAGCGTGTACATGTGGCCGTGTACACCAGTGATGTCGCTGCTGATAGCGTGCTGGGATCATGCATCACCGCAGAGCAGGATGGTAAGCAACTGAAACTCCTGTGGGAACATGAGCCCAATGGCACCTATCACCGGGCGGTGGCCGACAGTGTGCGCCGGAGCGATGCACCCGGCAAGGTGATCTTCCGCTGGAACGGTGATGCGATCGATAGCAAGGACAAGGGCGCACTCGAGCAAGTGATCCCGGCATTAGGCGACCTGCAACTCGTGACCACGGAGACCTTCAGCCAGGGAGAACAGTATGCGACCCTGCTCTTCAGCGACCCGCTCGACCCTGCGCAGGACCTCACCGGTTTGGCCGGTATCGCCGGTGTGGAGACCGTGCGACTGAGCATCGATGGCAACAAACTGGTGATCCATCCGGGCCAGCGCCTCAGCGGCCAGCAGAGCGGCTTCGTTGCTGCCGGGCTGGCCAACGTGAACCACAAGACGCTGGGCAAGGATATCACCCTCCACCTTCTGTTCGAGGAGGTAAAGCCCAATGTGAGGATCAACGGGACAGGGACCATCCTGCCGAGCACCGATGGCCTCCTCTTCCCGTTCGATGCCGTGAACCTCAACGCCGTGGATGTGCGTGTGGTGCGTATCTACGAGGATAACGTGGCGCAGTTCCTCCAGGTGAATAACCTCGATGGCGAACGCGAGCTGGCGCGCGTGGGGCGACTTGTCCTGAAGAAGACCGTGCCCTTGTCGCGTGATAAAGCATCGACCAACAGATGGACCACGTATTACCTGGACCTTGATGAACTCATCAAGGCGGAGCCGGGTGCGATCTATCGCATCAGCCTGGGCTTCCGCCAAGCGTATAGCACTTACCCATGCCCCGATCGGGGAGAGGGCAAACCTGAATTGACCGGGACAGCGGACGAGAACGGTACAGAAGATGACGGCCAATGGGACAACCCGTACCAGGATCAATGGTACTACGAGGATGAGTATTACGATGATGGCGAGGAATACGATTATCACGAACGCGAGGAGCCTTGTTCGGCCAGCTATTTCCGCAACAAGAGCACGGTCGTTTCGCGCAATATCCTCGCCAGCGACATCGGCCTGATCGCCAAACGCGCCAACGATGGCACCCTGTGGGTAGCTGCAAGCGACCTGCGCACGGCCGGTCCGCTCAGCGGAGTGAAGGTCGACGTGCTGGACATGCAGCGCAAAAGCCTAGGATCGGCGGTCACGGATGCCGAAGGCCTGATCACCCTTCCACAGGCACGTTACAAGCCCTTCCTGATCGTGGCCAGCAAAGGCACTCAGCGTGGCTACCTGCGGTTGGAGGAAGGCAGCGCCTTGAACGTGAGCGCCTACGACGTTGAAGGCGAGCGCGTGGACCACGGGCTGAAAGGCTTCCTCTACGGTGAACGCGGGGTTTGGCGCCCGGGCGATCCACTCTACCTCACCTTCATCCTGCAGGATGCGGCCAAAAAACTTCCGAAGGATCACCCAGTGGTACTAGAGCTTACCGACCCACAGGGCCGTTTGGATCAGCGCTTGGTGCGTAACGTCGGCGTGGATGGTGTGTATGCGTTCCAATGCGCGACGGACGTTAACGCACCAACAGGTAACTGGGGCGCGCAGGTGAAGGTGGGCGGAAGCTCCTTCTACCAGACCGTCCGGATCGAGACGGTGAAACCGAACCGGTTGAAGATCCAGTTGGATCTGGGGGGCGATCGTATCACGGTGATCAACAAGGACCGCAAGGTGAAGCTCGCGAGCAATTGGCTGCATGGTGCGCCAGCCCGCGACCTGAAGGCGCGCAGCACTGTAACGCTCACCCGCGCTGTTGCGCAGTTCAAGGGTTATGATAAATACACGTTCAACGATCTGAACAACGACCTGAACACCGAGGAGATCACTGTCTTCGATGGCTCGCTGGATGCAGAAGGCCACGCCGAATTCCCCTTCGCTTTGGATCTGAACGAACACGCACCTGCGGCCGTGAACGCCAACATCGTTACCCGGGTGTTCGAGGCGGGCGGCGATGCCAGCATGGACCGCACCGATGCGGTGTACTATCCCTACGCATCATACACCGGCCTGCTTGCTCCCGAAGCAAGAGGGCGCTGGGGCAACTACCTTACCGATACCACCTACCGCGTACAAGGCCTGGCCGTCGACCCGGATGGCAAGCCGCTGGCTGGGCATGCACTGAAGGCCCAGGTGGTGAAGGTGAGCTTCAACTGGTGGTGGAACGGTGACATGGACGGCCCTGATAGTTATATGAACGCCCCCAGTTCCACCATCCTCGGCGAGCAGGACCTGTCCACTGATGCCAAGGGACGCACCACCTTCAACTTCCGCGTGGACCGGCCGAACTGGGGCCGTTATGTGGTGCGGCTCATCGATCCGGAAAGCGGACACGTGAGTGCCTTGCAGCTGTATGTGGACTGGCCCGGTTACGAGGGCCGTAGCCGCAGGCAGAGCGGGAAGGAGGCCGCCATGCTCACCTTCAACAGCGACAAGCAGACGTATGGCCCCGGAGAGAACTGCACGCTCACGATCCCCAGCAGCGGCACGGGACGCGCCTTCATCAGCCTAGAGACCGGTACGCGCATCCTGAGCGCACAGTGGGTGGACCTCAAGGACAAGGAAACGAAGTACACCTTCCCCATCACCGGGGAGATGGCCCCGAACGTCTATGCACACGTCACCTTGATCCAGCCTCATGCCAAGGCTGTGAATGATCTGCCCCTTCGGCTGTACGGGGTGAT
>JBKJNF010000064.1:0-14513 GCA_046596155.1 Flavobacteriales bacterium | reverse complement strand
TGTGGCGCTTGGCACCAGCAAGGATGTACAGTGGAATGCTCAGCACCTCGATGCCCAGGAAGAGCGCCAACAAGTGCGTGTAGCTCGTGAGCATCAAGGCACCCACCAAGCTGAAGGTCATCAGCGCATACTGCTCGGCCACGTTGTGCTCCTCACGGGCATAGTAGTCCATGCCGAAGAGGAAGACGAGTGCCGTGATCGCCAGCAGGCCGATGCTGAACATGCGCGCGGGCGCATCGAAGCGGAGCATGTGGGCGAACTGTGGAGCGTCGATGTGCACATCACGCACGATGAGGAAGATCGCGGCGGCCAGGCCCAGCACGCCCACGGGTGCAATGATGCGACTGGCGCCCACGCGCGCACCGGCACCGAACAGGCCGATATACAGCAGCACCACGCCCAGCACGGAGATCAGGATCAGCGCGCTCATGTCAGTTCAGGGCGGTGAGGTTGGTGAGCAACTGTTGCACGGAGCCTTCCAGCAGGTGCAGGATCGGTGCAGGGTAGAAGCCAAGTACCAAGGTGATCGCGATGAGCGGTACCAGGAACAGGTGATCTGCGATGTCGGCGTCGGTCGCTGTGGAAAGTCGTGCGTTCACGGGTCCGAGCATCACGCGCTGATAGGCGTACAGCATATACACCGCACCCAGGATGATCGTACATACCGCCGCCACGGCCATCCAAGCGCCGTTCTGCACCTGCCACAGTCCGTTGAACATGAGCCATTCGCCCACGAAGCTCTGCGTGAGCGGCAGCGCAACGGCATTGATCATCACTAGAAAGAAGAGCGCGGCCAGCTTCGGTGTAGCGTGCTTCAATCCGCCCATGGCGCCGAGGTCCAGCGTGCCTGTGCGACGTTGAACGGCACCCACGATGTAGAGCAGGCTCACAACTAGCACCGCATGCGCAAAGGCTTGGTAGAGCGAACCGCTTACGCCATAGGTGTTCTGCGCAAAGAGACCGGCGCACAACAGCCCTACGTGGCTTAGCGAGGAATATGCGACCAGTCGCTTTAGGTCCGTCTGGCGGAAGGCGATCCACGCGGCGTACAACGCACCAATGATGCTCATCCAGATCACCGCGCTGCGCCAGAACTCCACGCCTTCCGGGACGATGGGGAACACAAAGCGCAGGATGCCGAAGAGACCCATCTTCAGCAGCACACCACCGAGCACCATCGTTCCTTGCAGGGGCGCCATCGCGTAGGTGTCCGGCTGCCAGCTGTGGAAGGGGAAGATGGGCAGCTTCACCGCGAAGGCGAGGAACAAGGCCCAGAAAAGCCAGTGCTGCACGTACACCGGCAGATGCATCGCGTGTAACGCCGAAAAGTCGGCACTGTGCGCAGGCTCCTGCACCACGCAGTAGGCAATGCCGAAGAGCAGCGCCAATCCGCCGAACAAGGTGTAGATGAAGAAGCGCATGGTGATCGCGCGCCTGTTCTCACCTCCCCAGAACAGGAGGTAGAGGAACAACGGCACCAGCGACAGCTCGTAGAAGATGTAAAAGAGGAATGCGTTCTGCGAGAGGAACACACCGAAGAGGAAGGTCTGGGTGAAGAGCAGCAAGGCGTTCACCAAGGCGGGTCGGTTCCCTTCCGCACCGGAACCTTCGGCCTGCTCCTCTTTCGCGCCCGCTGCTATGATGAACGGGAATATCAGGCTGGTGAGCACCAGCATCAACAGGCCGATACCGTCGTAGCCCATCTTCAGGCGCAGGCCCCAGTCCGGGATCCAATCGCGGTCCAGGAGGACGAGCTCGCCGCCCGGATAGTTCCACCACTGAACGAGCACGATCACCAAACACACCAGCGATGCGATCATGGCGATCGCGCGTGACTGCGCATGCGGACGGGCTACCAGCAGCAGTGCGCCGGTGAGGAAGGGGATGAGGAGCAGCGCGAGCAGGATCATCTTATGCGCTGTAAAGGGTCCAAGCCATCAAGAGCAGCATGCCCACCACCATGGCCAATAGGTAAAAGCTCATGTTCCCGGTCTGTAGCCGGCGCAGCAGCTTGCCGAAGCGCTGTGTGCTTCCGCCCACGCCCACCATCAACGGCGTCATGAGTTTGCGTTCGCCTACGCTGAAGAAGTGCGCGCTGAGCCAGCCGAAAGGCTTCTCGAAGAGCGAGGCGTACAACTCGTCGAGTTTCCACTTGTTCGCTATCAGGCCCTGGAACATCGGCATGTCCGCGGGATCGGGATCCAGCGTGGCCTTCTTGCCGAAGCGGTTCCATGCCAGCGCGATCATCATAACGATCAGGCCGACCGTGAAGCCCATCAAGGTCCACTCGGTCGACGCGCTCAGTAGGCTGTGCTCGGCACTGATGCCTTCCGCAGCGCTTCCGAGATAATGCTTCATGCCCTCGTGACCGCCGAAGAGATGCGGCACGTTCAGCAGTCCACCGAATGTGCTGAGCACAGCAAGCACCATCAGCGGCAGGGTCATCACCAGCGGACTCTCGTGCGGATGCGCCTTGCCGCGGTAGGTTCCGAAGAAGGTGAGGAACAGCAGACGGAACATGTAGAAGGTGGTGAGCAGCGATACCACCATGGTGGCGGCGTACAACGCCGGATGCTCCTCGTAGGCCGCCATCAGGATCGCGTCCTTGCTGAAGAAGCCGCTGAACAGGGGAACACCTGCGATCGCCAGTGTGCCGATGAGGAAGGTCCAGAACGTGATCTTCGTTACGCCCTTCAGTCCACCCATGTTGCGGATGTCCTGCTCGCCACCCAAGGCGTGGATCACACTGCCCGCGCCAAGGAACAACAGGGCTTTGAAGAAGGCGTGCGTGGTGACGTGGAACATCGCCGCGCTGTAGGCGCCGAGGCCGAGCGCCACGAACATCAACCCGAGTTGCGACACGGTGGAGTACGCCAGCACCTTCTTGATGTCGTTCTGGAACACACCGATGCTCGCTGTGAGCAATGCGGTGATCAGGCCTGTGTAAAGGACGACGTCCTGCGTGAACGGAGCTAAGCTGAACAGCGCGCTGCTGCGCACAATGAGGAAGATACCCGCCGTGACCATCGTGGCCGCGTGGATCAACGCGCTCACCGGGGTGGGACCCGCCATGGCATCGGGCAGCCAGGTGAAGAGCGGGAGCTGTGCGCTCTTGCCAATAGCGCCAACGAACAAGAGCAAGGTGATGCCCGTGAGCACCGCCGTGGAAAGTCCTCCGGCCTGCGCAAAGACCTCCACGTAGTTCAAGGTGCCCGTTACGCTGAAGATCCAGGCCAGTGCGAGCACGAAGCCCACATCGCCGATGCGGTTCATCACGAAGGCCTTTCGCGCAGCATAGTTGTACGCCGGGTTGGTGTACCAGAAACCGATGAGCAGGTAGCTGCACAAGCCTACGCCCTCCCAGCCGATGAAGGTCATTACGAAGTTGGCGCCCATCACCAGCAGCAGCATGGCGAAGGTGAAGAGGTTGAGCTGCGCGAAGAAGGTGGCCACGCGCGGATCATCGTGCATGTAGCCGATGGAATACAGATGGATCAAGGAGCCGATGCCCGTGATGATCAACATCATCGTCAGCGAGAGCGCATCGATCTGGAAGGCAAAGGGCACCTGCATGGAGCCGATGCCGATCCAGTTGAACAGGTGCACGATGTGCGTGGAGCCTTCTGCAGGATGCTCTTGGTGCATGCCTGCCTCATGCAGGACGTTCACCACTTCATGTCCTAGGAAGAGCACGAGGCTTGAAGCGAACGAGAGCGCCACCATCAAGGTGGCCAGCATGCCCGCGCTGTTGCCCTTCAACTTCCGCCGGAACGCGGCCACTGCAATGGCCCCCGCCAACGGGAAGGCCGGCACCAGCATCGCGAGCAGGTCCGTCCTCACCATTTCAATCGGCTCAGTTGGTTGATGTCGATGCTGTCCACGTTGCGCTTCATCATCACCAGGATCGCGAGGCCCACGGTGACCTCGGCGGCCGCCACGAGCATGATGAAGAACACGAAGACCTGCCCACCCGGATCACTGTGGTGCGCACTGAACGCGGTGAGCAGCAGGTTCACGCTGTTGAACATCAGCTCAAGGCACATCAGGATGATGATGGTGTTGCGGCGGAACAACGCACCCGCCAGCCCGATGCTGAACAGGATCATGCTGAGCACCACATAGTGCTCCATGGGAACGACCTGGATGGCGGTGACGATCTTGTTCATGGGATCGACCGTTGGGTTTGCGCCTCTCCGCCGGAGAGGGGTTGGGCCTCTTTGCGGCCCAACATCACGGCGCCGATGATCGCGCTCAGGAAGAGCACGCTACTGATCTCAAAGGGCAGCAGGAAGGGCCCGAACAGGCTCTGCCCAACACTCTTGACCAGTCCTGTGCCGGCGTTGAACTCAGCGCCAGGAGCCACCTGGATACCGTGTTTGATGGCGCCGAGCACGGTGAGCAGGAAGATGCCCGCAGCCGCCACGGCCGCCACACGCCCCAACAAACTCTTGCGCGGCTCAATGGCCTTGTTCAGGTTCAACAGCATGATCACGAAGAGGAAAAGCACCATGATGGCGCCAGTGTAAACGATGATGTGGACCACCGCAAGGAATTGCGCGTTCAGCAGGATGTAGTGTCCGGCGATGCTGAGGAAGCAGAGGATCAAGGAGATCACACTGTTCACCGGACTGCGCGAAGCCACCACGCCAATGGCACAGGCCACAGAGATGAACGCGAAGAGGTAGAAGAGGTACAGCATCCGCAGTGGCTCAGCGATTGTGCGAGAATTGTTTCTGCTCCTTGAACTTCAGCACCTCGGGCGTTTGGCGCTTGCTCACATCCACGCGCAGGCTCGGATCCAACGGCTCCACCAGCCACTCTTTGCCGTACACGAACGGACGGCGTTGGTAGTCGGTGGGGACAAGTCGATCGGTGAGGAAAATGGCTTCCTTCGGGCAGGCGTCCTCGCAGTCGCCGCAGAAGATGCAGCGCAACATGTTGATCTCGTAGATCGAGGCGTACTTCTCCTCGCGATAGAGCTTTTCCTCGCCCTTCGTCCGTTCTGCGGCCACCATGGTGATCGCTTCCGCGGGGCAGGCTACGGCGCAGAGTCCGCAGGCCGTGCAACGTTCCCGGCCCTGGTCATCGCGCTTCAACACATGCAGTCCACGATAAATGGCTGCACGTGGACGCTCTTCCTCGGGGTATTTCACCGTGGCCGCCTTCACCGTGAAGAAGTGCTTCAGGGTGATCAGCATGCCCTTGGCGATGGCCGGCAGGTAGATGCGCTCCATGAGCGTCATCTTTTTGTTGCTCACCTGTCGCGAGCGCTGTGTCAGCGGTTGCATCGGGGCGCTCATTTGAAGATCAGGGGCTTCAAGTGGATCCAGCCGCCGGTGAGCAGCACGTTCAGGATGGCCAGCGGGATCAGCTTCTTCCAACCCAGGTACATCAACTGGTCGTACCGGAAACGCGGTAAGGTCCAGCGGATCCACATGAAGACGAAGATGAAGAAGATGATCTTCGCGAAGAGCATCACGGTGCCCAGGATGGTGATCAGCACACCGGTCTGCCCGGCCTGGTCCACGAAGGGAATGTCGTAGCCACCGAAGAACAAGGTGCTCATCACGGCGCTGCTGATGAACATGTTCACGTACTCGGCGAAGAGGTAGAAGCCCAGTTTCATGCTGCTGAACTCCGTGTGGTAGCCGCCTACAAGTTCTGTTTCACACTCGGGCAGGTCGAAGGGCGCGCGGTTGCATTCGGCAAAGGCGCAGGTGATGAAGAGCAGGAAGCCCAGCGGCTGATGCACCACGTTCCACACGCCATCCAACTGACCGGCCATGATGCCGCCCATGCTCAACGTGCCGGTATGCAGCACCAATGCCACGATGCTCATGCCCATGGCCAGCTCGTAGCTGATCATCTGGCTGCTGGCGCGGATGGCGCCATAAAGCGCGAACTTGTTGTTGCTGGCCCAACCGCCGAGCATGATGCCATACACCCCGATGCTCACCATGGCGAACACATACAGGATTCCGATCTCCGGATCGGCCGCTTGCATGTTCATGCTCCACTCCCCAATGGTCACCGTGCCACCCCACGGGATCACCACGCCCGTGAGCAGCGCTGTGGTCATCGCAATGGCCGGACCCATGAAGTACAGCCAGCGGTTCGCCGTGGCCGGAATGAAATCCTCCTTCATGAACATCTTGCCGCCATCGGCCAACGGCTGAAAAATGCCGAAGGGACCCGCACGGTCCGGACCCACGCGGTCCTGCATGAAGGCCGCCACTTTGCGCTCTCCGTAAGTCTCGTATGCCGCCACCCCCAAAGTGACGAGCAGCAGGACGCTGAGGAAGATGACGGTGGTGAGCATCAGCGCTTGTTGAAATCGAACGGTTCAATGGAAGGCGCATCCGGCGCAGCCTTGTCCAGCAGCTTCTGTTGCAGTTTGCGGTCGTAGTGGCCCTGGCTGATCACGCTGTGGCGGTCGATCTTTCGGGGTCCTTCGATGGTCCAGTCGCTGGTCTTCTTTTTTTCGAAGCGGCAGGTGTTGCAGATGAACTCCTCCACCTCCCCCCACTGGTCCTTTCGGCCGGTGACGCGCAGGATCTCCTCGCCCTTCAACCACACGACGGCCTTGCCGCTGCACTTGTCGCAGTTGCGGTGGGCATCCATCGGGTTGGTGAACCATACCCGGCTGGCGAAACGGAAGGTGCGGTCGGTAAGCGCACCCACCGGGCACACATCGATCATGTTGCCGCTGAAGTCGTTGTCGATGGCCTGGCTGATGTAGGTGCTGATCTCGCTCACATCCCCCCGGTTGATCACCCCATGCACACGGCCTTCGGTGATCTGCTCGGCCACCTTCACACACCGGTAGCACAGGATGCACCGCGTCATGTGCAGCTTGATCGTGTCGCCGATGTCGATGGGCTCGAAGGTGCGGCGCTCGAATTGGTACCGGCTGCTCTCCTTGCCGTTCTCGTAGCTGAGGTCCTGCAGGTGGCATTCCCCGGCCTGGTCGCAGATGGGGCAGTCCAGTGGGTGGTTGATCAGCAGGAACTCCACCACGCCCTTCCGCGCATCGAGCAGCTCGGCGTTCAGCGTGTTCTCCACCACCATGCCGTCCATTACGTTGGTGCGGCAGCTGGCCACGGGCTTGGGCATGGGACGCGGGTCCTTCTCACTGCCCTTGGTCACCTTCACGATGCAGGTGCGGCAATAGCCACCGCTGGTCTTCAGCTTGCTGTGGAAGCACATCGCCGGGGGCACCACATGGCGGTCCGCGCTGTTGCGTTCGCCGATCATGCGCGCCGCCTGCAGGATCGTGGTGCCCTCGGGAACCTCGATCTCGATGTTGTCTATGGTGACCTTCGGCATGGCTTCGTGGGCGGCAAAGAAAAGCGGTGGCGGCGAATACACGCGGATGTATTGACGGTCTATTGCACAACCAGCCGGTTGTTGAGAACACAAGGGTCAGGTCTGTTGTTCCCGCATGCGGCCTCAGCACCTACAGCCACGCGCCTTTCAACCCCGCAACAACCCGTTCATCCGGTAGCTGAGGTCCATGAACAACACCTTGGGGTTGGCGTTGCGCTCCAAGTGGCCATGGGCCGTTTCCAGTTCCAGGCGGATGCCCTCGGCGTTGGTGGGGGTAACAAAGGGGCTGAACTTCTTCACGAATTCCAGCTCCTCACCGTAGCTGCGCACCAATTGCGGAACCTGCTGGCCGTGTAGCATGCACTGCCGGATCAGATAGAGGGCGTACCGCATGAAGGCCTTCTGCTTCTCCCGACCCATTTTGCCGAAGTACTCGCCGAACTCCACCGTGTCGGGCACCTTGTTGCCGTAGCAGGCCCGCAGCCAGTCGCGGAAGAACACGAAGAGCTCCTCCTCGCTCTTTTCGGCCATGGCGTAGGCGTCCAGGATGTCGCCATCGCTGCGGGCGGCGATCGCACGGCAGTCCTCCACGCTCAGGTCAGGGTAGCGTTCGCGCAGCCCGTCCGCCACTTCGGCCGGGTTGAGGGCCGGCACCTTCACCAGCTGGGTGCGGCTGAGGATGGTGGGCAGGATCTGCTCGTTGGCATGGCCCACTAGCAGGAAGGCCGTGCTCGGCTCCGGTTCCTCCAGCACCTTCAGCAGCTTGTTCGCCGCATTGGGGTCCATCAGCTCGGGAAGCCAGATCAACATCACCTTCCACCCGCCCTGATAGGCCTTCAGGCTCAGTTTGCGCTGCATCTCCGCCGCAATGTCCACCCCCATGCGCAACTGCTTGTTCTCGCCCTCCAGCTTCGTGCGCCACAGCTCGGCGTCCAGGTTGGGTTCCTTCAACACCGCCGCCCGCCACTCCGCAACGAACACCTCGCAGGTCTTCTGCTTCTCGCTTAGGAAGATCGGGAAGATCAGGTGCAGGTCCGGGTGCGCCAGCTTGGCTACCATCAAGCAGCTCGGGCAGGTGCCGCAACTATCCGCCGCACCGGGTTGTTGGCACAACAGGTACTGCGCATAGCCCAAGGCCAGGGGCAGACAACCACTGCCGCGCGGACCCAGGAAGAACTGCGCATGCGGCACGCGGCCCTCCAGCACGTTGCCGATGAGCTTCGCCTTCAAAGGCGCCTGACCGATGACGTGGGAGAATTGCATGCGCTGCAAAGCAACGAACATCCGAACAGTTGGACATGTGGGCATGAGCCCATGGTGGCCTGACTACTCGAATACAATGGTTCCCGTATACCGTTGCTCTCCATCCCCCAACTCCACGTGGTAGATGCCTGTGGCCTGGGCGCGGATATCAATGGCTACGCCTTCCGTGGTGTACCTCAGCGGAATACGCTGCACCACTTGCCCGGTCTGGTCCACAATGGAGAGTACCAGATCATCGGTGAGGCGTAAGGCCGTGGGCAGGTCGATGGTGCACGTGCCCTTGTTCGGGTTGGCGTAGATGTGCAGATTGCCTTGCTGCAAGGGCATGGCGCTGATCCCGGTGAATCCTGATAGGCTGTCGAACTTCATCAGCAAATAGTCCGTGGCGCCATATTGGCTCGCCTCCAACGCATACGTGCCGATAACCAGTGTAGAATCGAATTCCCCAGAAACATATAGGCCATGGGCAGTGGGCACCACGGAGCCCGAGCCAAAGGCACAAGGCCCATATTGGTAGGCAGCCACACAATGTCCATCTGTAGGATCGAAGCGGGCGATGAACGAGTTCCACGAACTTGATGCTTCGAGCAGAACGCCAGGAAGCTGCGCGTCACTCTTGAATCGGCCCATTGCGTATACATCGTCATCCGGTCCAAGTGCCACGTCTACAAGGTACGCTTGGTCACTTGATCCAATAGCTCGGATCCACTGTAGATCGCCGTTCGGAGTTACCGAGACCAGAAAGGGCGTGTAGCGTGAAAGTGGCCCGGTCAGCGTGTCCCCGGCAACGAAGAGGCTGTCCTTAAATATACCAAGGGCAACCATGTTTCCGGACTGCATGACTTCTGTGTGGAACAACAACGCTGTGTTGCTCTAGTTGAAGGGCAAGGCCCAAGTGAGACTGCCAGCGGTATCGCAACGGGCAAGCCATCCACCGCCCAGCGGCGCATTGATCCCAATGCTTGGCCCGTTGAGTGTAGCTCCTGTGTAGGCTAGCCCGCTCAAGATCCATTCCGTCGGAGAATACCAGACCGCATCGCGGATCCGGCCATTCGTCATTATGCGTTCCGCGGAGAGGAGGGTTCCATCAGAAGCGTATTTGGCCATGAAGCCGCCATCCGCGACCGCAAGGTTGGGCGGCCCTTGAAATGTAGCGCCCATCGTTACAGCATAGCCAAAAAGGAAAACAGCGGAGTTGGCATCTACGAGTGTCTCTCCCGCCACCACGTCGAATCCATTCACGGCCTTGGCCCAAAGGCACACCCCCGCACTATCGTAGGCCGCAATGAATGCATCGGTCGGATCGGAACCACCAGATCCGCTCACAGCATGTGTGCCGAAAATGGTCTGCGCGCAGTTCATCTGACCATGAATGAGCACATGCTGTAGCTGAGGGTCGAATGTGATGCCGCTGCCCAACTCTAGATCTTGTGGTTGGCAAGTGCCACCTGCTGTCCGCACCCATTGCACCTGCCCCGCCGTATCAAGCTTGATCAGCAGCACATCTCGGTAGCCCAATGGGTCGTAAGCCTGCCCGTCGATCACAAGCGGTTGTCCAGCAAGTGTACTTATTCCGTACAGCGAAGCGGCGCCATCATGGATTAAGCGGATCTGAGAGTTCCCTGGACTTCCGTTCCCGTAGTGGTTCAACCAAATAGGCTGCTGCGCAGAGAGGTCATGCACCTTCAGGACAAACGCGACCAATGCCATTACCGTTATGCGTTTCATGCTGCTAGTGCTTGGTGAAGGGGATGGCCATGCTGTCTGTGCCGGTCCATACGCGAAGCGTGTACTGGCCTGTGGGTAGGTGCGATGTGCTCAGCACCGAGGAGACTCCGGCGATCGCCCCACTCAATACCGTTGCACCATGGTTATCCAGCACTTCGTACGCAGCGTTCGGGAGCGAGTACCCGATCCAGAGTTCGGTGGTGCAGGGGTTCGGCCGCGCATACGCCGTAGCGACTGATCGTTCGAACCGAAGTTCAATCCCGGTGCGTGTAGCGCTCTTGTTCGCGGTCGGGCTTACCACGCGAGACCGTTGGCCCTCCATCTGCATGCCAGCCACCACTTCTTCACACGCTAGGAACGTTCGATCGGTATACAGATGCGCTTCACTGCCTGCTTGAATGTGTGACTCGGTGCCCAGGTGCACCTCATCCCGGGCATGCATATTGGCCACCCCTCCCGTTGTGCCGTCGCCTTCAACCACAGTGCCGAGCACAGTGAGCGCGCTCCAGGCCCGAAAGTCACGGTAGGAACCAATGGCTACCACTGCGTCGTGAACCGTATGGGTGAAGTAAAGCCGCTTGCGCACGATCTCATCTATGGTGCTGCCTGTTGTAGGCCATTGCCCAAGATCGTGCGTTATCGAAGGTCCACCAGCGAACTCCAGCTTCAACTCCTGTGCAGCTGGTGCATCGTAGCCCGCCCAAGGGTGTGGTTTGCGTATGATGGTGTGACCAGCTGCGTCGGTCGGGTTGCGGTCCCAAAGGTGCGGCCCTCTTGTCAGGTCTGTCGGAAAGGCTGGATCGTGATACAACCAAGGTACCGTAGCCAGCGCATTGGCCACTGGCACATCGTCCTGGTCCCGGAGAGTATATTCGCGGTAAACCTCACCGCCGGTTCCGAACCAGTTGTAGTAGTTCGCCGGTGGTGCGGGCAGCGCCGTGGGTGCAGCTCCGGGATCATAGTCGGCGAAGGTGCTAACCGCGAGCTTATCGCGCCAGGGGTGGGTTGTCTGCCAGACGATGTAGTGGGGATCATTCAAGGGAATATGGTTGCCGAATTTCAACAGGCCGAAGAAACCCCCTTGGAGCCACTTTTCCGGTTCTGTGGGATGCTCGCTCTGGGCCAAGAGCCAGGATACTCGTGTATTCTGGAAGTCCCACCACGAGTAACCGCTACCGCCATAAGCCCGCACGGCGTCAAGGCTTAGCTGAGCATAATAGGCCTGCTGCTGTTCCGTGCCACCCATCCACGGCATGGCATGGTGTGCAGAGTCGTTGTCCAAATGCTGGTAGGTATATCCCAAGTGGACGTCCAGTGGGTCCAGCGTATCATCCTCGGCGATGAACCCTGTTTCACCCAACAACCAGGGCATCGGACAATCCGCCGCCAGCCAATATAGTTCCGCCTTCACACGTTCATTGGCCGATTGAAGGTCATAACCATCAAGTGTATGTGGCCCGGGATAGATGTGCGGAGAGTAGAAATCCAACTTCATCACCGCCGGGTCCCATGAACCGATCTCGTGGTAAGCTGAGCCACCGAGCGTAACGAGTTGGAGTGGAGCCGCCGTATGGATGGCATCATACCACCGGCCAGTATACTCACATACCTGCGCTTTGGTAAGTGCCGTAAGGTGATTGGCGGTCCAGACCGGTTCGTTCCACAGGTCATAGGCCAGAAGCCCTTGCTCATCCTTCAATTCTTCCGCCAAACGCCCTACATAGGCCTCGTAAAGGGACACAGCTTCTGTGTCCTCAGCCAGTGTGAGCTGCCAGTCCGGATGTAAACCTCCGGCATCATCTTCCGCGCAAAGCAGGATGGTCTTCAACCCCATGCTGTCCGCTAAGTGGACCACTGAGCGCAATATCTCAAAACATTTTTCAGCTACAGGGCTAGCGAATGTGGGAAGGTCCAGATCCACACGGTACTCTGTTGGCCACTGACCATTGTTGTAACGCACCTTCAGTTGATAGAACTTCTGGGCGGTAGCGCTGTCCTGATGTAGGATGATAGGACATCCCAACCTTATCGCGTTGAAGCCCATGGACACCATCTTAGCAAGGTGGGTGACCAGCTGACCCGTGCAACTCGACTCGCCACTGCATTCGTAGTAGCTGAACAAGTTCGCATCATATTTTGACGCTACGGAAAAGTAAATGTCGTCCGGGTCTGTGCTCTGATTGATATTGCTGACCAGATCGACTTCATAGTTCATCACCACCGGATAGAACTCCTGCCCGTTCAACTTGAAGTTACGTCCCTGCAACGTGACCCGGCCGCTCTGTGCCGCAACGAACGGTACGAGAGTGAGCCAAGCTCCTACGACCGCGGTAAAGCGCCGAATGTTGCCTTGGAACCCCATAGCCTAGTGCTTTTCCAATTCGGTCAACCGCTGCTTCAACAGCCGCACTTCCTCATGCAATTCCAAGATGTACAGTTGCTGTTCTTCCAGCGTTTTCAACAGACGAAGTTGCAGGTCGCCAAGTTCAACACCTTCATTGGTCTTCACATCTTGCGCGGATGGCATTGCAGGCAAATGTCCATGCGTATCGATGTACCGGCGCACCTCATCCAAAGGCATCAGTCCATAGTCCTTCGCGAATACGTAATCGGGGAAGTCATTGGCGGTGACCTTCACATCGCGGCTCACGATCCCTCCTTCCACATACAGCTTATAGAGCGGACTGGATTGCGCTACGGCATTGCCGATAAGCACACGGCCTGAGTCATCCACGCGTAATCGATTCAAGCCCGCCGAATGATCCCATAGAAAAAAGTCCTGTCCGCCATTGCCTGCGAAGTCGCAGCCCAAGGCCCAGCGGCCGGTACCGTTCTTCATGAACCTGATCTCGCTATGCGCATTCGCATCGGCGCGATCGTTGGTCAGGCGCATTCCGCCCCGGTCGTCAGTGTGGTGTATGTCCAGCAGATCCACAGGGCTGTTGGTGCCGATGCCTACACGCCCTTGCGTTGTTAGCCGCATGCGCTCGGTGGCATCCGTGATCAGAATAAAGTCCACCGCGTTGGTAGGGCCTATGCGGTTCAAGCTGGCGGGCACATCATTGTTACCGCCCAGGAACCAAGGGATCATGGACATCTGTTGATCGGTGCCCCAACCGCTCCGCTTTAGGACGCCATTCTCATCGGCATAGATCAAGCGCGATCCCACGGCCATAAGTGAATTCACCTTCACATCGCCGTTTGCCTTTAGCCGGACCCGCTCGAGGTTGTTTGCGCGGAATACCACATCCTTATTATCGCTTGTGCCAATGTATTGCGTCGCCGGGTTAGTTCCCGCATTGCCGCTCATCGTCCAGTCGCTCCGGTCAGGTTCGGTCAGAAACACCCGTTCGGACCGGAACACACACTCATTGGCGTCCGTGACCGTTACCCCGTAGTTATCTGAGCCCAGTATCGTGCGGTCCTGCGTGGTTGGACCATCGTTCCATGCGTACGTGTAAGGGGTTACTCCTCCTACAGGTGTCATATCCACGCTACCGTTGAAGCAGTTGTAGCAGCTGATGTTGTACTCGTTCGGATAGATGTAAGGCTCCAACGTTACCTCCATCTGCTCCGGCTCCGTAAGGGTGAATTCCGCTCTCCCCGGCACGCTGTTCGCGTCCTTCACACTAACGGCATAGAACCCGGCAGGCACACTGTCCACATCCTGGTCGGTGGTCCCGGTGCTCCACGTGTATAGGTACGGTGCCGTGCCACCCGTTACAGTGATGTCGATGCCTCCGTCCCTGCCCCCAAAACACGAGACGTTATACCCATGGTGATCTGTAAACACGGCGGTGATGGTGAGGGTCTGCGCCATCGCCGTGCCGCTAAGTGCGATCAATGCGAGCATGGAAGATCTTTGCAAGAAGTATGGCATACCGGGTATATTTCTGGGGAAAGTATACAGTGTACTTGGTACTGAGGACCGACGGTTTAATAACTATGGCATTCCAGCCACCGCCACTCCGCAACGAACACCTCGCAGGTCTTCTGCTTCTCGCTGAGGAAGATCGGGAAGATCAGGTGCAGGTCCGGGTGTGCCAGCTTGGCCACCATGAGGCAGCTCGGGCAAGTGCCGCAACTATCCGCCGCACCGGGTTGCTGGCACAACAAGTACCGCGCATAGCTCAAGGCCCAGGGCAAACAACCACTGCCTCGCGGACCCAGGAAGATCTGCGCACGCGGCACGCGGC
>JBKJNF010000285.1:0-3435 GCA_046596155.1 Flavobacteriales bacterium | reverse complement strand
GAACATGAACCGCATCGACACGGTGCTGATCAGCCACATGCATGGTGATCATTATCTAGGCCTCATGGGGCTGATCAGTACCATGCACCTCCAAGGCCGCACCACGGAGTTGCACGTCTTCGGCCCCGCCATCCTCAAAGACGTGATCGATGTTCAACTCCGTGCCTCAGAGACCTACTTGCGCTATCCCCTGCGGTTCCACGCGTTGAAGCACGCCAGTGGCGAGCGCATAACGGAGGATGATCATATCGAGGTGCTGGCGCTGGAACTCAAGCACCGCATCCCCACTACCGGCTTTCTGTTCCGCGAGAAGCCACACTTGCGCAAACTGCGGGACGACAGGCTCGCTATCATTCCGTTCTTCGCCCGTGACCGGGTGAAACATGGCGAGGACCTCCTGCTCGCGGATGGGTCGCGGATCGGGAACAGTGAGCTAACGAACGATCCGCCACTGCAACGCAGTTATGCCTACTGTTCGGATACAGCGCCAATGCCAGGACTGATCGATCATTTACAGGGGGTCGATCTGCTCTATCACGAAGCCACCTTCACTTCGGACCTGATCGCACGGGCGAAGGAGACCATGCACAGCACCGCGGCACAAGCGGCAGAGGTTGCGCGCGCGGCGGACGTGGGTCAGCTACTGCTGGGCCATTTCAGTTCGCGTTACAAGAGCAACGAGGTCCTGCTTCAGGAAGCGTTGCCCATATTCCCGAACACGCTGCTCGCGGAGGAAGGCAGGACATTCCGGATAGGATGTTGACGGAAGGATGACAGTTATAGTCGCAAGCGATGCTTCCTGCGGCTAAATTCGCCCCTGTTTAGAAACGTTCTAAACGAGGACATGCCGATCAAAACCCTTCTTGCCGATAGCAGCGAACTGGCCCTGTTGGGTCTTCGCACCATCCTGGAGGAAGTACCACGGGTGCAGATTGTAGGTGAGGCGCGCGACGCCATCACGCTAAAAGCCTTGCTGGTGCGTGAGAAGCCGGACGTGGTGCTTATCGACCATACTGCCAAAGGCTTCAGCGCCGAGTCCATCCGCGATGGTGTGAGCGCGCACAAACGCACGCGTTTCGTGGCCATCACGCCCGATCCATCACGTCTGGCACTTATGAGCGCCTTACGAGGCGGGGTCACCAGCTATATCAAGAAGGATTGCGACCTGCAGGAGATCATCGATGCCGTGCTGGACACCGGCGACGGTAAGCGATTCTTCTGCGGGCAGATCTTGGAGGCTATCGAGCGGTCCGCCATCGACATGAAGCGCATCAAGGACGAGCCGTTGAACTGCGCTCCCGTCAACATCACCCAGCGCGAGGCGGAGATCATCGGACTTATCGCTGAGGGCTGCTCGTATACGCGCATCGCCGCCCGATTGAACCTCAGCGCGCACACGGTGACCACGCACCGCAAGAAGGTGATGCATAAACTGGGCGTAAACAATACCGCATCGTTGGTATTGTATGCGGTCAAGAACGGCCTGGTGAGCCCGAACAAGTTCTTGTTCAACATCTGATCCGTCCCTGCTGTGAACTGTTGGCGGGTTTAACTTGCCGCCATGTCAGCAGCGCTAGTGGCCGATATCGGTGGCACTTCTTCGCGGTGGGCCTTGCTGGATGACGGCGGCGAACCGGATGATGGCTGGTCCTTGCCCGGATTCAATGCAGCTGTCGGTGACCCGGCGATCTTCAATCGGGCGCTCAATGAACAGTTCCGCGGTCGCCCGGAGGTCCTGGCAGCGGATCATCTGCATATCTACGGTGCCGGATGTGGATCCCCGCTTCGGAAGGAGCGCTTGGCCTCCGTGCTGCGGGGCATCTGGCCCGAGGCCACCATTGATGTACAGAGTGACCTGTTAGGTGCGGCGCGTGCGATGTATGGCACAGAGCCTGGCTTTATCCTGATCCTCGGCACAGGCATGAACGCCGGGTGGTACGACGGTCACGATGTACTTACGCCTATGCCATCGTTGGGATACATCCTAGGTGACGAGGGAAGCGGTGCCCATATCGGGAAGGCGGTATTGCGGGCCGCGCTATTGGGGCGGTTCCATCCGGACATCCTCGCCGCGGTCTTCCCCGATGGCATTACCATGGATGAGGTATCGTCGCAGGTATACCTGGGTATCGCCCCGCAGGTCTGGCTGGCGTCGCTGGCGGGCCGGCTGGCCGCTGTGGCCGACCATGCCCAGGCCCATGAACTGCTGATCGGATGTTTCGATGAACTGGCGACCTTGTTGCCCCGATTCTTTTCCGCCCGGCAATTGAAGGAGGTCAAGGCATCGGGGTCCATCGCAGCGGGATATCGATCCGCACTGAAGCACGCCTTGGCGACGCGATCAATGGATCTCAACGATGTACAGGCGTCTCCGTTGCCAGGCCTGCTGAGCTATCACCGGAAAGCTGGGCGGTGATCTGGGGCGTGCTACCCGTTACCAGTTCGCGCAAACGCGAGAATGCCGCTTGATTCTGAGACAGGTACACCGTGTTGATCACGAGCATTTTTTCCACAGCGGTGAGGTGCCAGCTCAGGCTGATCTCCTCCGCATCATCATGCCAGAGCGAAAGGTCGATCACGTCCAACGGGAAATCAGCCCACGCGTCGGCTTGTTTGATCATCAGGTCGTAGTCCTGATCCTGTACGCGTACGAAGTTGTCATAGACACTACCCACGGGATCGATCAGGCGACCGAGCATGCTGTTGTTGATCGGTTTCACATCCAGTTCGCGTTGCTTGTCACGCATCTGCATGATCACCACGCCACTGGTGTTCGCGGCGATCCATTCGCGGTAGGTTTTTAGGAACATGATGGTGTTGCGGTAGCCGTAGTTGTCGCGCACGCCGGCATCCATCACGCGCATCCTCGGTTCACTTGGCAGTGTAACGATCGGCGTGATATAAGGGAAGGTCGCATTCATCCGCAACGCGCTCGAGAGCTTGATATGCTGAGCATCCTGGGCGGCGAACAAGCGACCGTATTCGATGCTTTCTGGCATATTGTTACTATGTACATTGCCTTGCGGTGCGATGTTCGTGAGGAAGGCCACGGGCAAGGCGCTCATGACCAGTCGACGCCCATCGTTCAGGCTTATGGGGCTGATCACGAGGAGGGGCATTTCTGCATTGCGTTCCGCCTCAGCCAAGTCCTCGAACCGAACGTCCAGTAGTCCATTTGTCATCTGGTCAAGCCGTTGCTCAAAGGCATAGCCGCGATCCAGTGTGTAGCTCCGTGGGCCATCCTGCACACGCCGATAACGGATGAACATGTCGTTGCTGACGAAGCTGAAGCCCAGCGGGTTCAGTATGTCGCTGCCCATGGCATCCAAGTGGCCTTTGTTGTTCACCCGGTGGGAACCGCCGTTTCGTTGTGAATGGTCGACTTGCCGGAAGTAAGTGGCACCGATCAACCCGCCGCTGCTGCCGGTCATTAGA
>JBKJNF010000121.1:0-9437 GCA_046596155.1 Flavobacteriales bacterium | reverse complement strand
AGCACCGGTGCTCTCGTAATGGACTTGTAAGGTGGCTCCTGGGCACAACACTGTGGCCAGCGGGTCCACCACTTCGATGCTGCGTGGTACGTCGTAATAATAGATCGCGGTCACTACCTCCTGGCCGAAGATCGTAGTGGTATTGATCTGCAACACGGGTACGCGCAGGCCTTGGGCCAGCCACTTGTACTCATGGACCACAGGGCGGTCGATGGTGAAACCGAAGAGGCTATCGTGCATTTCCAACGTCGTCTTCACTCGAAGTACGTCGAACGTTCCACCGGGCGTTGTGATCCCACCCCAACCGTCCACCTCGTTCGTGCGATCTTGCTCAAAGGCGTAGGCACCCACTCCAGGAATGTTGATCTGGTAGGCACTGTGCGAGTTACTGACATTGCCATAACTCAGTGGCAATGCATAGATCACATCGTGTTCATCGAAGATGATGGGAACGGGAATACCACTAAGTTCGACACCATAGCCGACGGTCTTGTACACCGAATTAGATCGATACCGGAAGGTGTATGGGTTCTGGATCGGCAGTAGCGCACTGAAGGCGATATCCGTGCCCTCATTGGCCTGGTTTGCCCGGTTCGAGTTGAAGAATATGTCGGCGTAAACGATGGCGTAAATAAAGTTGGTGCTGGCCACTGTCTGATAATTCGCCGTGTCGCCTTGCTCCGCTGCCAGGTTAGCGAAGGTCCAGGTATGCGCAGGACCGGTCGCGTTGTAATTGACGAAGGGGTTGGTCACGGCGCGCACACGCACAAGTTCATCGTTCTCATGGGGCATCTCGGCTTGGCCGATAGTGATCTGCGCACGAACCCCAGTGATGGTCAGAAGGGAAAGACAGAGGGTGTATAGTATCTTCATGTGTCGCTGGATGGAGGGGTAATATATTGTAAAGTCGGAGTGAAGCGCCAGCGCATGTGTGTTTGGTAAGCATCTCCCTCACCGACCAGCCCGGTACCGATGAACGGTTGATGCGGTTAGAACCTTGCGCCGTCTCATCACATGCCTTTAATGAGGCGGTCTAAACAGTCGTGGAGGAGAGCAGAAGGCCGTGTGCTCATTCCCCATCACCTTAGTATTCACACTTAGCTCGTTCCCACATATGCCCACCGCACATTGCTTGCTCCACCGTGAGCTCGGCGAGTGGATCTGTCAAGTTTTCGCGGAAGACTGTATCTGTAGGCGAACCGGTGCGCGGCACGTCCACCTATGTTCCCTCCCCGTTCAACTCTTCTTCATCATCCAACAACTTCAGCATGGGCTTTTTCTTGAAGGCGCGTGTGGTCAGCCGCTTGTTGAAGGAGATGAGCATGGCGGGCAACACGAGCAAGTTGGTGAGCATGGCCACCAGCAGGGTGATGGAGGTGAGCGTTCCTAGCGCGCGGATCCCGCCGAACTTGGACGCGGCGAAGGTGATGAAGCCGAAGAAGAGCACCACTGAAGTGTAGATGATGCCAACGCTCACTTCGCGCACGGCCTTGTCCACTGACTGCACCAGATCCTGGCCGCTGAGCTTCAACTCCAAGCGGTACCGGGCCAGCAGGTAGATGGCATTGTCCACCGCGATGCCCAGTGCTATACCGAAGACGAGGATGGTGCTCGGCTTGATCGGCACATGGGTAAAGCCCATGAGCCCGGCGGTCAGTACCAGCGGGATGAGGTTGGGGATGAGCGAGACGATGAGAATGCGGACTGAGCCGAAGAGCAGCGCCATGAGCGCGACGATGATGACGATGGCCCAGAATAGGCTCACAGCGAGGTTGCGCACCAAGTAGGCACTGCCCTTGAGGAACACGATGCTAGTGCCCGTGAACGTCACGGAATACTGCGCGGGGTCGAAAATGCTGTCCACCTGTGGGGTCAACTTCTTCAACAACGCGTCCATGCGCGTGGTGCCGATGTCCGCCATCTGCACGCTTAGGTGCGTGACCTGGCGCGTGCTGTCCATAAAGGTCTTCGCCATGTCCTGCTTGGCGTCCTTCTCACCCAGATAGGGCAGGATGAAGGACTTTTCGTGGCTCTCCAGCAACCCGTATTTGGTGGGGTCACCGCCGTAGAACCCCTGCCGCATGAACTTAATGGCGTCCACAATGGCCAGTGGGCGCGAGAACTCTGGATGGGTGGCCAATGTGTCCTCCAGCCGTGCGATGCGTTGCAGAGCACCATCCTTCATAGCCCCGCCCTTCTTATGCGTGTCGATGAGTATCTCCAGCGGCATCACACCGTTGAAATTGTCCTCGAAGAAATGCAGGTCCGCCAGAACCGGATGGTCCTTGGGCAGATCATCAACGATACGGCTCTCATTCTGCAACCGTGACATTCCTAACACTGCCACGGCGACGCACACGAAGGTGACGGCGTAGATGGTGATGCGTCGCTCGTTCACCAGCCATACGATGCGTTCCACAACGCGGTCCATCCAGTGCCGTTCGAGGTGGCGCAGCTCTTTCGCCCGCGGTGCAGGCAGGTAGCTGAAGAAGATCGGGATGAGCACCATGGACAGGATGTAGAGACTGAGAATGCCCAAGGTGGCCACCAGACCGAACTCCTTGAGCACGTCACTGTAGGTGAGCATGAACGCCGCGAAACCAGCTGCCTTCGTAGCGTTCGTCATGAACGCGGCCACTCCCACGCGTGATATCATGCGACCCAAGGCTTTCACTTTATTGCCATGCCGCGCATATTCATAGTGGTAGTTGTTGATCAGGAACACGCAGTTCGGCACGCCGGTTACGATCACCAGCGGTGCGATCACGGACATGAGCAGGGAGATCTTGAAGCCCAGCAGCCCCATGAAACCAAAGGACCAGATAACAGCAATTACAACTACGGCCATGCATGTCCACACCACTTGCCAGGATCGGAAGAACAGGAACAGCAGGATGGCGGACACCAACAGAGCAAGACCCAGAAATATCGGCATCTCCGCCCTCACCAACGAGGTGACCTCCATGCGGATGTAGGGCAGTCCGCTGTAATGCAGCTTCAGATCTTGCTCCTGCTCGAACCGCTTCGTTCGCTGCAGGATGCGCGCGATCATGTCGCCACGCTCCTCGCTGTTGAATTTCTTCGGGTCCACGAATACCATCATCAAACTGGCCTTCGTCCTGTCGTTGTACAGCAGCCCCCGATAGAAGGGGAGGGCATGGACGTGCGCCATCAGCGTATCCATCTCCGCCGTATTGCGGGGTGGATCCTTCATCACCGGCACCACCCGGAAACGCATCAATGAATCATCGCGAAGCAACGAGAACATGTGGGCCTCGCTGAAGACGGAATCCACGCCATCTATTGTTTTCAGATCCTCACCAAGTATGCTCCACGCGCTGAATGCCTTCGGGGTGTAGAAGCGCTCACCCTGCACGCCTACCACCATCACGTTCCCATCCTCACCGAATTGTTGCCGGAAGTGCTCGTTCTCCACGTAAGCGCTGTCCGTTTGCGGAAGCAGGCCACCGTGCTTGAAGCTCATCCCCACGGTGGTGGCTTCGTAACCCATGAACACGGTGATGAGACCGATGGCGATCAGGATCGCCATCCGGTTGCGTAGTACGCGACTTGCAAGCCAATTCCACATGTTCTCTCTGTTCGGTCCGCCCGGCAGTATTTACATGCGAGCTTGGGCACAACCGCTCAGGCAGATCGCGATCCAGATCCTACGGCGCTGGGCAGAAGGTGCTTTGCCCTAGATGGCCGTGAAGCCCGCAGCTGTGCGTTCCCGTCAAAGTGCAGGTGATCTGCCCCAAAGTGGGCAAGGATCACCCCGATCAATGGCGGTAGGAAAGTGTGTCGGAGAGCAAGGCTTGGGTAGCTCGTTTTTCCTTGTCGACCTTGTACTGCAGAATAGGTCCTGAACCCCGTCTGCGTGATGCTCATCAAAACGTCCAAAGAGCATGTAGTACGCAGAGGCCATGGAACGTGTCACCGGCCCATTGCCCCCGCTCCTATCTTCACGCACCACGCAACCGACCGATGAACAACGCCGCCATACGCGCACTCGAACCCAGCGCCCTCTGGAATCACTTCGCCGACCTGAACGCGGTGCCGCGACCGAGCAAGAAGGAGGAACGCGTTATCGCCTTCATCAAACAGTTCGGTGAAGGTCTCGGTCTCCCCACACACGTGGATCCTGCGGGCAACGTGATCATCAAGAAGCCGGGCACCAAGGGCAAAGAGACGGTCACCCCCGTTGTGCTGCAGAGCCACCTGGACATGGTGCACCAGAAGAACGGCGACACCGTGTTCGACTTCGACACCGAAGGCATCCGCATGAAGGTGGACGGTGATTGGGTGAAAGCCGAAGGCACCACGTTAGGCGCAGACAACGGCCTTGGTGTGGCCTCCATCATGAGCTTATTGGAGTCGACCGATATCCCGCATCCACCGTTGGAGGCGCTCTTCACCATTGATGAGGAGACCGGCATGACCGGCGCGTTCGAATTGAAAGGTGGCCTGCTCGATGGTACGATCCTGCTGAACCTGGATACCGAAGAGGACAACGAGCTCACCATCGGTTGCGCCGGTGGGTTGGATGTAACAGCGAAAGGATCCTACACGAGCGAGGCCATACCCAGCGGCATGGTCGGTCAGCGCTTGGTGGTGAAAGGCTTGAACGGCGGGCACTCGGGCACGGACATCCACCGTGGCTTCGGCAACGCGAACAAGCTGATGAACCGCTTGCTGATGCGCGGCGAAGCACACGGTCTGCGCATCGCCACCATCGACGGCGGCAGCTTGCGCAACGCGATCCCGCGCGAGAGCGTGGCTTCCTTCGTGCTACCAGCGGACAAGGTGACAGCCTTCGGCAAGTCGATCAACGAACTGACGGCGATCATCATTTCGGAGTACCACACCACGGATCCAGAACTGACGATCGAACTCGCCGCCGCAGAGGTCACCGGCAAGGTGATGGACGCAAAGGACCAGCAACGTTTCCTGCGTGCAGTGCAGGCCTGCCCCAACGGGATCCACCGCATGAGCCCCGATGTGGCCGGCTTGACGCAAACGAGCAACAATTTGGCGCGCATCGAACTGAAGGACGGCCAGTACACGGTGATGTGCCTCACCCGCAGCTCGGTGGACAGCGAGAAAACCGACCAAGCCGACATGATCAAAGCCGTGTTCGAGCTGATCGGCGCGGAGGTGACCTACAGCGGTGCGTATCCCGGCTGGACGCCGCGTCCCGAGGGCCACATCGTGAAGTTGATGAGCAGCATCTACCGCGAGCGCTTCAAGGAAGAGGCACATGTGCTGGCCTGTCATGCTGGCTTGGAATGCGGCATCCTCGGCACCAACTACCCAGAGATGGAAATGATCTCTTTCGGTCCCACGATCCGCGGCGCACACTCCCCTGATGAACGGGCGCAGATCAGCAGCGTGCAGAAGTATTGGGGCTTCCTGTTGGAGACCTTAGAGCGGATCTGAGGAGGATGTGAACCAACGTCATGTTGTTGTGTACTAAGCGGCAGGTGGTACCGCTCCACCAGTTCGACAGCACCGTAAACGTGGAACGTATGACGCAACGGTGCACCCGCAGATGGAACACCGCCCGAACCTCGTGCCCGTGAACATCATCTTTATCTCGCGATGAGAGCGCTTGTGCGAGCTTGTTCCTTATGTGCGCTTCTTGCCACCCTCCCCGCTTCGGCCCAGATCGCTTCCGCCCCGGATGAGCCCATCGTTCCACCGGGCATTCCACCGGATGAGCGCGTGGATGTGACCGGCGATGGCATCGCGGACCTGGTGATCACGGGTATCGTGGACCGCACACCTGATCCAACACAAGGGCTCGATGGCTGGTACCGTCGCGGTGTACGGACACTTCCTGGAACGTCGGTGCTGATGCGTAGCACGCACAACAACGCTGGCCTCTACTTCCTGCCGGACAGCGCGCGCATCGATACCGCAGCCTTGGCGAAGGGCTTCCATTTCGAACAACTGCAATGGACGGCCAGTGATGAGCTGGAGGAGTTCAAGTTGTTGGAACAGCCGTTCGGGCCGGGCTTGGACCCGGGAGCGCATGGCTGGTACGGCACCGGCGACCTCTACGAAGGCCGCACCATGATCCTGCGCAGCACGGTGACCGGAAGTACGCGCATTGCGACGTTCTCATTATGGTTCAACCTACCAGCGGGTCGTATCGGTGTCACCAAGGGTGAGGTGGTCACGGTGCCCTGGGCGTTCGGCAAGGAAGTCGATACGTCGCCGCCAAAACCCACGGGGGATGACCCCTTCGGCTTCGGGCATGAGGTGGAACCGGAGGTGATGATACCCCCTGGCCTTCCACCGGACGAAGCCGTGGACCTGGATCAGGACGAGGTGCCGGACGTGATCATCACGGCCCATGAAGAGCCTTGGCACGGCGAAGGCCACAGCGGCTACTATGTGCGGGGCATCTCCCCTGTCCCTGGCGCGGCCTTCCTGAAACAGCGGCAACCCAACGGTCCGTGGACCTATTTCCAGCTGAACGACGCCGATACGCTGGAACCCGAGCAATTGGCCGCAGGCCTGCAGAAAGGCAGTTTATTCTGGGACACACCCGCGGACGCCGGCGTGTTCTGTGCCGTGCTCTGGCATCCGTTCGGGCGTATGAACGTATCGGATGAATGGAGCTATGTCAGTGCGGATGTGCCGGCCAGCATCGTGTACCGCACCAGCTCCCGGGGGCGGCCAGTGATCGGTCTGTTCGAGATCCGTGGGAGCGTTCCCGGCGGATCACTCAGCGTGGCGCCGCAGAACTTCGTGCCGGAAGGCCAGGTGCTGGATGTACGGTAAGGCTGTCAGAGCCAACTCCTGCCGGCAGATTCGCGCGCCACCCCGATCTTCGCCCCAATGGACAACATGGACCTTGCCCACCGCTTGCGCATCCTCCGGCGCACGGTCCTCATGCTGCAGACGGAGCTTCGCCGGGACCATTTGGATGAGGCGCTGATCGCGGAGATCGACGCACAGATGGAGCGTGGCATTGCTACCGAGCCGCGCTGCACCCAGTTGCCCGGTGCGGTGGATGCCATGCGCGAGAGCGCCATGAACCTGCGTGTGGAGCTTTTCCCCGACACCATCCGCGCTTGCGAGAAGTTGAAGGATGCGATCGAAGTGGTCATGAGCCGGATCACCTAGGTGGCGGAACGCGTAGTAAGCAGTTCAGGTAAAGCTCATCAACGATCGTTCGTCCATTATTCGCCCGAGGCCTTGTTACGGGCCATGCGGGGCAAGGCGAAGAGCAACCAGATCCCGACAACAAACATATGCGGCGTTCGATCTGCGGAACTGTGTCCCCATGCTGTACTTCTTGCTGGTACTATCCAAGGTCCTGAACGTGATTCGACAAGTGATCAGGAAGTGAACATCGAGCAGATCAGATAAACACGCCACCGCGCTGATAACAATGGCCGCCATGTGCAGTTGGAGCGTTATGGTCCGCATGGCCTGGCTGGGCGCCATAGTCAGTTATTGGGACAGAGGCCATGCGGTTACGGCGATCCATGTATACCTGGGCCTCCCCTTTTTCACCTCGGTTCTGTCGAGAACACCGAAGGATATGCGAACTTCACAGTGTACCAACTTCTAAGGCCATGCGTGCCCTTATTGCCTCCAGTTTCCTGATGCTCGCCATCACCCAGGCACGGCCCCAAGCCGGCTCGCTGGACCTTGGTTTCAGTGATGATGGCAAGCTGGTCTGGGATGTGAACGCATGGTATGATCAGGTGAACGCCTTGGAGGTGATGCCCGATGGACGCACGGTGGGTGCGGGTTGGATGGGCGACGGAAACTATGCGGCCATCATAGTGCAGCGCTTGCTGTCCAACGGCGACCCCGACGTTGCCTTCGGTGTGGGCGGTGTTGTGTTCACGTCAGCAGCGGCCTCATTCCTCTATGCCTATGGCGTGGGCGTGCAGAGCACGGGCAAGGTGGTCGTGGCGGGTCTGTCCTACGATGCTTCGAACGACGGCGATGTGGTGTTGCTGCGCTACACAACGGACGGCGAGTTGGACACCACCTTCGGTGATCAGGGCCGGGTGCTGAGCGACCTGGGGGGCGGTCCAGGCTTCCAGGCGGCGTATGCCTTGGACTTGATGCCGGATGATCGGATCGTGGTGGTCGGTCAGGAGGACGAGAACGGTATCGCCACAGCGCGATTCAGCGCCGATGGCGAACTGGACATGAGCTACGGCGCTGGTGGTGTGGCCTTGAGCGGTCTTCCTGCCAGCACTGGGCTGTGCATGCATCTGTTCGCGGATGGCGCCGTGGTCGCGGGTGGATACAGCCTGCCGGGCGGTGATCCGGCCTGGACGCTGGTGCGCTTCGATGCCACTGGAACACTGGATCCCTTGTTCGGGACAGGTGGCATCGCCGTGCATGACGTGGGCGGACCCAGCGTGGAAAGCATGACCGGTCTGGCACTGCTATCGGATGGCCGCATCGCTGCCTGCGGCTATCGCAGTGCCAACGGGGCGGACGACCAGCCCGTTATTGCGATGTTCCATTCAGATGGCGGCATGGACACCGGTTTCGGAGATCAGGGACTGGTGGTGGTTCCCTTCGCCGTTCCACAGTGGGCCAGGGCCACGGCGATACAGGTGGCTTCAGATGACAAACTGCTCGTTGCCGGATACCGGGTACAACCCGGCGGTGAAGTGAACAATGATTTCCTGCTGATGCGCTTGCTACCCAATGGAGCGTATGACCCCAGCTTTGGTGCCGGCGCTACGGTTTACACCGATGTAAGTGGCTCGTACGATCGCGCAAATGCCATGGCCTTGGCTCCCACTGGTGCGATCGTACTAGCGGGTGAAGGGCAGGAAGCGCAAAGCGCCACTGCGTATGCCCGTTTCGTGAATGACCTGAGCACGTCCATAAGCCCGGAGAACAAAGTCGCACAGGACCTCGTACTTCAACCCAATCCCGCGATCGATCGGGTGTTCATCAACTTGACATCAGCGATGAATGACATGACCGCGATATACTTGATCGGCTTTGATGGCCGACGTGTGCAGTTGGCGCCGGACCATGTGAACCGCTCGGGGCCGCAGCAGCTGCGCATTGAACTACCTGCGTTGCTCGCTGGAATGTATATCGTGGAGGTCTGTGACCAAGATGCTCTATCGCACGCGGTGCTGTCTGTGGTCCGGTAACAGCGTGCCCAAGGATGATGACCAACCTGGCCGCAGCATCACGGCCCTTGGTCTTCGCACAGCCGTTGCTGCCGTTCCACAAAGCCCGAGCACGCCCGAGCACCTCGGTACTTCAATTCCTGGCGGCCCTTCCGCACATGCGGACGCCACCGATCAACGACGTTGATGGTGCCCTGCCTTCCTTCCTGTAGATCGTAACAGCGTTCGATCGTTCCCTTCACTGTGCGCACATGCACACCAATTGTCGAATGGCCTGGCCAGAGCAGGAGCTTGTTCACGCACTTGTCCCAC
>JBKJNF010000119.1:0-16475 GCA_046596155.1 Flavobacteriales bacterium | reverse complement strand
CCTGCCTTACTTCAAATTCGGTATGGAGCTGAAGTTCGGTGTGGGCATCCCCAACCTGCTGATCGATGATGGCACGCGCTTCAGCATGCCGATCGAAAGCTTGCGTAGCAAGACCTGGATCTTCACCTTCACATTCGAAGGCTGATCGGCGATGGAGCGCACCGTGGAGATCGCGCTGCCGCCGCGTGAGGCGGCCGACCCGGTGATCGTGCGTCAAGCCGCAGCCGAAGCCGCTGGCGTTCATCCGCATGCGGTGAAGGGTTCGCTCATCGTGAAACGCTCCATCGATGCACGCAGTCGGCAACCGCTAGTGCGCATGCGCGTGGAGATCTCCACCGAACATGCATTGGACCTGTCGGTGGATCCGATGGAACTTCCTGATGTGTCCAAGGCGCCTGCGGTGATCATCGTTGGCTGCGGTCCTGCTGGCTTGTTCGCCGCTCTCGCCTGCGTCCGTGGAGGTCGCCGCCCGATCATCCTGGAGCGCGGAAAGGATGTGCGTGCCCGCCGTCGCGATCTGGCCGCGATCAACCGCGAACACATCGTGGACCCCGACAGCAACTACTGTTTCGGCGAGGGCGGTGCCGGCACGTATAGCGATGGCAAGCTCTATACGCGCAGTGATAAGCGCGGTGATGTGCAGGATGTGCTCCGCACGCTTGTTGCTTTCGGCGCCTCCACTGACATCCTCATCGATGCGCATCCGCACATCGGCACCAACAAGCTGCCCGCCATCATCACCGCCATGCGCGAAGCCATCATCGCGGCGGGCGGTGAAGTTCATTTCGGCACGCGCGTCACCGACCTGATCATCTGCGATGGAGCGATCCGTGGTGTGGTCACCCAGAACAGCAGCGAAGTGCTCGCCGATGCCGTTGTTCTGGCCACAGGCCACTCCGCCCGCGACATCTTCGAGCTGCTCTTGCGCAAGGGGCTGCACATGGAGGCCAAGCCTTTCGCATTGGGCATTCGCATCGAGCATCCGCAGGAAGTGATCGACCGCATCCGTTACCACTGCGACGTGCGCGATCCGTTGCTACCCCCTGCCAGTTACAACGCCGTGGAACAGGTGGACGGTCAAGGCGTCTACAGCTTCTGCATGTGCCCTGGCGGCATCATCGCGCCCTGTGCCACCGCGCCCGGCGAAGTGGTCACCAATGGATGGAGCCCCAGCAAGCGCAACAATCCGTACGCGAATTCAGGTATTGTGGTCGGTGTTGCGCCGCAGGATATTCCCACCACGCCCGGGGCACCGATGGACGCGCTCATTGGCATACGCTACCAGCAGGTGGTCGAGCACGCGGCATGGCGCGCAGGGGGGCAACGGCAGAGCGCACCCGCCCAACGTCTGGAGGACTTTCTCGCGAAGCGGATGAGTGCGGACCTGCCCGCTTGCAGCTATCAGCCTGGCATTTTGCCCGTTACGTTGGATGAGGTACTGCCCGCTGCCATCGCAGTTAGACTGCGGAAGGGACTGCAGGCCTTCGGCCGGAAGATGCGGGGGTACGTGACGAATGAGGCGGTGCTGGTGGCTGCCGAGAGCCGTACCAGCTCTCCTGTTCGCATTCCCCGTGATCCCTTGACACTGCAGCATCCGCAGGTGCGCGGGTTCTTCCCCTGTGGAGAAGGGGCAGGTTATGCAGGTGGCATCGTGAGCGCTGCCATGGATGGCCTGCGCGTGGCGGTGGTGGCTTGTGCGTAGGGCCTCAACTGCGGATCCTGCGTGTGAACTCCATGCAGAGCGCAGCGGCTGCTGCGGCCACGTTCAACGATTCCGCGGAGCCCATGCGGGGAACGGCAACACTTCGCCCGGGCCCGTGCTTCACAGCATCGCTCAACCCGTGGGACTCGCTTCCCAACACCAGCACGGCAGGGCGATCCAAGGGAATGGAGAACACATCTTCGCCGCTGGCTTCGGCCTTGTACACGCTTGCCCCAACGCCCATGGCATCCATTATGCTAGCAGGCAATTCGCCTTTGCGCACGTCCACGCGGAAGAGTGAGCCCATGCTGGCCTGCACGCATTTCGGGTTGTAGACCTCCACACAATCCGGTGAGCACCAGACCTGCAACATGCCGAACCAGTCCGCGATCCGCAGCAACGTACCCAGGTTGCCGGGATCGCTGATGCCGTCCAGCGCAAGGATCAGCTCAGCATTGCGCGGCGGCATGAGGGGCAGTGGGGCAGGGGTGCGAACCACGGCGATCACCTCGTTGCCCTCCTCCAATGTCCCCATCCGCGCGAGGTCATGGGCCGGGTGAATAACAGCCTCATGCAGCCGCAGATCGCGCGCGGCCTGCTCTGTGGCATGAACACTGTCAACCTGCAAGGGTGATGCGAGCAGCTCCTGCACCAGCTTTCGGCCCTGCGCGAGGAACAGGCCTTGTGCCTCGCGTTGCTTTTTCTGGTGCAACAAGCGCAGTCGGTTCACATGTGGGTTCGCGCTCATAGCGAGGGATATCTTCGGGCGCATTTCCTTCGCGCCGTCCATCGAGGCGCAAAATAGTCCTCCCATCGCTGCCTGTGCGGATCGCATCGCCACATACCCTACTGCTGGTCGCCTTGCTCTTAACGGGCTGCAACAGCACGCGTTGGGTGCCTGAGGGACAACGCCTGCTCGTGAGCAATACCATCACGCTGGAAAAAGGATCGCTCAACAAGGAAGAGCTCCAGAGCATCCTGAAGCAGAAACCCAACAAGCGGGTATTGGGGCGACCGATCTACCTCGACCTGTACAACCTACGGGACCCGGAGAAGGTGACCCGAAAGCGCGCCGTGAAGGATAGCCACTGTGCGGTGGAGAATGAGAAACGTCGCTTAAAGGGGAAGAAGCCGCGGACATGCGAGCACGTGTTGAAGGGACGGAACGGCGAACCGCCGGTCATTCTCGATACGGCGCTCACCGCCCGAAGCACTACGCAGATCAAGCTCTACGCCATCAAGGAGGGTTACTTCAAGGCCACGGTGCGCGATTCAGCCCACTATACACGGCACCGATTTCCACCATTCGCAGGATGGGGTAACAAACCGTTCCGAAAGCCCAAGGTGGCCATGGAATACATGGTAGATCTAGGTCGTTCGTGGGTCATTTGTCAAGTGGATACGCGCGTCGACGATCCGCACATCGCGGGCTACCTCCGTGAAGAGGAGGTGAACAGCTTGCTGAAGCCAGGTGATCGTTTCGACGCGGATGTGTTGGATGCGGAACGCACGCGGGTCACGGATCATTTACGCCACGAAGGCTACCTCTACCTGACCCGCGACATGGTGCTCTTCGATGCGGACACCAGCGCGGGCGACCATCAGGTGGATGTACTCCTGCGCATCGAGCGCCCGACGAACGTGGGCAAGCGTGGTCTGCTGGGGACCCCAGAAGGCCGCATCTACTATGTGCAGGACGTGTTCGTGGATGTGCGGAACGGGGCCGCCAGACGGTCAGGAACTGCACCCGACACGGCGCGTTATCAAGGCTTCATGGTCCTTTTCAAAGGGAAACGACCGCCTTTCCGCCCAAAGACCCTTTCAGGCCAGATCCTGTTGAAGCCGGAGGCCCGCTTCAATCAGATCGATGCTGATCGCACGTTCAGGCGCCTCACGAATCTTCGGGTCTTCGACCGCGTTGAGCTGACCTTCGACACGATCGGCCTGTCCCGGCCCTACCTCGTGAACAGCCGGATCTCTTTGTTGCCCGCCAAACGCCAGGCGTTCTCCGTGGAGGTTCTGGGTACCACACGCGGTGGGTCCTTGGGCACATCGATCAATTTCAGCTATCGCCACAAGAACTTGTTCCGTCGGATGGCTGCGCTGCAAGCTTCGCTAGCATTCGGGTTTGAAGCGCAACAGACCCTATCGGAAACGGTCACCTCCAGTGAAGATGCCAGTACATCGCTGGGCAATAATGCCCTATTCAATACGCTGGAGATCGGGCCTGAGCTAAGCCTACGCCTGCCGGCCCCATTCGGGTCGGCGAAATCGGGCGGATCCCGGTGGGTGGTCAATACCCTGTATAATTTCCAGCGAAGACCGGATTACACACGCACCTTGGCCAAGGCGAGTACAGGTTTGGAGATCAACCTCACTCTGCTCCAGTCGATCCTGTTATCGATTGAATTCAATGCCATCCGTATCCCGCAGCGTTCCCAGAATTTCATCGACTTTTTGGAGCAGTCCAATGACGCCGTACTGAACGACAGCTATACCGACCACCTCATCATCAACTGTCCACATATTACGTGGACAGTGAACACACAGAGCGAACGACCCAAGCGACACGTTTTCTTCTATCGCTTGAATTTTGATCTGGCCGGGACAGTTCTGCGTTGGGCGCAGGAAACGGCTGGCGCCCATCTCTATACGGATTCCACTTATCAGAGCTTCTATAAGGTCTTCAACGTTCGCTATGCCGACCACATCCGCTTGGACAACGACTTCCGCTATTATCTGCGTTTTCATGAAAAAAGCAGCATGGCTTTTCGTTTTGCTGGCGGCTTCGGCATTCCCATGGTGAACCAGACCGTTCTACCCTTTGAATCAAGCTTCTTCAGTGGCGGAGCCAACGGCATGCGGGCTTGGCGGGCACGGTCCCTCGGGCCCGGTTCTTATTCCTCCAACACCAGCAACTTCGATCGCATCGGCGAAATGCGTCTGGAGGGCAACGTGGAATATCGCTTCAAGATGGTCGGCTACCTCGAAGGCGCCTTGTTCACCGATGTGGGCAACATCTGGTATCTGCAGAACAATCCGGCCAAACCCGGTGGGCAATTCAAGGCGGATAGTTTCCTCAGCGAGATCGCTGTGGGCACAGGCGTGGGTGCCCGCCTGAACTTTGATTTTTTCATTCTCCGCTTCGACCTCGGTCTGCAGACCAAGGATCCCAGCCTGCCCTCAGGCCATCGCTGGCTCTTCCAGCCTAAGGGTCCAGGAACAGAGACCCGCTTCGGTCAGAAGCTCAATTTGAACCTTGGTATTGGATATCCCTTCTAACAGGGCTGGACGGCACCATGGTCAGCGGCATAGATTTGTCGACCATCGCCAACAACGAAACCAAACCAATGGAAACGCTGAAGACCGGGAAGATCGAGGAATTATTGGGTGCCGAAGCGGCCCACTTGCTGGAGCACACCTGCAAGACCATCGATAAGAAGAGCCTCAACTTGCCCGGCGGCGATTTCGTTGACCGCTGTTTCGCGTTGAGCAACCGCACTCCCCAGGTCCTGCGCAGCATACAGGCCCTTTACGGCCATGGTCGACTCGCGGGCTCGGGTTACGTGAGCATCCTTCCGGTGGACCAAGGCATCGAGCACAGCGCTGGCGCCAGCTTCGCCCCGAACCCCATTTATTTCGACGGGGACAAGATCGTGGAGCTTGCTATCGAAGGCGGATGCAACGCGGTGGCCTCCACCTACGGCGTGTTAGGCAGCGTGGCGCGGAAATACGCCCACAAGATCCCGTTCGTGGTGAAGATCAACCATAACGAACTGATGACCTACCCGAACAAGTACGACCAAGTGCTGTTCGGCACGGTGAAGAGCGCATGGGACATGGGTGCTACGGCCGTTGGCGCAACGATCTACTTTGGTAGCGACGAGAGCACACGCCAGATCCGCGAGATCGCCGAGGCCTTTCAGCAGGCGCATGAACTGGGCATGGCCACCATCCTCTGGTGCTACCTCCGAAACCCCGGCTTCAAGGTCGATGGCAAGGACTACCACACCTCCGCGGATCTCACAGGTCAAGCCGACCACTTGGGCGTAACCATCCAGGCCGATATCATCAAACAGAAGCTCCCGGAGAACAATGGTGGCTACAATGCACTGAGCGGCTACGGCAAGACCCACAAGAAGGTGTATAGCGATCTATCCAGCGACCATCCGATCGATCTTTGCCGTTACCAAGTGGCCAACTGCTACATGGGCCGCATCGGTCTGATCAACAGCGGTGGGGCCAGCAGCGGGGCAAGTGATATGGCCGAGGCCGTGAAGACCGCCGTTATCAATAAACGCGCTGGTGGACAGGGGCTTATCAGCGGTCGAAAGGCTTTCCAACGCCCCATGGGCGAAGGGGTGGCCCTGCTGAACGCCATCCAGGACGTGTATCTGGATCGGAAGATCACGATCGCCTAAGGACCGCTTCAGGATCTATCGGACGTGTGCGCCTTGAACGCGCCGATCCGTAAAGGTCCCTAGATGGTGCTGTTCACGCTCCCACTTACCTTCGTTCCTTTCAGGCAGATCATATGGGTTGGTTCACACGCGTTAGAGAAGGCATTACCACTTCCACCGAGGAGAAGAAGGAGACCCCGGAAGGCCTCTGGTACAAGTGTCCCGAATGCTCGGAGATCTGCACCACCGAGGACCACGAGAACAACCTGTGGGTATGCCCCAAATGCCAGTACCACGAGAAGATAGGCAGCGCGGAGTATTTCGCGCTGCTCTTTGATGACAACAAGGGCAAGGAGATCGGCGAAAAGCTGATCGCTGGCGACCCACTGGGCTTCGAGGACACCAAGAAGTACACCGACCGCCTATCCAAGACCCGTCAAGAGACCGGTCTTTACGATGCGCTGCGGGCAGCAGAAGGCAAGATGGACAAGCAGCCGGTGGTTATCGCCTGCATGGATTTCCGCTTCATCGGCGGCAGCATGGGCAGCGTGGTGGGGGAGAAGATCGCCATGGCCGCAGATGCAGCCTTGAAACGCAAATGCCCGCTAGTGATCATCAGCAAGAGCGGCGGGGCCCGGATGATGGAAGCGGGTTTCAGCCTGATGCAGATGGCCAAGACCAGCGCCAAACTGAGCCTGTTGGCCAAAAAGGGCATCCCCTACATCAGCGTCATCACCGACCCTACAACGGGGGGTGTTACCGCCAGCTTCGCCATGCTGGGCGACCTGAACATTGCCGAACCCCATGCCTTGGTGGCCTTTGCCGGTCCCCGTGTGGTGCGCGAAACGATCGGTCGCGACCTGCCGGATGGCTTCCAGACCAGTGAATTCGTGCTGGAACACGGCTTCTTGGACAAGATCGTGGAGCGGAAGGACCTGAAAAAGACCTTGTCACAGTTCCTCACCTTCTTCCGGAGCTGAGGCTTGGCGTGGGCCGGGGAGGCGAGATGCCGCGGGATTTGGTAGGGATCGGGACGAAAAGCGTACATTTGCCGCCCGGCCCGCCAATGGGGGGGCGCCGGAAGAAGCAAGACGACGACCATGCAACTGACCAAAGAAGCCAAAGCCGAGATCTTCAAGACCCACGGTGGCAACGAAAAGAACAGCGGAAGTTCGGAAGGCCAGATCGCGCTGTTCACTGCGCGCATCGAGCACCTTACCGGACACCTGAAGAAGAACAAGAAGGACCACGCCACGGAGAGTTCCCTTCTGGACCTGGTGGGCAAGCGCAAGCAATTGCTCAACTACCTGAAGAACTACGACATCGAGCGCTACCGTGCGATCATCGGCAAGCTTGGTCTGCGTAAGTAAGCAGGCTGTGGTCCGGCCTTGTCGGAACGCGTCGAACATCAACTGAGCGATAAGGGCGATCGTGAGGCACGATCGCCCTTTTTCAATGTACCGGGTCCCCATCATCGGGGCCCTGTGAAGGCAGGCAACGGAGGAAACAAACAACCAAAACGGCGCGAAAGGCGCGCCAACAGAACATGAGACCACAAGCAATTACCAAGACCATCGACCTGGGCGATGGACACCCGATCACCATTGAGACCGGCGTATACGCCAAGCAGGCCGACGGCTCTGTGACCGTGCGCATGGGCGACACCATCCTGCTCGCCACCGTGGTGGCCACCAAGGAGGCCCGTGAGGGCATCGATTTTCTGCCTCTACAGGTTGAATACCGTGAGAAATACAGCGCTGCCGGGCGTTTTCCCGGTGGCTTCTTCAAGCGCGAGAACCGCCCCAGCGATCACGAGATCCTCGTGAGCCGATTGGTGGACCGTGCGCTACGCCCGCTTTTCCCCGATGATTTCCACGGCGATACGCAGGTGCAGATCATGCTGATGAGCAGCGACAAAAAGCACCACAGCGATAGCTTGGCTTGCCTTGCTGGCGCTGCTGCCATCGCCGTTTCCAACATCCCCTTCGGCGGTCCCGTTAGCGAAGTTCGCGTGGTGCGCGTTGGCGGTAAATACATCGTCAACCCGGACATCGCGCAAATGGAAGGTTGCGATCTCGACCTGATCGTGGCCGCCACCGCTAGCGATATCCTCATGGTGGAGGGTGAGATGAAGGAGGTGCAGGAGGCGGACATGATCGAGGCCATCAAGTTGGGCCACGAGGCCATCAAGGTGCACTGCAAGGTCCTGAGCGAACTCAGTGCCGATGTGGCCAAGAGCCGGACAAAGCGAACGTACGAGCACGAAAAGACCAGTGCCGACATCGAGAAGAAGATCTCCGACTTCTGCTACCAGCGCTACTACGACATCGCCACGCAGGCGAGTGCCAAGGAAGTGCGCAGCGAGAAGTTCGGTGCCGTGAAGGACGAGTGCATGGCCACCCTCGCGGACGAAGAGAAGACCGACAAGGCCATGCTGGCCCGCTACTTCAAGAAAGTGCAGAAGAAGGCCGTTCGCAACGTGGTGCTGGACAAGGGTGTTCGTCTCGATGGTCGCAAGACCACCGAGATACGTCCCATCTGGTGCGAAGTGGATGTGCTCCCCGGAACGCATGGCAGCGCTGTCTTCACCCGCGGTGAGACCCAAGCCATCAACACGGTGACCCTAGGTAGCTCTATGGATGAGCAGACCGTGGACATCGCCACCAAGAAGACCAGCGAATCCTTCATGCTGCACTACAACTTCCCCAGCTTCAGCACGGGTGAAGTGAAGCCGATCCGCGGTCCTGGTCGTCGCGAAGTGGGCCATGGCAACCTGGCGCTCCGCGCCCTGAAGCCCATGATCCCCGCAGCTCCTGAGAACCCCTACACCATCCGCCTTACCTGCGATGTGTTGGAGAGCAATGGTTCCAGTTCCATGGCCACGGTGTGCTCCGGTACGCTTGCGCTGATGGACGCTGGTGTGCAGATCAAAGCGCCCGTAAGCGGTATCGCCATGGGCATGATCAGTGACGGCAAGCGTTTCGCGATCCTCAGCGATATTCTCGGCGACGAGGACTTCTTGGGCGACATGGACTTCAAGATCTGTGGCACGGCCAAAGGAATTACCGCCACGCAGATGGACATGAAGGTAGATGGTCTGCCTTACGAGGTACTGGCCCAAGCCTTGGAACAGGCCCGTCAAGGTCGCCTTCACATCCTGGGCGAAATGCTGAAGACGATGGAGAAGCCGCGTGTCGACTACAAGGACCATGCTCCGCGCATCATCACCTTCGAGGTGCCCAAGGAGTGTATCGGACCCATCATCGGTCCTGGTGGCCGCGTGATCCAGGAGATCCAGGCGGAGACCGGCGCGCACATCTCCATCGACGAAGCCAACGGTGTGGGCATCGTGGAGATCATGAGCGAGGACAAAGCCAGCATCGATGCGGCCGTAGCCCGCGTGAAGGCGATCGCCTTCCCGCCCCAGGCCGAGATCGGGCAGACGTACCGTGGCAAGGTGAAGACGATCATGCCGTACGGCGCGTTCGTGGAGATCTTCCCCGGAACCGATGGCTTGTTGCACGTAAGCGAACTGGAGTGGAAGCGCATCGACCGTGTGGAGGATGTGCTGAAGGAAGGCGAAGTGATCGACTTCCAAGTGGTAGGCAAGGACCCCCGCACCGGCAAGCTGAAGCTCAGCCGCCGCGTGCTGTTGCCCAAGCCTGAAGGCTACGTGGAGCGCGAGCCCGCCATGGAAGGTGATGATCGTGGCCCCCGCCGTGATGACCGCCCCCGCCGCGAGTTCCGCGATCGCGGACCCCGTCGCGACTAGGACGCGAACAACGACCGATCGAAAAGGGCCCCGGAGACACCGGGGCCTTTTTCATTCCTGGTCTTCAACCGCTGCACATCAGCGAATTGAGCGGGATACATGAAGGGGTTGAACGTGTGTGCCGTAACCGATGGACCGCGGGGCGCGTTGAACAGGACGTTCTTCCTAACACAAGCGGTACACATGGCTCGAATGCGACAGTTGAAGATCTCGAAGCAGGTCACCAACCGCGACACCCCGTCGCTGGATAAATACCTGACCGAGATCGGTAAGGTGAAGTTGATAACCGCCCAGCAGGAGGTGGAGCTGGCCGTGCGCATCAAACAGGGCGACAACATCGCGCTGGAGGAACTGTGCAAGGCCAACTTACGCTTTGTGGTAAGTGTGGCCAAGCAGTACCAGGGCCAGGGACTTACACTGCCCGACCTGATCAGCGAGGGAAACCTGGGGCTGATCAAAGCGGCCACACGCTTCGATGAAACGCGTGGCTTCAAATTCATCAGTTATGCCGTGTGGTGGATCCGGCAACAGATCCTACAAAGCCTGGCCGAACAAGCGCGCATTGTGCGATTGCCGCTGAATAAGATCGGTTCCATCAATCGCATCAACAAAGCCTTCGCCAAATTGGAACAGGAACACGAACGTGCACCCACCGCGGCAGAGTTGGCCGAGGTGCTGGAAATGACCCTCGACGAGGTGAAGACCAGCATGAGCAACTCCGGCAAACACCTCAGCATGGACGCCCCGTTGCGCGAAGGCGATGACAGCGGTACCATGCTTGATGTGCTCCGCAACACGGACATGCCCGATCCCGTGGAGGCCCTGATGACGGACAGTCTCCGATTGGAGATCGAACGCTCGCTCGACACCTTGAGCGCGCGCGAAGCCGACGTGATCCGCCTGTACTTCGGGCTGAAGGGAAATCAACCGCATACGCTGGAGGAGATCGGCCAGAAGTTCGACCTCACGCGTGAGCGCGTGCGCCAGATCAAGGAGAAGGCCATTCGCCGCCTGAAGCATGCCGGTCGTGGCCGCACCTTGCGCGCCTATCTAGGCTGAACCCAGTCTATCATTCAAAGGAAGGGCCTTCGAAAGAGGGCTCTTCGGTTTACAGACCCGCACAAGATGATGGAAAAGCAGAACGGGAGCCATCGGCTCCCGTTCCGTTATGCTGTTGCTAGGCTTAGCGTTTCTTCTTCAACTCCTTCAGGCGCTTCTCCACTAGGAACTGCTGCAGGGCATCCATGCGCTCGTTAAGCTCCTTGATGTAGAGGCTCTGTTCCTCCACGGTGACCCACAGTTGGTTGGTGAGCTTATCCAAGCTGAACTCACCATCGCTCATCCATTTCTGTCGGCCGTCCATGGTGGGTAGGTGGCGCTCGGCGGCGACATACTTGGCCATCTCATCCACCGAATAGTGGCGATAGCCTGCAGCACGTGCAGCATCTTCCGGCTTCACGGTGCCATCATAGTACTTATCGAACACATGGTCGCTGAGCAGGACGGTTCCTCCCCAAACGCTGCTTTGTGCGCTGATCGTGCCGGGTCCTTTGAAGAGGTAGTTCGGCGAAGCACCGCTCGCAGCCCATGCTGGTGAACCGACCATCAGACCCTCCTGGGCTAGGAGGTAGGAACTGTTCGGATAGGTCGGGAACGTACCACCGATCGCGGCGTCCAGTTTCAATAGTGGACGACGAGCAGCCGCGCTTTGGGCACCTTGGTACTGGAACGTACCATCGCAGGTGGTCAGACTGGTTGCGGAGGTCCATGCACAGCCACCCCCGGAAAGGCCATTCCAGCCCCATCCGGTGCAAAGCACGCCAGGGGTGGTCTGCGAAGCGCCTGATGGGGGCGTATTCGTGCCAGTACAGGGTCCGGTGTAATAACATGTTTGCGCGCCAAAGGTGGGATGGCCGCAGGCATCGCAGTACAGGCCGTACATGGCATTGTATGCGGTGGTTTCGTAATACACCGGCGTGTTGCTGGTCCAGTCCTGATTATCAAAGCAGTACTCCACGAGCATGTTGATCCCGGGCCCTAACCACTGCCAGTTCGTTCCGAACGAGAAGGCATTCCATTCATTGACCACGACGAATGGACCTGGGTTGCTGTAACATTGGAGCAATCCTGTGTATTCGAAGTCGTTGAGACCCGCGGACGTGGTATTCTTCATGCTGATCTTGATGTTCCGCATGCCCAGCCCGGTTCCTGCTCCGGCGGCCCGGAAAGCTACACCCTTCACATCCGTATTCGGGCAGATGTTCAGGGCTTGAAGATCAGCCCCTTGATACAGATATTGGTGGCGTCCATCCTCCCAAAAGGTGCTGAAGGGGGTCTCCAACGTAGCCCCAGTGCTCGGATTGGCCGCAGCACCGTTCAGGTCAATGGTCGGCCAACTGCCCTGTTGCACACCAGCAGGCACTATCACTGGCAAGGGGTATTGGCACGCTACTGTGGGCGTGGTCTTATACCGCTGTTTCACGCGGACCTTGAAGGCATTCTCCAACTGGTACCATCCGACATACTGGATCTGCGGAGGAGCGAGGTTGTTGTTCACGTTGCCCTCATGCGCACCTGTGGCGGCATTGAAGCGGATGGCACCTTCGGTGGCAACAGCAGCACTGGCCCCCGTAAGCTTAACGGCACCATTCACTTCCAGCTGTTCAGTCGCTACCGCAATGGTGCCCATCTGGACCTGCCCCGTGGTGTTCACACGCATGCGGGTTGCCCCATTGGTGCGAAGGTCCAAGGGGAATGCGTTGGTGGTGCCAATGAAGTCGGTAACGGGATTGGTCCCGGTATTACCGCCTAGTTTCCAATTGGAACCCCAGCTCACATGCACCCACTTATTAACGACGGGCACGGTGGCATCCCAATAATAGAAGCCCTTGGGTTCACCGGTCACTGTGCTGGAGTCGGTCTGATAGATCAAGAGCGAGTTCGCAGGAACTGGAGCGGCGTTCGGAGGGCGTTGAGCGTACACCACGCGTGGGGCCAGGAACCCCCGAGTAAGGTCGTTCAGTTCGAAAATGGCCTTGTTGGTGGTAGGAGCAGCCGAGTTGGGACTGATCCGGACCTGAGCGGACAGGTCCAGGCTCATCAACGAGCCGATGAGGACCAAGGAGCCGTACCGCAGGAGATGTGTGTAGTTCATGGGTTCCGCGGGGATCAGCGTTGGTTGGTGGTAACGGTGCGTTCGCCCAGGCTGTGCAACAAGGCGGCCTTTTCGGCATCCGTGTAATCGGCCATGGCAGGAAGCAGTGTTCGCGCTAACGTCAGTTCCTCAGGACTGATCGGGCGGTCGTTGGACAGGAGTTCCAACACATTCAGCCGATCATTCAACTCAGCCACGTAGAGCGCTTGCGTCTCCGTGGTGGTCCATAGCTGGTTGGTCAGATCGCCCAAGGAGAACCCACCTTCCGTCCTCCAACTGTCCCGGCCCTTGATGGTTGGCAAGTGGCGGTTCATGCGTGTGAAGTCGGACATTTCGCTGATGCGCAAGTTGCGCTGAGACCCGAACGAGGCGGCATCGCTTGGTGCCACAGCTCCATCAAAGGCCCGATCGAAGACATGGTCATTGAGCTGTGTGGTATTATCATAAACACCATTCTCCGCCGCTATAGTACCCGGACCCTTGAAGCTGTAATACGGCGTGACCTGCCGACCCCAAGGTGCCCCGGCAGTGGTGGCCTCCGCTATCAGACCACCCACATAGTAGATGTAGGAATTATTACCTGAGGTCAATGGGGATGCGTTGGCCACGCTGCCACCGAATTGAATGACCGGACGCCAGACGGAGGTTCCGGAGATACCGCACCCGGCTGAAGGCAGATTTGTAGCCGTGTTGAGAGGGCTACAGTTGCCGATTCCACTCGCCGGGCTGCAAGCGGCAGCATAGATAGGTTGAGCATAGGCGCTGTAGGTAAGATTCAGTCCTGTATTGGTTGCTCGCACTGGAATACCTCCTACAACGGTACCACCGCCGCCACCGGCTGTCTTGCAAGCGATCTCCACCACCACATTCCGGACCCCGTCCCAAACAAACGCGGGTACCAAATTAAAGGTGCGCCAACCGGCTGCACCAGCTGCGGGTAGAGTAGCCGCAGCAGCAAAGTTACAGCCTGCTGCCGGGTCCGTTCCATTGTCAAAACCACCCGAGAGGTCGTTGATGCCCAACGCAACGTGCTTCACTGTGACCACATAATCCATGGACCGTTGGGGGTTGTTCAAAGCGATAGTTTGGTTCACCCAAAAGCTGATGTTGTCCAAGGGGGACCCGGCGCACAGGCCGCCGACCTGGTTCGGGCTTCCGTTCAATTGAGCTGTCTCCACGTTCAGTTCGCTTGCTCTGAACAGGTACTGGTTGCGAAAGCGGCGTGTGGCCACGTCGAACGGGAATGGCGTAACGAGCAGCGGGTTCGGTGCCGTGTTGGAATAAGTAGTCGCACCCTGTGGAACCTCGGCTACCTGTCCGGTATTGCACACAGGGGAACCTTGTTGTTGAAAGGCCTTTGTGAAACGCTCCTCATAATCGTTCTCCAATTTGCGCAACCCTCCGGTATTGGCGTCAGCCAATGTGATGTTGGACACCGTGACCGCAGAGGTTTGACCCCAGTGGCCATTCCACATGAGCGCATCAATGTTCTGCAATGGCGGGCCTGCGGGAGGAACGAAGGTCGCAAAGAGCGTATCAGGGCGATATTGGATAACCCCGGGCGTGGTAGTTGTGGCGCTGTATGGACCAGGGGCAGGGGTGTAGATGCGGATGGCGTTATTCACCGTCACTTGCTCGGCAGGCGTGGTGGTGCCAATACCCAGATAGCGACCAGCAGCCGCCCCCTTCAGGCGCATCGCCTCCAGATTGTTGGCTCTGAAAACGAGGTCGATATTGTCGCGGGTGCCAAAAAAATCATTGGCAGGGGTGGGTACATTGTTCCCAGCTAGGTCCCACCCATTGCCACCATTAGCAACACGCACCCACGTATTGGTGTATTCCATGTAGTAGAAACCAGGCGTGTTGTCCGTCTGGTAGATCAGCATGCCTTGTTGGGCAGCTACAGTGGCGCCAATGGCATTGCGCTGGGCTTGGGTCATGCGAGGAATGAGCATACCCTTTTGTTGCGCGGTGGCCAGCGGCAGGTAGTTGGAGTTCACATCCAGGATGGCGCTGGCGTCAGGATTGCGGCCATCGTTGTTCACGCCGATGTTACCCGTGGTCTGGGCGAACAGTGCGGAGCTAGTGATCACCACCGCCAATGCGGTAAGGGAGCGAAGGAAGATCGATTTCATGTGGGTTCGCTGTGAGGTGTTCACTTGGTGCTGTTCAAGGCGCTCAGGCGCTGCTGGATGGCTTCAGCGAGATGCAGCTTCTGAGCCTCGCTAAGTCGTCGACTTTCCTTCACATCGGTCAGCATCGCGGTCAATTCGTCCTGTGTGGCCCGCCGCCCGAAGGCCATGGATTCCATGGCCCGCAGGTCCTTTTCAAGTTCGGTGATCTGCAGGGCCTGCGATTCAACGGACTCCCATAGACCGGTCTGAAGCGTTCCCAGCGAAGGGGCACCATGGGTGGCCCACTCCTCGCGTGAAGGCATGTTGGGTAAGTGGCGGTTCTTCTGGAGGTACTCTTTCAACTGGTTCACACCGATGTAGGCATACCCCTCGCTGGCGCGCTGATCCTCAGGTTTCACGTCGCCATCAAAATACCGGTCGAACACGTGGTCGCTCAGGAAGGTGTTGCCATCATAAACCGCCACCCGCGCCCGTATCGAACCTGGCCCGCGATAATTTGCATCGGCCCACACGCCCGGACTTACGGTGGCGGAGTCCACGATAAGCCCACCGGCGTAGTTCAGATAGGACGCGAACAGATCGGAGGCAGTATATCCGGTAGATTGTACGCGTCCGAAAAAGCGGGTGACCGGCCGGTTTGTCGTGGTACCCGTGTTCGCACCTGCCGTCAGTGGGTTATCCTGGTAGGTGTTGCCATGCGAGATGCTGGTAAATGGAGGCGTGATCACCTGCACCCATTTAGTGGCCGTGTAGCCCAACCCTTCCTCCAATTGCACCGCGGGTGAGAGGCCGATCGTGGCCGACCTCGCCCATGAAACGTCGATGACCAAATTTCCACCCCCCCAGTTGAACCCAGCCCCAGTGAGCGTGAAATCCACCCATCCGTTCTGCACCAGAATGGCGATGGCCGACCCAGCGTTGATGTTCCCGGAGCCTTCTGTGCCCGCATCCCAATCAACCGCAAGCGGCGTCGTCTGGGAAGCCACAGTGGGGCCAAAATTCGCGAGGGCCGTTGTCCCCATCCGCACATCCACCAGAATATCGGATCCAGGCGTAGCGCCTACGATGCCTTGATCATTGCTGAGTGCGTAAAAGGAGAACTTGGTGATCGGTCCGGGGCAGAGCCCTGCGGCGGTCAATTCAGCCGCTGGGTAGATGTACTGCACCCTATGTCCCCGGCGGTTGTTGCCCCCGTTCACCGCGGTCCCGGTATTCGTTGGGAATGGCGTGTCCGCGTTACCAGCGACCGGTGTATTATCATAGACACCCTTAACGGTCGACCCATTGACGCCCAAGCACTGCAGCGTTACAG
>JBKJNF010000333.1:0-6001 GCA_046596155.1 Flavobacteriales bacterium | reverse complement strand
AGTTGATGAAGTGGCTGGACATCAACAGCGCCATCGCTGCGCACCGCCACAGCAAGCGCGTGGTGGTGACGGCTGCGGTGAACAACGTAAGCTTCGATCGGGCGATCAAGCTCGGCGACTTCGTGACGATCCGCAGCCAGGTGAGCCGTGCGTTCAGCACCAGCATGGAAGTGTGGAGCGATGTGTGGGTGGAGGACCAGGTGACGGGTGGCCGCATCAAGTGCAATAGCGCGATCTTCACCTTCGTGGCCGTGGACCAGGCCGGGCATCCCGTGGCCGTGCCGGAAGTGATACCCGGTAACGAGGAGGAGCAGAAGCGCTTCGATGGTGCCCTCCGCCGCCGCCAGTTGCGCCTGATCCTCGCCGGCAAGATGAAGCCGGAGGATGCGACCGAATTGAAGGCGTTGTTCGACTAGCGATCAGGCCACCGCAACGCGCTGTGCGTTGATCACCTCCTTGAACGGCTCAGAGATCTGATGTAGGTCCACAAGGTCCACGCGCATCGGAAGGTCGCTGTCCGTGAGATCCTCACGAAGCTGGGCCAGGTGTTCACGGGGAATAGGCCCGTCACCGTGCAAGGCCAGGTCCAGGTCGCTGAATGGCCGCGCCTTGCCTGTAACACGTGAGCCATAGGCATAGACACGCACGTTCGGCACACGTTGCCGCAAGATCGCCAGCAACAGCTCGAGGTGCTTTGGTGTAAGATCAAGCATGGCGCTCGGATAGTTCAGCCATCAAGTACCGGGCGTCGGCAACGAATGCTTCGATCTGTTCAAAGACCCGTCGCGCATTCGCTTCGTCGTAATTGTGACTTGTCGCATTGCGGGCATCGTGGTGTTGTACCCAGCGCAAAGGATCTTCGATCAAGCCCGCTCGCGCGGCTTCGCGGAACAGTTCGCGACGGCCCATCAGATCCGTGCCTGATACCCCAGCCCAGTCCAGGTGCCGTTTCATGAACTTCCAGCACAGCTCATATGTGAACTCGAACCGCTGAATGGCCGCATCCCGGTGTACATCATCCACCACGCGGTCCAGCGGGAGCCGTTCCAGCGATGCCAAGGCCAAGCGCAGAGGACTTAATTCGAGTTTCGGATGCATGACACGGCCAAGTTATGCGGAAGCCTGCCTTCGCGCCGCGCAAGCCCCTACAAGCCCTCCTCCATCGCAGCGCCGTCAAAGAACTCGCCGGTGGCACTGTCCAGGGCGCGCATGCCAAGCGAATTCAGCAAGGCCGCTACGCACAACGCACTCTGCTCGCCACCGTGCACGTGCACCACGGCATAACGCACGCGCTCGGCATCCTCCATCTGGAACTGGATGCTCAGGTCCACATCCGCTGTGCGCGCGAACAGCCAGTCATCCTGCCGCTCCGCGAAGGGTATGGCCTGTAGGATACGTTGCTCCAGCTCGGTGCGCAGGCCGATGGGCCCCGGTTTGAATTCAGCCGGAATGTCCTTCGTGGAAGCGACCTCCGGCAGGTCCTGTATGTAGATGTCCCAAGCCATGTTCAACGGCGCGCAAGTTCAGCGATCCGTGCCAGGTCCTGATCCTCCATGCACTTAAAATGTCCCTTGGGGCAATGTTCAAAACCGATCTTCGAACACGGCCGGCAATCGAGTCCGAGGACCTCGGCGATGTGCACGTTCTGCGGCTGTTGCGGTTGGTACGGTCCCATGCCAAAGGCGGGTACCGTGTTACCCCACACGCTCACCACCGGACGCTGGAACGCGCAAGCCACGTGCAACGCCCCGCTGTCGTGCGCCACTACGCTGTGTGCTTGGCGGATCAATGATGCGCTGCCCAGCAGATCGTACTGCCCCGTAGCATCCAGCACGCGACCGCCGACCGCATCGGCCATGGAACGCGCCACCACTTTATCCTCCGGACCACCGATCACCACCACGGGTCCTTCGATGCGCTGGGCCAGGTCGATCAACATATGTGCTGGGAGCCGCTTGCTGAAATGCGCTCCACCGATGCACAAGGCAGTGTACCCCGTGCGGTGCAAGTCCGGTAGGGTGCTCAGGGCCACCTCCTTCTCCGCAGGTATGAACAGCTCCAGGCCCTTGCTATCGTTCTTCACACCTAGGTGGGCCACTGTGCTCAGGTAGCGATCCACGATGTGCGTCGCGGGTAACGCATTCTTGCGAAAGTTCACCAACAGCCATTTCTCGTAGTTCAACTTCGGAAAGCTCTTCGATGGTACGCCCAGCGCACGTTTCACACGCCAGGTGCGCAGGTTGTGGTGCAGGTCCACGATCAGGTCGAAGCGCTCTTGGTTCAACTGCGGCAATACATCGCCCAGCGTGTCCATCACAGCATGGACCTTATCCACATGCGGGGAATGTTCCACCAGTGAACGGAAGATGTCCTTCGTTAGGAAGTGCACCTCGGCGCCGGGCACTTGCTCTTTTAAGCAACGCATTACCGGCGAGGTCAGCACAATGTCGCCGATGGAGCTGAAACGGATGACGAGGATCTTCATACAGTGGTCGCCGATGCGTCTTCGCGAAGGCGGCGGGCGCGCAAAAGTAGCCGCGCCCCACCGGTCCCATCACTGCATGTCCTTACTTCGCGGCCGATGTTCGTAGACACCCACGCCCACCTGTACCACAAGCAGTTCGAGAGCGATCGCGAGGATATGCTGCGCCGTTCGCTGGATGCGGGAGTGACCCGGCTTTACCTGCCGAACATCGACCACGAAAGCGTGGAGGCGTTGCATGCGTTGTGCGATGCGCATCCGGACATCTGCTTCCCCATGATGGGCCTGCATCCGTGCTCGGTCGGAGCCGAGCCCGTCAAGGACCTGGCCGAGGTTGAACGCTTGCTCGGGAACGGGCGGTATTACGCGGTGGGCGAGATCGGCATCGACCTGTATTGGGACAAAACGTACCTGGTGCAACAAGAGGACGCTTTCCGCACACAGGTGCGATGGGCCAAGGAACTTGCGCTACCCGTGGTGATCCACTGCCGCGAGAGCTTCGATCAGGTGTATCGCATTGTGGAGGAGGAGAACGACAGCACCTTGCGTGGTGTGTTCCATTGCTTTACAGGATCGCTGGAACACGGTCGACTGATCGTGGAATTGGGCGGCTTCATGCTGGGCATTGGTGGCGTGATCACCTATCCGAAGAGCGGACTGTCGCAGGTAATGGCTGAACTGGGCCCGGACAAGTGCGTGCTCGAAACGGATGCGCCCTATCTCTCGCCTGTGCCACACCGCGGCAAGCGCAACGAGAGCAGCTACATCCCGTTGATGGCGCAGGCCCTTGCCAATGCCACGGGTCGCAGCCTGGCCGACATCGCCGACATCACGACCGCCAACGCCGCCCGCCTCTTTCAAACGCCCGTGCCCAGAACCTTGTCCGCCAAGTCATGAGCACATCCTCCCGCGTACTGATCATTTACACTGGCGGCACCATTGGCATGGTGGCCGATGCCCGCAGCGGTGAACTGCGGCCCATGGACCTCGAGCACCTCGAAGAGCATGTGCCTGAGTTGGAGCGCATCGGCGCTAAGCTGGAGGCCGTGTCCTTCGAAAAGCCGATCGACAGCAGCGACATGCGGCCAGAGGATTGGGTGCGCATCGCCCGCATCATCGGCCAGCGCTACAACGATTTCGACGGATTCGTGGTGTTGCACGGCAGTGACACCATGGCGTATACCGCCAGCGGGCTCAGCTACCTGCTTGAGGGCCTTGGTAAACCGGTGATCCTTACGGGTTCGCAACTGCCCATTGGCACCATCCGCACGGACGGCAAGGAGAACCTGCTCACTGCGATCGAGATCGCTGCTGCTCGCCTTGAAGGTCGCCCCATAGTGCACGAGGTCGCTGTATATTTTGAATACAGCCTTTACCGTGGCAACCGTTCGGTGAAGGTGCATGCCGATCGCTTCGAGGCCTTCCGCAGCCCAAACTGGCCTGTGCTGGCCGAGGCCGGCGTGCACATCCGCTACGATCACGATGCCATCCTGCCGCTGCGTTCTGGTCCGCTGAAGGTGCATGACCGGCTGGATCTGAACATTGGCATTATTCGCCTGTTCCCGGGCATTGGCGCGCACTGGGTGCGTCAGGCCTTGTCCACACCCGAGCTGAAGGCAGCCGTGCTTACCACCTTTGGCAGTGGCAACGGCCCCACGGACGAGGCATTCTTGGACGCTCTGCGTGCTGCTCGCGAGCATGGCATCATGCTGGTGAACAGCACGCAATGTTTGGGCGGACGCGTGGAGCAGGGCCGCTATGCCACCAGCAAGGCGTTCGCGGAAATGGGCGTGATCAGCGCGCAGGATATGACCGTAGAGGCCGCGATCACCAAGCTAATGTTCCTCTTCGGGCAGGGACTTTCGGCCGAATTGGTGGCCCAGCGCTTTGCCGAACCGCTGTGCGGTGAATTGAGCCCGGCCTGAGCATCGTCCACTTGCTTACTTTCGCCGCCCATCTGGAGAGATGGCCGAGTGGTTGAAGGCGCACGCCTGGAAAGTGTGTTTACCTGAAAGGGTAACGGGGGTTCGAATCCCTCTCTCTCCGCCGATCGAACAGCCGCCCCGCAGGGCGGCTTTTTCGTTCGGTCGGGCACCAAGCGCAGCTTGAGCGAACGACGGAACGAAAAAGCCGATGAGCGAAGCGAATGCGGATGGTCGATCGAAGCCTCCCCCCAATGGGAAAGGGCGTCCCGCGCGAGCTCTCACCTTGTCGAACTTTCGCAAATGTGGATCGATCCTTGATCACCGCACCTTTGTCTCCATGGAGGTCAGTTCCTTGCTTCCGGTAGGAACCTCGGTGATGCTAGGCATCTGCTTGGCTGCGGCCTGCGGCTTGCGCGTGTTCCTGCCTTTGTTCATCGCGAGTGTGCTCTCCTACCTGCACGTGGGTGGCGTGGATCTGCGCTGGGGCTTTGAATGGATGAGCACACTGCCCGCTGTCATTGCTTTCGGTGCGGCCACACTGGTGGAGATCCTCGGTTACTACATCCCGTACGTGGATCACTTACTGGATGTCATTGCTGTACCCTTGGCCTCCGTGGCCGGCACCGTGGTGGCCGCCAGCACCATGGCCCACCTGCCGCCCTTGTGGACCTGGTCCCTTGCGTTGATCGCCGGCGGCGGACTGGCCGGGCTCATCGCTGGAAGCACCGCGACCACCCGCGTGGCCAGCACGGCCAGCACTGGAGGACTTGGCAACCACGTAGTTTCCACCGCCGAGACCGCGGGCGCCGCTGCGCTCAGTTTGCTCGCCTGGTTCCTCCCGATCATCGCCTTCGTGCTGCTAGGGCTTTTGCTCTGGTGGGTGCTGCGGTGGTTCAAAAGGCAGATCAACTAGGCCCGCTAGGCATCTTCGTACCTTCGCTGACCTTTTTCAGGCATGCCTCGCATCGGTCCCATCGAACTGCCGGAATTCCCGCTATTGCTCGCGCCTATGGAGGATGTGAGCGATCCGCCCTTCCGTGCATTGTGCAAAAAGCACGGGGCTGACCTGATGTACACCGAGTTCATCAGCAGCGAAGGGCTCATCCGCAAAGCTGCCAAGGGCATGAAGAAGCTGGACATCTTCCCCGACGAGCGCCCCGTCGGTATCCAGCTTTTCGGGGGCAGCGAGGACGCCATGGAGGAGGCCGCGCGCATCGCTGAAGCTGCCGGTCCGGAGCTCATCGACATCAACTACGGTTGCCCTGTACACAAGGTGGTGAGCAAAGGCGGCGGCGCCTGCCTGCTTCAGGACATCGACAAGATGGTGCGCCTTACCGATAAAGTGGTAAAAGCCGTGAAGCTGCCCGTGACCGTGAAGACCCGCCTGGGTTGGAGTGAACAGACGAAGAACATCATGGAAGTGGCTGAGCGCTTGCAGGATGTAGGCATTCAGGCCCTCAGCATCCACGGTCGCACCCGCGCCCAGCTTTATAAAGGTCCCGCCGATTGGACGCTGATCGGTGAGGTGAAGAACAACCCCCGCATCCGCATCCCCATCTTCGGCAACGGCGACATCGATTCGCCGGAGAAGGCC
>JBKJNF010000261.1:0-3597 GCA_046596155.1 Flavobacteriales bacterium | reverse complement strand
GTTCTCCATGGCGTTGGTCAGCTGGTACTCACCCTTGTCGCGGATGTCATTGTCGATGAGGAACTGCATTTCCTTGCGCAGGTACTCGCCATCGGCGAAGTAGTAGATGCCAATGATCGCGAGGTCGCTCACGAAGGTCTGTGGCTTCTCCACGAACTCCGTGATGATGCCCTTTTCGTCCAGCTTCACCACGCCGAAGGGCTTGGGGTCCTCCACCTTGTTCACCCAGATCACGCCGTCGCAGTCTTTGTCCAGTTTCAGATGGGCGCGGAAGAGGGTGTCGGCGAAAGCCACGATCACGCGGCCGCGCAGGGCCTTCTCGGCGCAGAGGATGGCGTGCGCGGTGCCGAGGGCTTCCTTCTGGTAGTGGATGCTGCCCTTGCTGCCAATAGCGGTGGCGATGGCGAGCAGTTCATCCTCCACCTTTTTGCCGAAGCTGGGGTGTACGATGTAGGCCACTTCCTCCACAGGCTCACCGGCCACGGAGGCCAGGTCCTCAACAAGGCGTTGTACGATGGGCTTGCCGGCGATGGGCAGCAGGGGCTTGGCGGTGGTGTGGGTGTGCGGACGCATCCGCTTGCCCATGCCCGCCATGGGGACGATGATCTTCATTCCTTTCGGTTCGGTTCCTAACGTGTTCCGGTGTGGCCAAAGCCGCCGGATCCTCTTTCGGTGGCGCGAAGGTCATCAACTTCCGCGAAAGAGACCCTGATGTAAGTGGCAATGACCAACTGGGCCACCCGCTCGCCATCCTTCACCTCGAAATCATCCTTCCCATGGTTGATGAGCAGAACACCCACCTCGCCGCGGTAGTCCGCATCGATGGTGCCCGGGGCGTTCAACACGGTAACCCCGTGCTTGTAGGCCAGGCCACTGCGCGGGCGCACCTGAGCCTCGGTGCCTTCCGGGAGTTCCAAGTAGAGGCCGGTGGGGATCAGTGCGCGTTGACCGGGGAGCAGAAGGATGGAGGCATCCAGGTTGGCGCGCAGGTCCATACCAGCGCTTTGCTCAGTGGCGTAGCTGGGCAGCGGGTGACGGCTTTTGTTGAAGATCCGGACCTTTGTCATGTCGAGCGGATTCAAGAACTCGTTCAGGGCGACAAAGGTCGCATTGCGTAGCGTTCAAGTTTCCAGGCGGACGCCAAATAACTGAAGAGCACCAATGCTCTTACAGCGTACTGTGGCACACCCTGAAGCGGCAGTTGTTCGCATGCCAACCAAGCCAGCACGCCAAAGGCCATGTACCCCAACACGCGGTTCACATTGTACGGAATGGGGTAATGCCGTTGCCCCCATACGTAGCTGATCATGGCCATGCCCGCATAGCACGCGAGCGTTGCCCAAGCAGCACCCATGTAGCCCAGGGGCGGTATCAACGTGAACAGGAGGATCAGCGTAATGGCGGCCCCGATGATGGCGATAGTGCCACCGGCGCGTGTCTTGTCACTTAGCTTGTACCACACGCTTTGGTTGTAGTAGATGCCCAGGAACACATTGGCCAGCATCAGGATGGGCACCACGCGCAGGCCCGGCCAGTAGGCCTCGTTCGGAATGAAGTACTTGAACAGGTCGATGAAGAGCATCACGCAGAGGAAGGCGCTCATGCACACGGCCACGAACACGTTCATGATGCGGGCGAAGGTCTCGGCACTGTTCTTCTCTTTCGCGTGGCTGAAGAAGAAGGGCTCGGCACCCATGCGGAAGGCCTGGATGAAGAGCGTGATGAGGATGGCCAGCTTGTAGCACGCGCCATAGATCCCGATCTGCTCGTTGGCCGTGGCCGCTGGCAACAGGTGTTTCAGGAGAATGCGGTCGGCGGTCTCATTGATCATGCCCGCAAAGCCTGCGATCAACAACGGCATGGCGAATACGAGCATGGGCTTCAGCAGGGCCTTGTCGAAGCGCAGACGCGAAGGCCACCACTGCGGCAACAGCAGCAACCATTTCACTCCGCTGCTGAAGAGGTTCGCGAGGAAGACGTAGCCGATGCCGATATGTGGGTCATACACCGCATCGATCAGCGGCGTGCTTTCACCGGCGTTGAACTTGCGCATGCAGTAGCCGATGAAGAACAAGTTGAAGGCGATGTTCACCACCACGTTGCTGGCGTTCACCACCACGAACCACCAGGCGCGACCTTCCTTGCGCAAGCGGGCCATGGGCAGGGCGGTGAGGGCATCGAAGCCCAGGATCACCACCAGCATCATCACCGACGAAGCGAAGTCCGGGAAACCGATGCCGTTGGCAATGGGTTGCGCGAAGAGCACACCTACAAGAATGAACAGCACGGAAATGAGCGACACGCTCCACAGCGACGTGCCATACACGCGCTGGTCATCGCCACCGGCTTTGGTCGCAAAGCGGAAGTAGGCGGTCTCCATCCCGAAGGTGAGCACGATGCTGATGAAGGGGGCCCACGCGTAGAGGGCGGTCATCACCCCGAACCCCGCCGGCGGGAAAACGCCCTTGCTCGTGAAGAGCGGCGTAAGCAGGAAATTGAGAAAGCGCGCAACGATGCTGCTGAGCCCGTAGATGGCTGTTTGCCCGGCGAGTTTGCGGAGGGTGCTCATCGGGAAGCCTCTTCGGGAATACCCGATCTCAGTAGCTCTGAGCGAAGCTCATCAACCGACTTAAGATTCCCCTCGGATAGAACGATCCGTTGACCATTGGTCAGATTGAGGACAAGACCGTTGAAAGTTGCCCGTCCCCCATGCCAATAGGTGGTCTTCCGCATTGTTCGGATGCCAGCGATGTTGGTCAATGACCGTCCGAAAAGGAGCGTCTGTGTCGTCAGGTCGTTTCCCTCAAGCTTCACCCTAAAGGGCCAGTTCAAGTATCCTCGGGAGGCGGGGAATAGCACCAATAGGGAAGAAAGAATGCAAACCAGGACAAGAGCGAACGCCTCCCCATATGACGCCACAAGAGCGAAGCGTAATAACCAGAACGTGATGGCTCCGAACAAGCAAATGAGAACGGTACGAAGAACAAGCGTATACCGGTTAGGTCCGATGTTCACAACGTTACTCACGCTCCCGTGAAATTCGCCTTCCGCTTCTCCATGAACGCAGTTGTCCCCTCTTTGAAATCCGCCGTGCCGAAGCACTTGCCGAACTCCTCGATCTCGCGTTGCATGCCGTTCACCCCCGGCTCGTAACCGGCGTTCACCGCGCGGATCGCGGCCGCCAGCGCGGTGGGCGAATTCTTCATGATCGCGGTGGCCAGTTCGTTGCACTTGGCGAGCAACTCGGGCTGTGGTACAACGTGGTTCACGAGTCCCCATTGCATCGCCTCCTCAGCCTTGATCATGCCTGCGGTGAAGATCATCTCCATCGCCTTGCCCTTGCCCACCAGTTGCGCCAAGCGCTGTGTGCCGCCGTAGCCGGGGATCACGCCGAGCGAAACTTCCGGCAGGCCCATTTTGGCGTTGTCGCTCGCCACGCGGATATGGCAACTCATCGCCAGTTCCAGTCCGCCGCCGAGCGCGAAGCCGTTCACCGCGGCGATCACGGGCTTGCTCATGCGCTCCACATGGTCGAAGAGCTTCTTCTGTCCGTCCGCCGCCAACGCCTTTCCTTCTTCCACAGCGAAGTGCGCGAAC